>VBEJ01000163.1 GCA_005882985.1 Chloroflexota bacterium
GCGGCGAAAGGGACGATGTGGCGCGACCGCGGACGCATGCCGCGAGGAACAGGAGCGCGCGCGGCCCGACGCTGCAGGTGCTCAGGAGGTCCCGTGCTTCGATCGCGACGTGGGAGAACCGGCGGATCGTCAGCACGGGACCGCGGAGCGAGAGAGGCGGAACGATCGCGTGGACATGACATCGCCGACGCGCGGGCCCGTGTTCGGGGGGGTGTGGAATGATCGGCCGGACGGACTCTGCTGCGACCGATGAGATCGGTGCCGCGGTCCGGTCGAACCGAACGACGACCAAATGGAGAAGGGAACCGCGACCATGAAGCTGACGACCACCACGCAGGTCTCCGTCGACGGAGTGATGCAGGGGCCCGGCGGGCCGGACGAGGACGAGCGCGGCGTATTCGAGCGCGGCGGATGGGCCCACTTCGACAACGAAGCCGGGACGGTCATGGACGAGATCTACCAGCGCGCCGACGCGTTCCTGTTCGGCCGGCGGACCTACGAGATCTTCGCCGGCTCCTGGGGAACATGGGACGATCCGGGCGACAGCCCGATCTGGACAGCGTTGAACACGAAGCCCAAGTACGTGGCATCGACCACACCCTTCGACCCGCAGTGGGTGGACACGACCGTCCTCGCCGGTGAGGTCACGGCCGCAGTCGGCGAGCTGAAAGCCAAGCCGGGACGCGAGCTGCAGGTGCACGGCAGCGGCGCCCTGTTCCGGTGGCTGCTCGTCAACGACCTCGTCGACGAGATCAACCTGTTCACCTTCCCCGTGGTCGTCGGCCAGGGCACGCGGCTATTCCCCGACACCGGCCCGGACACCGCGCTTGACCTGGTCGACTCGCGAGCCACCGCCGGCGGGGTGACGATCCAGGTCTACCGGCCCGCCGGGCGCCCGCAGTATGCAACCGCCACGGCCGACTGAAGCACCTGAGATAGACCGGACCGCAGGTCCGGGGTGAGGGCACTTCAACCCTCGCCCGCGCACGGGAGGGAGGGTCTCCGCGCAGCGGAGGGGTGAGGGCACATCAACCCTCGCCCGCGCACGGGAGGAGGGTCTCCGCGCAGCGGAGGGGTGAGGGCCCCAACGGTCTGATAACCTGATCGTCGAGCCGCCGCCCCATGCAAGAGACGATCCGGCGCTGATCGCCTCCGGCTGCTGCTTCGCGCTGGCGATAACGCTCTTCGGGCTCGCCTCGTCATTTCCGTTGCTGCTGCTCTCCTACCTCGTTTGGGGAGTCGCCTTCTCGTTGTACAACGGCACCGAGTCCGCGTTCATTTATGACACGCTCAAAGGAATGGGGCGTGAAGACGAGTACCAGCGGATCTACGGGCGGACGTGGGCGCTGAATATGGTTGCCGCCGTGGCGGGCACTCTCATCGGCGCGCCGCTGGCCAACGCTACCAGCCTGCCGTTCCCGATCGTGCTCAGCGGAGCGATCGCCGGCTTGGCCGCGCTGACGGCGCTGACCTTCCGCGAGCCTCCGCGCGGCGAGGGGCCCATCGTTCATCTGTCGTACCCCGACGTCCTGCGGCAGAGCGCTCAAATCGTCCGGCGGCAAGCTGCCGTGCGCTACGCGATCCTCTTCGTCGGCGTCGTGGCGGTCGGCAGCATCGGCCCGATCTTCTTCTTCCAGCCTTTCCTGGTCGAGCACGGCATCGGTACCGGCGAAGTCGGCCTCTGGCAGACGCCGATGCGCATCGCCGCCATCTTCGGCGCTCTGGCCGCTCATCGCATCACGAGGGGACTCGGCGAACGGGGCACCTTCTATCTGATGCCCGTCGTACTCGTTTCATCCTACCTGCTGCTCGCTCTCTGGGGGTCTCTTTACGCGCAGGTCGCCTTTCTGTCGCTCTACTTCGTGATGGTGATGTCGCAGCCGGTGCTCACCGATTATGTGAACCGCCGGGTGCCGAGCGAGCAGCGCGCGACCGTGGTCTCGCTCACGAACCTCGCCCGCTCGTTCGTCTTGATACCGAGCGCCCCACTCATGGGCTTGTTGGCCGATAACGTCTCGAGCACCGCGCCGTTCTGGGCGGGAGCGGTCCTCGTCGTCGCGCTGAGCCTGCCGCTGCTCGTGCTATGGGGGCCGTTTATGGGCAGACGAGACCTGGCCGAGCGGTCGCTGGCGGAAGCGGCGGGCGTGGTGAGCGGGGACTAGGCGCTGCGCGGCGAAGACTGGCTACGTGGCTTCCACCGCCAGACCACGAGCGCCGCGGCCATAAGGACCGGCAGCAGTGTCGCCCCGGCGATGATAAAAAATGTTTCCGCCCGCGTCCTCGCGCCGTCCAGTTGCGCCGCGGCCGCCTGACTGCGGTGGATCGAACCCTTGAAATTCGCCGCGGCGAACTGTTGCGCGGCGCGCTCGAGTTCCTCCTCCGGCTTCTGGCCGATCAACCCCAACCGCTGCCACGCACTGCGCGGCTTCGAGAGCTTGTCCTTCGCATCGATATATGCCTCAATCGCCGGTCCCGCGTCGTCGATGGTCGCCACGAACGGCGTGAAGTCCCAGGTCTGGACCGCACTCTGGAGAGGGTAAGGGTAAGCGAGGCCAGCCGCGTCCGCCATGCTCTTGAGCGCAGGCAGCCGGTCACGCAACTGGAGGTAGGCCGAGAGTCCTTCGTCGAGCCGATCCAGCGCTGCGAGCGCCGGTTCGAATTCCCACGCGGTGATGTCCTCGCCTACGCGCGTAAAGGCACCATGCGTCAGTTCAGGCGCCTCGGCGGCGGCGCGAGTGCTTATCGCCGCGAGCCGGTCGCGGGCAGCGCGGCGAGCGAGGACGTCCGAGGCACTGTCTTCGGGGAACACATAGCGCATGAAGAGGTCATCTGCATTCGCGCCTCCCGCGTCGTCCACCGCGTCCATGAAGCGCCTGACACCCACCGTTCCGGCCGGGCGCGGAACGACAGTGGCAAGGGCCCGCTTCAAGGCATCGGCTCCGATGGTCGCTTCGAGTTGCTCAAAGAAGCGCTCGGACCAGTAATATCCCTCATAATCGTTCTCTGCGTCCAGGCGTGGGTGAGCTCGTGCAACAAAGTCTTGTCGCGGAAGCCCGTGGAGAGGCGGATATTGCAGACAACGTGCGAGCAGCCGGCCAGGCCAGCATACCCGCCCAGTTGCCCGCTGGTCCGCTCGTTGACACCGATCTTGTCGGGGCCCGGGTATGGTACGCCGATCAGATCTTCGAGCACCGGACCCGCCGTCACAACGAGATCTCTCACGCGGCCATCCCACGCCGGCCCACCGGCGGAGTGATTGAGGGTCAGTTCCACGGTCCGGCTGCCGAACGCAATCGTCTCGCTCGAGCTCGGGTTCCGGTCCTCGCTCGGGCGCGCTCCAGCCGGAGGTGCCGCCGCGAGCCCGCTCGCAAATAGCGCAACGAATGCGACGAATAGGCCAGCGCGACCCACGGTAGAACCGGCACGAGCCAAGATTCCCTGTGAGCCCATCAATACTAGTAGACGGCTACCGGCTGGGCGCTGTTTCCGCCTTGATCCCTCTTCGTGGGACCACTATTGGATGAACCGCGGCCTTCGCGGCGGCAGCAGGTACAGCAACGTGAGCCCAACCACTATCGTCAGGGCTATCCAAGCATTGAGAAACGAAAGCAGCAGAGCACCGGCATAGAGTGCATTAGACAGCAGATACTGGGCGGTCAGGAACCGGATGTAGTCAGGCGCGAGGCGTTCGTCCACGAGCCCGCGGGCGTTCGCGTACAGCCAGACGAGGAGCCAACCGACGGCGGGAAGAAGAAGGGCAAAGGCATAGAGCCTCACCGCGATGTCTCTCTGCGCTGAATCATCCAGGTATTCGCCGAGGACTGCTGTCGGGAAGGGAAGGAAGGCGATCGCCATCAGGAAGAGGACGTTCAGCATAAGGAAGTAGTGGTCGGTGCGGACGAAGAGTCTAAAGAATGAGTGGTGGTTGGCCCAGTAGATCCCGATCATCACAAAGCTGAGGACGTAAGCGCCATACGATGGCCAAAGGTCGCCAAGCGCCGAGGCGAGGCTCTCCCCTCCGCCGACGTGCGGCACGCCGATCTCGATGATTAGAAGAGTGATAGCAATGGCGAAGACGCCGTCGCTGAAAGCCTCGATCCGCTGAGTCTCGTTCGGGTGGAGGTGGTCTTCGGTCTGTGCCATCCTGCGCGCCCAATCCTATAACAGGAAGCCCTAGTGGGCGCGCCGAAGAGCGTCAGGCATGGTCGATACGAATGTCTAGCGGGCCGGTCGCCTTGAGAAGACGCCGGACCCGCTGCACGTCACCTTCCGGCACATTGCGAACGGTGAGGAGCGAAACCGGGCGGTCGGGCGGCATCTCCTCGGCGCTGCGGTCGGCGAGCAGCGCATAGCCGGCAAGCATCCCGGCGACGAGATGTCCCACGATCGTCCAGCAGACGACCTGCACGACGAGACCGGCGGTCCCTTTCGGACCGATAGTTTCGGCAAGCAGCCAGCCGAAGGCGGCGCCGGGGACCGCGCCGGCAATGCTCCACAGCACGATCGCGACCAGTACCCGCCAGACGAAGCGGCCTTCACGGCCGCGCGTCTCGGGAGGCACTCCATGTTCCAGGTCGACGGACGATGGTGAGATACCGGCCTCAACGACAGCGGCGACGGCCGCTTCAGCGCGTCCGCGCTTTGAAAAGGAGGCGCGGATTTGGATCGTACGGGTGATTGAGGACATCGCGTCCGAGTGAAGCGAAGGCCGCGCGGCTATCCAGCGATCCCGGCCGCTTTCA
Organism: Chloroflexota bacterium; assembly: GCA_005882985.1. Classification (GTDB taxonomy): domain Bacteria; phylum Chloroflexota; class Dehalococcoidia; order SM23-28-2; family RBG-16-64-32; genus CF-163. The sequence continues at coordinate 4,743 of VBEJ01000163.1, forward strand.
TTTCCTCGATGTTGGCGTCCGAGTAGCCGGATTCGCGGAGGAGGTCTGCGGTGTGCTCGCCGCGCTTCGGGGCGGTAGTGCGCACGGCCCCCGGCGTGTCGGAGAATTTGGGGCCGACGCCGACCTGCTTGACCGGCCCGAACTCGGGATGCTCGATCGTGGTGACCATGCCACGCGCCTGGACATGCGGGTCCTCGAAGACCTCGTCCAGCGTGTAGACCGGACCGATGCAGATGTCGCGCTGACGCAGCTCTTCGAACCACTCCTCGCGGGTTCTCTGCTTGAATCGCCTACGAAGGTGGTCGAAGATCTCAGGATGCTTCTCGCGGTTCATTTGCTGGGGAATGAAGTCTTCGCAATCGAGGGCGTTGCAGAGCTCGGACCAGAACCAGGGCTCGATGCAGCCGATGCTGAGCCACTTGCCGTCGCTACATTCGTACACGGAGTAGTAGGGCGCGCCGCCGTTCAGCATCTCGACTCCCGGCTTCGGCACTAGGCCGGCGGCGAAGTACTGGCTGGCGGGGAACGCGAGCAGCGAGGTGACGCCGTCGGTCATGGCGATGTCGACGTATTGGCCGCGTCCGGTCTTCTCGCGGGCAAGAACGGTGGCGAGAATTGAGAAGGCTGCGTAGAGGCCGCCGCCGGCGAAGTCCGCGATGATGTTCATTGGGATCGCCGGCGGCGAGCCGGGCGTGCCGATCATCCCAAGCGCTCCGCCGATGCTGATGTAGTTGATGTCGTGTCCAACGAGCCCCGCATACGGGCCGTTCTGGCCGTAGCCGCTGAGCGAGCAGTAGACGATCCGGGGGTTGCGAGTGCTGACTGCGTCGTAATCGACGCCGAGGCGCTTGACGACCCCGGGGCGGAAGCCTTCGATTATGACATCGGCCTTCTCGGCCATCTTGAGGAACGCGTCTTGGGCGCGCGGGTCCTTGAGGTTCAGGCCGACCGAGCGCTTGTTGCGATTGAGCGCCCAGAACGCCTGGGTGCGCTCGCTCATCCCCATTTCCATGCGCCGTCCGGCGCCGGGGGCCTCTTCAACGATGATGACGTCGGCTCCAAGATCGCCGAGGAGCATCGTGCAGTAGGGGCCGGGAGCCTGGCGAGTCAAATCGAGAACGCGTATTCCTTCGAGGGGCATCATGAGCGGGCTCCTTGACGTGCTGGTGACAGTTGCGTGCTAGCAATGATACGGAAGATGGAAGGAGGACTGCGAGTCTGATACCATGACCGTGCGGTTTTGTGGGGCTGTAGCTCAGTTGGGAGAGCGCGACACTGGCAGTGTCGAGGTCAGGGGTTCGAGCCCCCTCAGCTCCACCAGCCCTGTACAAGCCGACGAACAGAAAGACCTGCATACAGTGGCGGAGAAGGGGAGTAGTAGGGTCCCAAGTCAGAGAGCCGGCGGTCGTGAGAGCCGGCGTATTCGGCCCGAACTCGCTCCTGAGCCTCGCCGGTGAAAACGTGACTTAGCCGGCGACGGGAAAGCGCCCGTTACAGCGCCCCCAGAGTGTCGCTTCGGGTAGGCGGGGATTGTCTCACTCTTCTGCGAAGCGAAATCAGGGTGGTACCGCGGAGAACGATGGCCCCTCCGTCCCTGGACGGAGGGGCCGCTGCTTTGGAGAGCCGAATGGGAAACGAAATATGAGCGCACTGGTGCCGATAGTCGAAGCGCTCTTTGTTGTGCCCATTTCGCTGGCGATCGATGTCTCAACCGGCGACGAATTCGAGATTCTCGGGCGGCTGCTGCTGGCCGGGGTGCTCGGCGGCCTCATCGGCCTGGAACGCGAGTTGCGCGGTTATCCGGCGGGCATCCGGACGATTGCCCTCGTAGCTCTCGGATCGTGTCTGTTTACCGATATTTCGGCGCTTCTGGGCGGCGAGGACCGGGTTGCGGCACAAATCGTGACGGGCATCGGCTTTATCGGTGCGGGAGTGATCTTCCGCGAGGGTTACTCCGTTCGGGGCATCACCACGGCTGCAACCATCTGGGCCGCGGCTGCGGTGGGTATGGCCATCGGTGCCGAGCTCTACATAGTCGGCATAGTCGGCGCAATCGCAGTTTTCGCCATCCTAGAGTCGCGTCCCTTCACCCGCCGGATCGACGACCTGATCCAGCGACAGGCCCGACAGCTCCGCCCGGAGATGGAGCAGGCGATAACGGCAAGCGACCTCGAGGAGCGCGAGGAGAGAAGAGATGACTGAGGCAATCGAGCGTTACCGGCCACAGGAGATCGAAAAGAAATGGCAGGCCCGCTGGGAAGCGGATGGCCTATACCATACGAACCTGGAGGCCGATCGGAGGTTCTACCTCCTGACGATGCTGCCTTACACATCGGGCGACCTGCATGTGGGTCACTGGTATCCGATGGCGCCGTCGGACGCCGTAGCGCGGTACCACCGCATGCGCGGATACGAGGTGTTCTACCCGATCGGCTTCGATGCATTCGGTCTGCCGGCCGAAAACGCCGCGATCAAGCAGGGTATCCATGCCCGAAAGACCAGACGGTGCTGGCGAACGAACAGGTACTGCCGAACGGCACCTGCGAGCGCTGCGGCACGCCCGTCACGCACCGCGACCTCGAGCAGTGGTTCCTGAAAACGACTGCCTACGCGGATGAGCTGCTGGACTTCTCGAAGATGGACTGGCCCGAACAGGTGACAACGATGCAGCGCAACTGGATCGGCCGCTCCGAGGGCGTCGAGTTGGCATTCGGGCTGGACATGCCGGGCGCCCCGGCGAAGGAGGTTCGGGTCTTCACTACGCGCCCAGATACTATCTTCGGCGTAACGTTCATGGTCCTGGCGCCCGAACACCCGCTCGTGCGCCAGGTCACGACACCCGAACGAAAAGCAGAAGTCGAGGCGTACACCGAGCAGGCACGCAAACAGACAGAGATCGAGCGCCTGAGCACCGAGCGCGAGAAAACGGGCGTCTTTACGGGCGCCTATTGCCGGAACCTGCTCTCAGGGCAGGACGTACCGATCTGGATCGCCGACTACGCGCTGTTGTGGTACGGCACGGGAGCGGTAATGGGCGTGCCCGCTCACGACCAGCGGGACTTCGAGTTCGCAAAGAAATACGGCCTCCCGATCCCCATCGTTATCGCGCCGCCTGACTGGGACGGCGGCGAGCTGGAGGAGGCATACGTCGAACCAGGGACGATGGTCAATTCCGGCCAGTTCGACGGCCTGCGGAATGAGGACGGAAAGCGGGCGATAGCCGAGTTCATCGAGCAGCGGGGTTTCGGCAAGCGGACGGTAAGCTATCGCCTACGAGACTATCTGATCTCACGTCAGCGCTACTGGGGGACTCCAATCCCTATCGTGCACTGCCCGGCTGATGGCATCGTGCCGGTGGCCGAGGACCAGCTGCCCGTGCTCCTCCCAGAGGACGCGGAGTTCAAGCCTACGGGCGATTCACCACTTGCTAGACACGAGGCGTTCGTGAACACGACGTGCCCGAAGTGCGGCTGGCCGGCGAAGCGCGAGACCGACACAATGGACACCTTCATGGACTCTAACTGGTACTTCATCCGCTACCTCAGTCCGCACTATGATCGCGGGCCGGTCGACCCGGAGCTGGCAAGGCGCTGGCTGCCGGTCGACCAGTACACGGGCGGCGCCGAACACGCCGTAATGCACCTCCTCTACGCGCGCTTTTTCTGGAAAGCGATCCGGGACATGGGGCTGGTGCAAGGCGATGAGCCGTTTCTGCGATTGTTCAACCAGGGGCAGATCCTTGGCCCGGACGGCCAGCGCATGTCGAAGTCACGCGGAAACGTGGTCGCCCCGGACGAGCAGGTCGAACGCTACGGAGCGGACGCTTTCCGGATTTACCTAATGTTCATCGGCCCTTGGGACCAGGGCGGGCCGTTCGGGCTGGAGGGCATCTCCGGGATCGAGCGCTGGCTGAACCGGGTCTGGAACGTGGTGCAGAGGGAGCCGTCGTTTGGTGGTGATTCATCGCGAGAGCTGCGGCACATCACACACAAGACGATCCGCCGCGCAACGGAGGATATCGAGCACTTTCGCTTCAACACGCTAATCGCCGCCCTCATGGA
>VBEJ01000164.1 GCA_005882985.1 Chloroflexota bacterium
CGTCACCCCGAACCCGCCGGGTTCAAAGCTGATCGTCTTCAATGGTTCGGGCACGTCTGACATCAATGTCGCTTCAAGCGCGTTGGGCGATGGATTTCACGGCGAGGGAACGCAGTGCATGGCGCTGGACTGCGTGAACGCTGATTGTCCTGCGGCTACACCCACTCCGACTTTCTGCTCGGTCTGTACGCCAACTCCTACGGCAGCGCCCACTTCAAGCCCGACACCGACGGTGACTGCGACACCGACAACGACTCCCGTCCCATGTGTAAGGCCAAGCCCGGGATCAACACTGGCGGCAGAGCCGGGCCGGTTCGTCGTCAATTCGACGTGTGACGGCGATGATGCCTCTCCTGGCGATCGCTCTTGCGCAACATCGTCCGGGGAATGCACGTTGCGAGCGGCTATCGAGGAGTCCAATTTTGAAGCGGCCGAAAACATTATCGCATTCAACATCGGGGCGGGCCCGCAAACGATCACGCCAGACTATCGCCCTCTACCTGACGTCAGTGCCCCGGTGATTATCGATGGCACCACACAGCCGGGTTTCGCGGGGAGCCCGATCATCGAGCTAAGTGGGGCGCGAACATCGAATAATACAAATGGCCTGAGTATCAGGGCCGGTCCCAGTACTGTCCGCGGGCTGGTGATTAACGACTTTGAGAGCTTTGATCAATACGACTCACTGGTGGGGAACGGCATTTTGCTCGCGTCTGACTCGAATACTGTCGAAGGGAACCTTCTAGGGCTAGACATCACCGGGCAAATTGCAAAGCCGAACACCAATGGGGTCAGCATCGTCGATGCCAGTCACAACCGTATAGGCGGGCTATCGTCCGCAGCGCGAAATATCGCTTCTGGAAACGAGGGCATGGGCATCAAGATAACGGGCGCATCCGTCAGTAACTCGCTCTTGGGAAACTACGTGGGCACCGATAGTTCTGGGACGACAGCGGTACGTAATCTGTACGCCGGCATCTGGGTCGAGGACGACGCGTCCGACAACCAAATCGGAGGTAAGGAAGCTGGGGCCGGCAATCTAATTTCGGGCAACTATAACTATGGCTTGGCCGTAGCCGGGCAGAATGCGAGAAGGAACATCGTCCAAGGCAACCGCGTAGGAACCGACGCAAGCGGAGGCAACAGTATTAAGAATGCGATAGGCATCGAGATTCTATCCGCTTCGGAAAATACTGTCGGCGGGCCCATAAGTGGGCAGGGAAATCTCATTTCAGGTAACGGTCAAGGTTTGGTGATTGGCGCTCCTGATTTCAGTGCGACGGGCAACAAGGTTCAGGGAAACTTAATTGGCACCGATGTCACCGGAAGCGCACGGCTCCCCAACACCGACAGTGGTGTGTCGATTAGCTACACGCCGGGCAACTTGATCGGTGGACCGAACCCCGGAGAAGGCAACGTAATATCTGGCAACGGTGACTTCGGTGTGGCGATTGTCTACGAACGCGCAGTAGGCAACATCGTGCAGGGCAACCTGATCGGAACGGATATCACTGGCACGCTCGAGCTAGGAAACGGGGCATCCGGAGTGGAAATCCTCGAGGCTCCGGGGAATACGGTGGGCGGCAGCATTGCGCAAAGCGGGAACGTTATCGCCGGAAACGGGTCGGGAGTTTCAATTCACGGCGCGTACGCTACGGGTAATAGCGTCCAAGGAAACCGCATTGGCGTGGATTCAGCAGGGAATGCCCTGCCTAACATAGCTCACGGCGTGTTCATCTACGATAGGGCATCCGGGAACTCGATCGGCGGGACCGATGGGGCGCCGAACACGATTGCATACAACAACGGCGATGGGGTGCGCGTCGAGAGCGCAATCGGTGAATACCGGAAGCGTGCGGACGCCAACAGTATTCGTGCTAACTCGATTCACAGTAATTCGGGGAAGGGTATCGACAACGTGGCCGGAGGGAATAACGAACTCACTCCTCCGACGGTCCGCACTACAGACCCGGCATCGGGGACCGCTTGTCCCGGTTGCGCTGTAGATGTCTTCTCGGACGATGCGGACGAGGGCCGCATTTATCACGGCTCCACGATGGCTGACGCCACTGGGCACTGGACCTTCCCCGGCGCAGTCACCGGGCCAAACGTGACGGCGACGGCTACGAGCAGGTGTGGCACATCAGAGTTTTCGGCGCCGGTCCCAATATCGCCCGCCAGCCCCACGCCCACGACGACGGCCAGCCCCACACCTAGCGCTGTACCGGGCCGGTTCGCGCCCTACCAGGCTTACCCGGTTGGTTCATGGCCGGAGTCGGTGGCGACCGGTGACTTCACCGGGGACGGTCTCAAGGATGTCGCGATGAGTACGTCTTACTACGCCTCACCGAACGATTGGAAAGTATTCTTGTTCGTGCAGCAGCCTGACGGAACGTTGGATTGCCCAATCCCTTACAGCACGCACCATGGCGGCGGCGACACGATGGCACTTACGGCCGGAGATCTAAATAACGACGGTTATACGGATCTTGCGCTGGCCACTGTCAATGGGACCGAGGTCTTCTATCAGCAATCAGGAACTCTCCAGCCGGGTGTACTTGTCTCGTCTGACCTAGAGGGCGACGTCGACATCACCGATGTCAACGGCGACAGAGTTAACGACATCGTAGAGAGCAACCCAGATATACGTCTTCTGCTTGGCACGGGTTCGGGCTTCAGCACTCCGACGATCATCTCCTCGCAGGGTATCGGCGAGGTCGAACTGGGCGACGTTACGGGCGACCGGAGGATTGACATCGTCGGTACAAGGGGGGACGTCCTCGTGTTCCAGCAGCAACCCGATGGCAATTTCGGTGCCCCTGCAAGTTACCGCGATGCGAATGGATCCCGCTATAGCACCCTCGAAGTCGCTGACGTCACCGGTGATCACCGGCAGGACGTCATCGCTACGGTGTGGGGAAACAGTCCGAATTCTAAACTAGAAGTCTTTCCTCAGAACCAGTTGGGGACTCTGGACGCGCCTGCTATCTATTCGACCCTGGACCTCCCCGGTCCCGTGGAGGCGGCTGATATCAACGGGGACGGGCGGCAGGACGTAGTTGTAGTTCACGACGGATATCAGAGGGCTGGTGTCTATCTCCAAAACAGCGACGGCAGGCTCTCGAGCGAAGAGGTTTACCAGATTCCATATGCCAGCAGCTATCGTCCCAACGGTGTAGCGATTGGTGACATCAACAACGATGGTGCTCTTGATATCGCAATCTCTGATTACAACAATGGTCTCATCGTCTTGCGGCAAAACGCTTCTAGCCCCACACCGACAGCTACGCCAACACCGACTGCAACGACCGGGGCGACGCCAACGCCGACGCCGACTGGTGTGCACGATGCTGCCGCGCTCAAGATCTCGGTGCCGAATGACGGTGGGGCGTCGAGGCCGATCGACGTCCGGGTGCAGAACCTAGGCGACCACAGCGAGTCGATGGGCGTGTATGCTGATGTGACACCGCCGGGCGGGCCGTCGAACCCGTACGGATGCGCGCCCAGCGGGCGTGTCCTCGCCACGACTGTAACGGTCGCGCCGGGGAAAAAGACGACGGTTTCCTCAGCCAGCCTCTCGTTTGCCTGCGCCAATGCAGCCGGCGCCCGCGGGAAGGCGTTCACGATCGTAGCTGTGGCAGATGCTCACGGTGACGATGCGGCTGCCTGCGGGCCGGGCCAGCTTCAGAGCATGCCGTGCTACAACGCGCTGGCGAGCGACGATAGCAATCCTTCGAACAACAGGATGACGCGCTCTTGCTGTAAAGCCGGCCAGTAGGCGGGCCCAGCAATCGGCTCGAGCCAATGGTGTAGTGGGCACTTCTGCCCTGCCGATCCCCGTCGCGGGTGACATTCAGTGACCGGGTTGAGCGCGCGCCTTCGCCAGGTGACTTCCTCCAGGCGTACGAGCCGCTTCTCTCCGACGGTGCTGATATCGTCTCGATCCATATCTCCGGCAAGCTCTCGGCGACGGCGAACAACGCGCGACGGGCGGCGGAGCAGCTCGCGGACCGCGGCTCTCGCATCGAGGTGATCGACTCGCAACTGGTGTCGCTGGGGATGAGCTTTCTGGTCTGCGCTGCGGCGAAGGCGGCCGTAGGCGGGGCCGATGTCGAGGAGATCAAGACGATGGTTGAGGCGATGGTGCCGCGCGTGCGCATCCTCGTCGTGCTCGATACGCTCGAATACGTGCGGCGGGGCGGCAGGATCGGCCGGGCGCGGGCCTTCCTCGGCAACATGCTGCGTATCAAGCCGCTGCTGTATCTCCGCGACGGTGAGGTGCATCCGGGCGAGCGCGTGAGGACGAAAGCGCACGCTCATAAGCGTATCTTCGAGATCGTCACGTCTTACACGAGCCCGGTCGAGGCGGCGGTTGCCTACTCGACGAACCCGCAGGATGCCGACGAGATGTGCCGCCGGCTGCGCGAAGCGATGGCCGGAGTTCCGATTAATGTGTCGCGGCTCGGCCCGGTAATAGGGGTGCACACGGGGCCGGGCGTGCTCGGGGTGGGTGTACTGGAGGGTGAAGAGTAGCCGGTTGAGTGAGGCAGCGGAGGGCCTGCGCAAAGTCCTCGACCTGGAGCGGCGTCGCAAGTTCGCGGACACATCGGTCATCGGCGGGCTCGATCGCTACCTGCTCCGCTTCGCCGGCGAAATGCAGCTCTCGCCAGGCCACGCATTCTCGCGAGTGCTCCAGGCGCTTCCGCCGGGCGGGTACCATGCCCTGCACCCCGTCCAGCGACGACGCGTAGTCGAGGAGTTGCTGAAGGCCGTCGAGGCGGAGCCGCCCATTGGAAATGATCGTGACGGGGAGGGCGGCGCGCGCCCGTCTGGGCGGATCATCGAGTTTCCGGGGCCTCACCCCCCGGCCCCCTCCGCCACGGCGGACGGGCCTCCCCCCAATGCCCCTTCCCCTGCCGCCCCCCCTCGGGAGAGCGGGAGCGGTTCGTCGCGGGCCGTCGCGCCGCCAACGGCCATCGGAAGGCTGGACTCGCCCGTCACGGTGTTCAAGGGCGTGAGCAAGGGCATGGCTTCCAAGCTTAAGCGGCTGCGTGTCGAAACGGTCGAGGACTTTCTCTTTCATTTCCCCGTGCGCTACGACGAATACCCGCCGGCTAAGCCGATCGCGCAATTGCGCCCCGGCGAACACCAGACGATCATCGGTCAGGTCTGGTCTTCGGGCGCGTCGGTCGTCGGTCGAAGGAAGGTGACCGAGGCAATCATCAACGACGGGACCGGTAGCATTCGCGTCATCTGGTGGTCCGGGCCGTGGGTGGCACGGAGGCTGTATGAAGGCCTGAAAGTCGCGTTCAGCGGAAAGGTGACGGCCTTTCGTGGACGGCTTCAAATGGAGAACCCGGAGTTCGGGGACCCGACGGACGAGGCCCTGCGGGCGCGCCGCATCGTCCCGGTTTACCCGAGCACGAAGAACCTCGAGCAGCGCGACATCCTGTCGCTGAAGGAGCAGGCGGTGGGCGGTTTCGCAGCAAAACTGCCCGAGACGCTGCCCGAAGAGCTACGATCGCGTCTGCGGCTGCCGCCGGCGCCCGAGGCGATGCGCCGGGTGCATCTGCCCGACACGCGCGAGCACGCCGAAGCAGGGACGCAACGGTTTGCCTTTGAGGAACTTCTAGTCGTGGAACTCGGCGTCATCAAGCGCCGCCGTGAGTGGCAGACCGCCGGCTCGGCGCCGGTACTGGCTATGCCCGATGCGTTACGTGACGGGTTTATCGGTTCGCTTCCCTTCGCGATGACGTCCGCCCAGCACCGCGCGATCGAGACGATTCTCGCGGACACCAACCGGGATGTGCCGATGAGCCGGCTGCTGGAGGGAGATGTCGGGAGCGGCAAGACGGTGGTCGCCGCGAACGCACTGCTCGCGGCGGTAGCCTCCGGCTATCAGGGGGTGATTATGGCGCCCACCGAGATCCTAGCGGAACAGCACTTCAAGACCTTCGTGAAGTTGCTGTCGGAACGCGGGACAGGGGAGGAGGAAGGAGAGATAGGGGGTGTTTGGTTCCAGGAGACGGGCCCCGGCTACCTGACGCTGCGCCCGCCGTACCTCGACCGGCCGGTGAACGTCGCGTTACTGCGGGGCAGCCTCAAGGCGGCCGAGAAGTCGGCGGCGAGAGAGGCGATCGGGAGCGGCAGCGCCGATATCGCGGTCGGGACGCACGCACTGGTCCAGGGAGACGTCGAGTTCAGCCGGCTGGGGCTGGTGGTCGTCGATGAGCAGCACCGCTTCGGCGTCGAACAACGAGCGGCGCTACGGGAGAAGGGCGGTACGCCGCACGTGCTGGTTATGACGGCGACGCCGATCCCCCGCACGCTGGCGCTCACGGTATACGGCGATCTCGACATAACGGTGCTGGACGAGATGCCGCCCGACCGCCCGGAAACGAAGACCTATCGCATCCCACCGCAGCGACGCGAAAGCGCATATAAGTTCGTGCGTGATAGGGTGGCCGAGGGGCGACAGGCGTACATCATCTGCCCGCTCGTCGAAGAGTCCGAGACCATCCAGACGAAGGCGGCCGTGCAGGAGTACGAACGGCTCGCGCGGGACGTCTTTCCGGACCTGCGCCTCGGGCTGCTCCACGGCCGCATGACGCCAGCGGAGAAGGACGCGACGATGCGCGCCTTCCGCGACGGCGAGCTCGATATCCTGGTCTCCACTGCCGTCGTTGAAGTCGGGATCGACGTTCCGAACGCGACAGTCATCCTGATAGAGGGGGCGGACCGCTTTGGGCTGACGCAGCTCCACCAGTTCCGCGGCAGGGTGCGCCGCAGCGAGCTGCCCTCGACCTGCCTCTTGCTCTTCGAGGAGCCGTCCGAAGAAGGCGAAGAGCGGTTGCGCATCATGGAGTCCACCAGCGACGGCTTCAAGCTGGCAGAGGAAGACCTGCGGCTGCGCGGCCCCGGGGAGTACTTCGGCACGCGCCAGTCCGGCCTGCCTGACCTGCGAGTGGCGAGGCTGACGGACACGAAGCTCATCCAGCTCGCGAAGGACGAGGCGACGGCGATCCTGGACGACGATCCGGAGCTTGAGCGCCCGGAGCATGCGGCGCTTGGGGAGCGGGTGAGGACGCTGTGGGACCGGCTGTCAGCGGAGGTTTCGTAACGATCTCAGAGCCGCCCCAGTCCCTCGTAATGTCTTGTTCCTCCTTCGAGACAAGCGGATGGTCTTTCTTCCCACCCGCCCGCCCGGGATGTTGGACTGGGGGACACCCCCAGACCCCCGGCCTGGCGGCGCTTGGGAGATTTACGGTCTTGCGACCGCCAATACGTGACATCGTTCAGCGCACTCGTTAGAATCAACGCGTACCGTCCCCACAAACGGGGGCGGTATCTAGTTTCAACCGATGATCAGACACGAGATCGAGAAGCTCATCGCCGAGGCGATTCGCGCGGCGCAGGAGGCC
>VBEJ01000168.1 GCA_005882985.1 Chloroflexota bacterium
CGGCGACGGCATCGGCCCAGAGATCGTGGACGCCACCATCCGCGTCCTCGAGGCCACCGGCGTCGCCTTTGATTGGGATTACCGCGAAGCCGGCCTCGACGCCGCCGAGAAGTACGGCTCCGTCCTTCCGGAAGAAGTCCTTGACTCCGTCCGCGCCAACAAGGTCGCCATCAAGGGCCCGATCACTACACCGCGCGGCGGTGGCTTTCGCTCCGTCAACGTCGCCCTCCGCAAGATGCTCGACCTCTATGCCTGCCTGCGCCCCGCCAAAAGCTACCCGGGCGTCCGCTCCCGCTACCAGAACATCGACCTCGTCATCGTCCGCGAGAACCACGAGGACCTCTACGCCGGCGTCGAGTTCGAGAAGGGCGACCCGGCCATCCAGAAGATCGGCGAGCTGACCGATGCCGCCGGCATGGGTCGCATCCGGGAGGACGCCGGCCTCTCGCTCAAGATCATCAGCGAGCGCGGCACCACCCGCGTCGCCCGCTTCGCCTTCGAATACGCCCGAAAATACGGACGGAAGAAGGTGACGGTGGTCGCCAAGGACAACATTCTGAAGTTCACCGACGGTCTCTTCTTCGCCACAGCCCGCCACGTCGCCGAAGGCTATAGCGACATCGACTACCAGGAAGTGCTCGTCGACAACATGGCGATGCAGCTCGTCCAAAAGCCCGAAAACTACGACGTCCTGCTTCTCCCGAACCTCTACGGCGACGTTCTCTCCGACCTCTGCGCCGGACTCGTCGGCGGCCTCGGCGTCGCCCCCGGCGCCAACCTCGGCGATGAGATCGCCCTGTTCGAGCCCGTCCACGGAAGCGCTCCCAAGTATGCTGGCCAGAACAAAGTCAACCCGATGGCCCTCATGCTCTCCGGAGTCATGATGCTCCGCCACATCGCCGAGACGGACGCTGCAGACCGCATGGAACACGCGCTCGCTGCCGTCATCGCCGAAGGAAAAAGCGTAACTTACGACATGAAGCCGTCGCCCGACGACCCTACCGCCGTCGGGACCTCTCAGGTCGCTGACGCCGTTATCGAGAAGATGAAATAAGATAGCAGGCCGTGGCCGCGAGGCTTGCTGCGTCCTGCTCGCATTCAGAAGGAGGCCCCTTGCGCTCCAAAGTAACGATCGTCGGCGCCGGTATGACCGGCGGCACTATGGCCCAGCGCCTCGCTGAGACCGGCTACGTCGACGTCGTCCTGCACGACATCATCGAGGGGCTCCCGCAAGGCAAGGCACTCGACTTGGGCGAGTCCGCGCCCCACATCGGCTTCGACGGCCCCGTCACCGGCACGAACGACTGGAAGGACACCGCGGGCTCGAATGTCGTCGTCATCACCTCGGGCGTCCCGCGCAAACCCGGGATGACCCGCGAAGAGCTGCTCAACATCAACGCCGGCATCGTCGGCGACGTCGCGAAGAACGCGGTCAAGCACTCTCCGGACGCTGTCTACATCATCTTCGCTAACCCTATGGACGTGATGTGCCACGTCGCGCTCGAGGCGACCGGCCTGCCGAAGGAGCGCGTCGTCGGTCAGGGGGGCATGCTGGACAGCGCCCGCTACCGCACGTTTATCGCCTGGGCCACCGAAGCCTCCGTCGAGGATGTCCACGCCCAGGTCCTCGGCGGCCACACCGAAGCGACGATGGTACCCATCGTCAGCACCGCGCACGTCGGAGGCGTCCCGCTCACTTCGCTTTTGCCACGAGACAAAATCGACGCGGTCGTTCAGAGGGCGAAGAACGGCGGCGCAGAGGTTGTCTCCCTACTGAAGACCGGGTCCGCCTTCTATGCGCCGGCTGCGGCCACCGCCGGGATGGTCGAGACTATCCTGCTCGACAAGAAGCGCATCATCCCCTGTGCCACGCTCACCAATGGCGAGTACGACATCGAGGACGCCTTCGTCGGCCTTCCACTGAAGCTCGGCGCAGGCGGCATCGAGCAGGTCTACGCGCCGCCCCTCTGGGACGACGAGATCGAAGGCATCCGTAAAGCGGCGGAGTCGACGAAAGAGTTGCTCGCGCTGATCGAGTCGAAGGACTAGCCGGCTAGTTCCCGAATCCGCTCGATACTCTCGGACCACCTCTGCGCCGTGCCGCCCTGCGCCCCTGTCGTCGGGTCGAAGTGCAACTCATCGGCGCCCATAGCGCGCACGTCCGCTATATCTTGCTTGATCTGCTCCTCAGAACCGGTGAAGATGAAGCGCCCTTCCGGCCCCGTCTCCGGCGAAATCGAGAAGTTCGCGCGCACGATTAGCTGAAGTTTCGATGGGTCGCGTCCGGCCTCTTTGGCCATGCCCTGGATGCCTTCCCACATCTGTTTCATCGCGGGCACAGGCAGTCCCACCGGAAGCCAGCCGTCCGCCTTCGTCGCAATTCGCTTCATCGCCGCCGGTGCGAACGCCGCCATCAAGATCGGTGGGTGCGGCTTCTGCACCGGCTTCGGCTGTATATAAGACGGCGGGATCTTCCAGATGCTCCCCTGAAACTCTACCGGGTCCTTCGTCCAGATCGCCTTGAACATGTCGAGAGCCTCGTCCGCTCGCTTCCCCCGTTGATGAATGGAGACTCCCACTGCGTCGAACTCCTCCGGACACCAGCCAACCCCGAACCCGATCGTCAGCCGCCCACCCGAGAAGACATCAAGCGTTGTCAACCGCCGGGCGAGCAGCGCTGCGTTGTAGAACGGCAGGTCGAGGACGCTTGTCCCCAGCCGCGCCCGCTTCGTCACGGCTGCAACAACACTCAGCGTATCGAGCGGGTCTAGCTGGACCTTGTACTGCTCTGGGATCGGGACACCCGCCATCCCGCCGTAACCGGCCTTCGGGTTCACCGGAACGAGGAGACGCTCGGTCGTCCATATGGAGTCATAGCCAAGCTCCTCCGCCTTCTGTGCGATCTTGATGACATTCTCGGGGCTGGCCGCTGGGCCGAGGTTCGGGACGTTGAATCCAAGTTTCATCGCTACTCCTTCGATGGTGATGGCGCGGGGGGCGCGCAATTGGCGGCGTACGCCTGATGTTAGTTGCGCTCGCTCAACGGCGTCAACGCGCATCCGAAAGACTGCCTCTCGCAGAGTGCTATCATTTTCGACGCCATGCGATCCCACGAGCGCCTCCGATGAGCGAGGTTCGCATCGTCCGCTTCGGCGACCTAGATCAGCGTACGGCCCAAACTCCGGGCATGCGACGCCGCGCCGCGATCGACCGAGCTTCGGTCGGCAGTGAGAAGCTGTGGGTCGGCGTCGTCACTGTCGATCCGGCGACGAGAACCGGGGCGCACCATCACGGTGACTGCGACAGCGTAGTCTGCGTCACTGAAGGCTCGATCTCCATCCGTTGGGGCGCCCGCCTCGAGAATCGTGCGGAGGCTGGCCCGGGCGACTTCATCTACATCCCCGCGCGGCTGGTTCACCAGGAGATCAACGAAAGCGACAGCATGCCCGTCTCGTCCATCGTCGTCCGCAGCGGCGACAACGTAGTCGAGAACGTCACTTCCGAGCAGTTGGCCGACTCCGAGCGCAGCCGCTAGGAGCGCTTATTGGTTGTCTCGAGAGTGGCGCTCCTCTAGCGGGCCGGAGACTAAGGTATCCCCGCCATTCCTACGCAGAGCGCAGTCTCAAAGACATTGCCAGCGCCGTCCGCATAAGGCCCTACCGCGCAGCCGACGCCTATCTCCGAGAACTGAGTGCCCATAATGATCGCGTAGTGTGGCGGGCTGCCCATCCAGAGATCGACCAGCTTTTGGGCCGATGGCGGGCCGGTGACGATCACCTCGCCTACCCCACCCATGTAACCGGCGCGGGCGGCGCGGTCGCTCGGTGCCCCATCCAGTGTGTGGCTCAACTGGTACGGCCCCGCGGCGAAATGCAACTCAGCATACCGCTGAGCGGCGTTAATTAGGGCCGCGTTCGGCGACAGCGCCGGCAGCCCAGCTTGAGCGCGCCGCTCGTTGACCAGAGACATCACCGATCGCGACAGGTCGTTAAGTGGTTCGG
>VBEJ01000001.1 GCA_005882985.1 Chloroflexota bacterium
CACGGAATTCGCCTCCGGGGTCGATCGAATGAACTGCGCGTGGGCGGATGCGCTGGAGCTGCGTGCGCCGAACGCCACGCCCACGAGCAAGATTGCGATAAATAACGTCGCCAGCCGCATCATGCCACCATCTCTAAGTGTAAACACCTCGTCCCTCTCCCTAGATCCTCCGCGACGCCAGCGCAACGCCACCCGCCGCGACGCCGATCAAACCGGCGATGATCCCGATGATCCCGAGAGCCCGCGCGGTGTCGTCAGAACCGCCGCTGGACCTGTTCTGCAGCGAGTTAATTGACGCCTGAAGCTCAGCATTGGTAGGCGCCTTGTCCGGGAACTCCAGATCGTCTGGCGAGTCAACGGGATCGAACGTCTCGGGCCCCGAGTCGAACGTCTCGTCTACATTCTGGCTCTCTAGCTTCCCGGAAATGTGGAACGAGTAATCCCCGGCAAGGGTCGGGATAAAGTGAGCCTCGTAGGCGCCCGGCTGGCCGAAGGCGGCTTCGAGCGGCAGGTCCATCTTCTTGGCGCCGCCGCCGACGATGACCTCCGCTTTGACCGTTTGTTCGAGACCTTCGACCGGCTGGCCCGACGCTTCTGCCGCTTCGTCACCCTCGGCCGGCACACCGTTCGGGAAGAGCTTCACCTCGAGGGAGAGACCGTTGGGCTGGAAGGCTATGCTGGGCTCGTTCAGAAAGCCTACTGTGAGTTCATAGTCACCCACGGCGCGATGCTCGTGAGCAAGAGCATTATTCGAGGTAGCCAGGCCGCCGGCGGTCAGCGCCAGAACGGCGACAAGCATAAACGCGATGATGCGTCTCACTGGAGAAATGCCTCCCTTATTACTGTACGAACCCGATTGGTCTCTTGGACTAGACTGGGCGGGGAGGCTTATCCAGACGCTGCCAGACCGAGTATGTGCTGCCTATGACAGCGCTGTCGACTTTGTGAGACATGCCGTGGGGCGGTAGCGCCGCGACGATGTTCGAACCCGGGGCGACGACCGCGCCTTCAGCGCCGGCGCAGCTCTTCGGGCCGGTGTGGCAATGGTTTGCGTGCTCGGCAGCCGTCTCGTCCTGATGCGAGTGGTGGTTTGAGGCCGCTGAGGCTGATGTATCCTCGCCCGCCGCGGGATTCCCGAGATAGAGAACCTGGGGCAAGACAGCGAGAAGCAATACGAATACGCTGCCGAGCCTGATCGCCCACCGTCTGCGCCGGGCGGATAACCGGAGCATAGTTAACTCATGCTAACGCCAATATGCTCCGGCCGCAATCGCGGCCTAGCTCGATTCCGCTTCTCCCTCCTCGAGCCCCGAGGACACGGGCACCGGCTGCGGCGTATTGGCGCTCTTGGCGCGGATCTGCGCTTCGAGGTCCTGTGCTAGATCTGGGTTTTCGCGTAGGTAATCTTTCGCCTGCTCGCGTCCCTGGCCGAGCTTTTGCCCGCCGTAAGAGTAGAAGGCGCCCTGCTTTTTTACGATGCCGTTGTCGGCCGCGAGGTCGAGGATGTCGCCTTCGCGGCTGATGCCGATGTGGGCGCCGGTGAAGATCATGTCGAACTCGGCCGTGCGGAAGGGAGGTGCAACTTTGTTCTTCACGATCTTCGCCTTCACCCGGCTCCCGATCACCGTCCCCGCCTGCTTCAAGCTCTCGACGCGCCGCAGGTCGATTCGTACCGAGCTGTAGAACTTGAGCGCCCGGCCGCCCGGTGTCGTCTCTGGATTGCCGAAGATGATGCCGATCTTCTCGCGAAGCTGGTTGATGAAGATGACCGCCGTCCGCGAGCGGGAAATCGACGCTGTCAGCTTTCGTAGCGCCTGCGACATGAGGCGTGCCTGGAGGCCCGGAAGCGAGTCGCCCATATCGCCTTCGATCTCCGCCCGCGGCACGAGGGCGGCAACGGAGTCGATGATGATTACGTCTACCGCGTTCGATCTGACTAGCGCCTCGCAAATCTCGAGCGCCTGCTCCCCGGTATCCGGCTGAGAGATGAGAAGGTCTTCAATGTTGATGCCAATGGCGCCGGCGAAGGTAGGGTCGAGTGCGTGCTCAACATCAATGTAGGCCGAGAGCCCACCTGCCCGCTGCGCCTGTGCGATGATGTGCATCGCCACGGTAGACTTGCCGGCCATCTCTGGCCCGAAGATCTCGGTGATTCGTCCGCGCGGAATGCCGCCCCCGAGCGCGACATCGAGCGCCAGGGAACCGGTCGGGATCGTCTCGACTGTCATCTTGGCGGAGACTTCGCCCAATCTCATGATGGAGCCTCTGCCGAACTGCTTTTCGATTTGGCCGATCGCGAGGTCGAGCGCGCGCAGACGCTCGTCTCCCTCACCGGCGTTGTTCTGCGTCATCGTGGCCGTGGCCGTTCCGTTATTTCGCCCCATGCTTTGCTCCTTTGCTCGCTCGAAATCCACGGCATCGTAGCATCGGCCCTTGTCGCTTCACAACGGGCAAATGGCACTAATTCGACAAAATAGGTTCGCTTAACCCCCATAGTTAACCGAAAGAGAACGAGGCTCTGAGGACGAATGTCAGCGCGAACAAAGCGACCATGGGCGAGAGATCGAACATACCGATACGCGGCATGATCGACCTAATGGGCGCCAGTATCGGCTCCGTGATCTCGTGGATGAAATTGTGCAGTGGATTGCTGGGATTATAGCCGACCCACGACAAGACAACGCGAATCATAATAGCCACCCAAAGGATCCCGGCAAGTATCCGAACGAAGAGCGCGAGCGCTTCTATTTCTGGCCTCCCAACGCCTTCGCCTTCTCGTACGCGGCTTCCACGGCATTCAGGAAGGCCGCCCGCACACCTGCCTCCTCCAGCACTCTGAGTCCCTCGGTGGTGGTACCGCCCGGCGATGTCACCTGGTTGCGCAACTCCGCCGGATGCTTGCCGGTCTCGAGCGCATAGCGCGCTGAGCCGAGGACGGTCTGAAGCACCATCGGTACGGCCATCTCCCGGCGCAGGCCGATGTGGACCGCCGCGTCGATGAGCGCTTCGATGACTAGAAAGACGTAGGCGGGCCCGCTCGAGCTGACGGCTGTCGCCATATCGATGTACTTCTCGTCGGCGACGTACAGCTCCCGTCCGAGGACTGAGAGTACGCTTCGGACGTCTTCCCGCCTCGCGTCGGTCACGGCCTCGGTTGCCGTCCAGACGGTCATCCCTTCGCCGATCTGTGCAGGCGTGTTCGGGATCGCGCGCACAACGGCGTCATGCTTGAGCGCTGATCGAATGGCATCGATCGGGACGCCCGCCATGATCGACATAACAGTCTGTCTGCCGTTTAGGTTCGAGTTGAGAGATCGTCCTGCGGCGGGAAACTCCTGCGGCTTCACGGCGAGCATGACGATATCGCTCTTAGATGAGACGGCAGCCGCCTCTTCGCCCACGCCTACGCCGTATGTCTTGGCCAGATGCTCACGGCGCGCCGCTGAGATATCGCAAGCGGAAATATCAGCCGGCGAGACGATGCCCTTGTCGAGCACGCCCGCAATGATCGCCTCGCCCATGACCCCGGCGCCGATAAAGGCCAGCTTCATCTAGACGCGCTCCCCGAAGATGGCGCGGCCAATTCGCACGTGTGTGGCACCTTCTTCGACCGCCATTTCGAAGTCGTCGCTCATGCCCATCGATAGCTCTCGCAGGTCCAAACGCTCTGCTGCCTCGCGTAGGCGCCGGAAGTGTGGCCGTACGTGCTCTGCGTCGGCGGCTTGAGGAGCGACCATCATGAGGCCACGGACCTCTAGATTCGGAAGAAGCGCAACAGTGGCACCGTCTCGAATGAGTTCATCGGCGGAGAGACCAAACTTTGTGTTCTCGCCGGTGATATTTACTTCGAGGAAGACGGGTACGGGCTTCGTAGCGCTACGGGAAACAGCTTCAGCCAGGTGGAGCGAGTCCACAGAATGAATTATATCAAAGAGCCCCAATGCGGTCTTGACTTTGTTGGTCTGCAGGTGGCCTACCATGTGCCACGTCACGAGCGCGTTGATATCGGCCAGCGATGGCTGCTTGGCCTCTGCCTCTTGCACCCGGTTCTCCCCCACGTGATGGACGCCTGCCTCGACGGCCTCGCGTATCGCATCAAGCGCGACGCCCTTCGTCACCGCTACTAGCGTGATCTCCTCGGGCGACCGGCCGCTCCGGTCACAGGCCGACGCAATCCGCCGGCGGACATCTTCCACGCGTTCGGCGATGCTCGGGGTGCCCACGCCCGAAGTATACTTGGCGGTACCGTGAAGCAGATGGACCGCCGGCTACTCATCCTCACGCGGTTGCGCGAGGAAACCGCCTTCCGCGCGGCTGATCTCGCGGAGGAGTGCGAGTGCTCGGTGCGCACCGTTTATCGCGATATCGACGCCCTCTGCCAGGCCGGTGTGCCGGTCGCAGCTATGCCCGGGGAGGGCTACCGGCTCGCTCCGGGGTATCACCTTCCGCCGATCGCGTTCACGGTCGAAGAGGCTGTCCAGCTTCTGCTCGGCAGCGATCTGGCACACGGCCTGGGCACTCCGGAGCAGCGAGAGGCTGCCCGCTCGGCGGCGGCGAAGGTCGAGGCGGCGCTCCGGCCGGATACGAGGGCAGAGACCGACCGCCTGCGACACCGCATACGCGTTTCGGATTGGATGCGGCGCGAGCCGACGCCCTGGCTGTCGCTCCTGCAGCAGGCGGTTGCGAACGACCAAGTGCTCTGGCTCCAGTACCACTCGTTCAGCTCGGACGAGCTTACGGAGCGCAAGGTCGAGCCTTACTCGCTCATCTTCTACGGCGAGGACTGGCATGTCGTTGGTTACTGCCGCCTGCGCGAGGGGATGCGCGACTTTCGCGCGAGCCGCATCCGGGACGCCCAGCTGCTCCCGGAACGGTTCGAGCGTATGGCCGGCATGCTCCTGGCGGAAGACCGGAGCCGCAGCACCCCGGAAGAAGTCAGAATCTGGGTTGAGCAATCGGCGGTGCCATGGGCGCGCGAAACGCCAGCTTTCGGCTTCGACCGGGAAGAGCCGGCTGAGGGAGGCGCGGTCCTCGTCTACCACGCGTGGGACCTGCGTCGGCTCCTGCCATGGGTGCTCAGCTGGGGCGCCTCCGCCCGGGTGCTCTCGCCGGCACATGTCGCCGACCGCGTGCACCGAGAAGCCGCCGCCCTCGCGCAGCGCTACGCCGACGCTTAATTCGGCGAATTTTGCTCGCTGGCCGAAACCACTGACACTATGCTGTCATTCGCGCCTCGTAATCTCGCGTCAGCAAGCGAAAGGAGGCGGGGACATGAAGCCGCGGCTCGATGCGATAGGATTGATCGTCTCTGACTTGAGTGACTCAATTTCCTTCTACCGGCGTCTCGGGATCGATCTCCCCAATCCAGCGGAGCATGGCCATGTTGAAGCGACCCTGGAAGGAGGAATCCGCTTCATGATCGACACCATCGCGGAAGTGAGCTCGTTCGATCCAGACTGGATCCAGCCGAGCGGAGGGCACCGAATAGCTCTGGCTTTCTTATGTGACTCACCCGGCGGAGTGGATGTGCTGTACAAGAGCCTAATCGACCAGGGGGTCGAGGCTTACAAGGAACCGTGGGACGCATTCTGGGGTCAGCGTGATGCGGAGGTCAAAGACCCTGATGGTAATATCGTGGCTCTCTTTTCGCCGCTTGAGCCGAATGCGTGAACCGCCAGCGAGCTAGGGAAAGGAGGCCTTAATGAAGGTCAACACGTTTCTGATCAACCTCACCAGCGAAGACCCTGAGCGCCTGAAGGCGTTTTATGGCCAGACAGTCGGGCTCGAGAAGAACCCGGACATGGGCGATGACGCCTTCCACGCCGGGGGCGCGGTTATCGCTATCGACGGGCACAGCGAGACGACGGGGCCGGCCAAGGAGCCTCAACGAGTGCTGATCGACTTCTTTGTCGACGACCTGAAGGAGGAGCAGTCGCGACTCGAAGGCAAGGGCGTCGAGTTCCTGCGTACGGGGGGCAAGGAGTGGTGGGGCGGATTGATCTCCACCTTCCAGGACCCCGACGGCAACTATTGCCAAATCATCGAGTACAAGCCGGAGGCGTAGGGTGGAGGTTCGCTTCGTCGCCGGCGTTACTCCAATTGTTGAAAGTTCCGCCAGGGCTCGCGACTTCTATGGAGAGAAGCTGGGCCTTCCCGTGAGGGCGGAAGAGGGTGACTACTCCGTCGCTGACCTTGAGGGCGTGAAGCACTTTGGGCTTTGGACTCTCCGTGATGCAGCGATGAGCACGTTTGGGCGAGAAGAATGGCCCGCGGACCTCACCCAGCCGCAGGTGACGATCGAGTTCGAGGTGGATGACGTGTCTGCGGCTGTCTCGGAGCTGAGGTCGCGGGGCATTGATGTCTTGCAGGATGCCAAGGTGGAGCCTTGGGGGCAGACCACTGCCCGCCTGCTCACTCCGGAGGGCATCTTGTTGGGCGTGACGTACACTCCTTGGCTGCGCGAAGGAGGTTCTGAGTAATGACCGCGACAACTGACATTAGCGGTCTCGACGTCCTTCGGGCCGTTTCCGAAGGGGTCGTTGAGATGCCACCGGCGGCCGTTCTCCTTGGCTGGAAAGCGCTCGACCTCCAGCCCGGTCGTGCGCGGGTGCAATACGCGGCTCGGCCGGACTTCTGCAACCCGCACGGCGCGATTCAGGGTGGCTTCCTGGCCGCGATGCTCGACGACGCAATGGGGCCTGCGCTCTTCACAACGCTACCGGCGGACCAGTTCGCGCCGACGATCGAGATGAAGGTGAACTTCGTCCGCCCGGCGAGACCGGGGCCGATCATCGCCGAGGGGACGCTCGTCCACAAGACGAGCTCGATTGCCTTCCTCGAAGGCATGCTCACGACCGTCGACGGAGAGCTCATCGCGACGGCTACTGCCACGGCTCGCATCTTCAACGCCAGCACAAGCACGAATGGACATTCCCGGTAAGGTTGCGCTGGTCACCGGTGCCGGCTACGGCATCGGCCGTGGCATCGCACGGCAACTTGCTGTCGCCGACGCTCAGGTCGTCGTCAACGATGTGCACGCCGAGCACGGCCGCGAGACTGCGAGCATGATCGAGTCGGCGGGCGGCAAAGCAGCGTTCGTTCACGCGGACGTTACGCGAGATGACGAGATCCAGCGCATGGTGGCCTTCGCCGAGGAGAACTTCGGCGGGCTCGATGTTCTCGTCAATAACGCTGGCCCACACGGGAGTCCGCCATACTTCCCGGAAGGAGAACCCGAGCGCTGGTTGCCGATCGTCGACAGCTTCTTGCGTGCGGTAATGCTCACCACCTATCGTGGCCTTCATGCGATCGACAAGCGCGGCGGCGGGACGGTTGTCAGCATTTCGTCGTCCGCCGGCGTAGGCTTTAAGCCTTACGACTACACTGAGTACGCTGCTGCCAAGGCCGGAGTCATGCGTATGACGGCCTCTCTCGGGCGGTTGAAAGAACAGATGGGCATTTCCGTAAACTGCATCTGCCCCGGTTGGGTCGCGACCGAAGCAGTGAAGAAATACCTGGCCACGGCCTCGGATGACGAAAAACGCGCGGCAGGAGTGCCTGATCCTATGCTCACGCCGCAGGATATCGGCGAAGCGGTTCTTCACTTCGTTCGCGAGGACTCCCTGGCCGGACGTATCATGCTTTACCACGAGCCCGGCAAGTGCCGCATCATACCTAGCGACCTCGATCTGTTCGAGCTGAGTGAGGAAGTCTCGTTATGAGTAGCTGGGGCGAGTTCGCCGAGGCGCGGCCTGACATGATGAAGCTCCTCCTCGAGATCCTTGACTGGATACCGATTACATATCTTGCGACTGTGAGAGACGACGGCGCTCCGCGAGTCCACCCCGTCTGTCCAATCATCGCGGAGGGCCGCATGTTTGTAGCCGTTGCGGCCACATCGCCCAAGCGGCTCGATCTTAAGCGCGATGAGCGGTATGCCATGCACGCGCTCCCGGGCAAGTGGCGCGAAGTCGATGGGCAAACGCGGGGCGACGATGAGTTCTACATCAGCGGCGTCGCGCGACTCGTCGAAGACGCTGAGACGCGGCGCCTGATCACTGAGACCGCGAAGCACGAGATTCGAGAGTCCGACTGGCTCTTCGAGTTCGATATCGAGCGCGCGATGACCGCCTACTGGGAAAAGGTGGGCCAGCCGGGCACCTACGCGGTCCGGCAATACTGGCACGCGCCTATTAACGGCGGTGGGTGAAACCCTCAAGCCGGCCGCCATCGGCTTTTCGTCCCATTCAGGTTGGGCGGCGGCCGTTTGTCTGGGCTGCCCGGTGAGCTCGCCTTTCGTCCTCGATCGCCCACGCCTCCTTCTCACTTCGTGGCCGCTCCCCCGCGAGCCATATCACGATGCCAAGCGCGGCGGGCCAGACAAGGCCGAGGAGATAGTCGCAGCTGCGGCTAATGAGGCCCGGGTACTTGCGGCGGAAGCACTGACCGCCTTTGCTGCCTTGGTTGGAATGCACGGCTACGCGCTAGTCGCAAGTGGCGTGGTGCTGGGCGGCGGCAAACCAGCGGCCACCTTGTCTCAGGCTCTGTCTACACACGCGGCGATGCATGGGGCCGAAGGATGGCTTTTTCGAGAGGCGCTAATGGAGGCAAGTCAGAACTGCGGTCTGACCACTGTCGGGGTGCCCGAGAGCGCGTTGCCCGCCCGCGTCGCGGAGGCGCTCGGCACGCCGGAGGGCGACGTAAGCTCGCTCGTGCTGCAGCTCGGGCGAGACCACGGTCCTCCGTGGGGACGAGACCAGAAGGCGGCAACCATGGCCGCTCTCATCGCGCTAGATTCTGCTTCCTCCCGCGCTCCTGCCTAGTTGCCGCTCGCGCCTCGCGCGCCGACAATGGCGCGAGATGGTCGTCTCGATCCTCCGCCGCAAGAGCCGTTTGACCGACCGGGCGCGCTGGCAATCTCAACTCAACGTTGTTCTACCCAAGATCACTGGAATCCTCGAGAAATCGGCGGGCTTCGTCTCCGTGCAGTACGCCTGGGATGTGAATGAAGAAGGCGCGTTCGCTCAGATCACGACGTGGCAGAGCGAAGATGATTGCAAGCGGTACGTTCGCGAGGGGGGCGCGGCGACGATCGCGACACTAGAGGAAGCTGCTATCCCGACTGCCCCGCACCCAGAAGGCAGGTGGGTGCGGCAGACCTACGAAGCCGCCGAGTTTTAGGGCGGACCGCATTGCCGCCGGAGGAAGGTGATTTCCTATGCGGGGACTGGGTCTGGGACGCGGCCCTGCGCGAGCTTCGTAACTACCCGCGGAAGGGGAAGAAGCACGCGGAGGAGCCACAGGCCGTCGAGCGGCTGAAGCCCGTGCACTCAATCACCTGGCACCGTTGGTCACAGGCGCCGATGCAGACCGCGACCGGTCAAGTCTTACCGCCGAATCATTCTCGTGTCGTTGCTGCCTATGAGGGCGGTGGCGACCTCACGATCAACGAATACGACCGCGGCTGCGCCGAAAAGCTGGCGCATGCGATAGCTGAGGCCTATGGGCTGCAGGTGATCGAAGAAGGCGCGCCGGGCGGCCGTCGTAGCGGTAATTTGCCAACGAAGGACCAAATGGGACGGCTGGTCAATGAGGCGGGCCGCGAACAGATAATTCTGGATGAGGTAGGCGGCGAGATCACGGTCACGAAGCGGGGCCGATTCTGGGGCAAGAAGCGTCGCACACTGCGCACCAACGAGGTGCGCAGCTTGGAGCTCGGGTACGGTGTGGCCGGCCCGGTCGAGACGTTCACGGTGTGGGCAATCGTCGGGCCAGAGGAGGAGAAAATCCCGCTGGCCTCGTATTCCGGCTATGAGGGGTGGGCGGATCCTGCAGAGTGGCGGGAGTTTGTGCAGGAGCTCGGGCGATCGCTTGGGGTGGACGCGCGGGTGTAGAGACGCCTCGGCGAGGCGTCTCTACGGCGATGCGTTATCGCGAAAAACCGGCGATACGCTCGAGCCGGTCGATCTTTACCGTCGCCGGATCGAACAGGGACCCGAAATGCGAGGCAAAGGCCGCCATGTGCTCCGTATTCCGGTGCGCTTGGGACGCCTCGTCGTCCTTGTAGATCTCGAAAACGGTAATCACCGTTGGGTCCTTGCGGTTGCGATGGAAGATGTAGGCCAGCGCACCGGGCTCGGCAGACTCGACGGATGCCGCCTGCTTCTTCATCGCTTCTTCGGCCTCCGTTTCCTTGCCGGCGATGATGTTGAAGCGCGCGAGAACGGTATTCATGGGGCCTCCTTTGGTTGTGAGGTATGAGGTGTCTGGCGATAGCGGGGAGTATATCAGCGTGGCATTACGCGACAAGGGAAATGCTCACGCCAGCGGGTCGATCTTCGTCCAGTTGGTCTCGCCCGGCGGGCGGATCGAGAGGTGAGCGAAGTCGCTGTCCGGCGCGGCGCCGTGCCAGTGCATCTCGCCCGGCGGGACGTGGACGATATCGCCGGGGCCGACCTCGTTCCGCTCGCTTTCCGTAGCGAGGATGCCGCGGCCCTCGATGCAGTGCAGCACCTGCGGCACCTCGTGCGAGTGGAGGTAAGTCCGCGCGCCCGCGCTAAACCGCACGACGATTATCTCGATACCCTCGCTGCCGGGCACGACCGGCTGCACGCGCACCTCGCCGACGAAGAACTGCTCGCCGGCGGGGACGGCGGCCTCGGGGGTCACGCGGTGGACTTTCATGGGGTCCTAAAGCTCAAAGCGCGTGCCCACGCTGTTCTGGATGAAGGCGTTCGGGAAGCGGGCGGCGAGGGCGTGAACAGCCTTCCATCCTGTGCAGTGTGCGGGAACGATGACCTGTGGGTCTAGTTCCGCAAGCGCATCACAGACTTGAGGGATGACCACGTCGAAGGGGTAGCCCAGGTGGAATCCGCCAAGGACGGCGTATACCCGCTCGATTCCGGTCAGTTTCCGGGCGTAGCGGAGGATGTTGACGATACCCGCGTGCCCGCATCCCGTGATGACCACGAGCCCCTTACCCCGGACGTTGAGGATCGCAGCCTGGTCATCGAGGACCAGCGGGTCCGGCTGCCATTCGCCGTTGCGCCAGGCCTGTTGGATCGGCATACCTTTCTCGAACTCCGTCGTGCGGTCGACTTCGCCGGTGATCAGAAGCGAACCGTCAAGGAGGAATGACGGTTGTTTCTCCTCAATAATCTCGAAGCCGGCGCCTTTGATGGCCGACTTGCTTGGCGTCGGCAACTCGAGCGGCTCGCGTCCCGGGAGGACAAGGCGGCGGCGGCTCCAGGCTTCAGGGTGCAGGAACACCGGAAGGTTCGCGGGGCCGAGCGTGCGCATGAGGCCATCCATGCCGGTCGTGTGGTCGAGATGGCCGTGGCTGAGGACGATCGCCTCGAGGTCCTTGGGCGATTGGCCCAGCCGGCGCATGTTCTCGACGAGACCGTCTGGGCTCATGCCTGTATCGAACAGCACGCGGTGCTCGCGCCCATTGGACGTAAGCGTGATCATCGCCGAGAAGCCGTGCTCTGCCAGCGGAGTGTCGGGAGTTTTCCCCTCCTCGACGGCGGCGGCGGCGACGCGTGGCGTCTCGGTCGTCGGCAGGCCGACGCGCTTCGCCGGCCCTTGGTCCGTGAGGAGCAAGTCGAAGTAGTTGTCGACAAGCGTCGTGATAGACACGGAGTCGACGGGCTGGAGGGCGATTTTGCTGGACAACGGAGGCTCCTGTTTGGGACGGGTTCGTGCTACCGGACGGCAGTATAAACCACGGAGGCGCGGCTATTCATTTTGTCTCTGGTGTCAGGCGAACCTTGTCTAGGAACGCCAAGTATGTGCTTCGAAGCAGAGGGTGATTCTCAAAGCCGTCGGTTTTCTGAATTGCAGTAGCCAGATCAAATTCCCTGGAATCAGTTGCTCTAGCCTTCGCCCAAAGTACGTCGAGAAGGAGGCGACCATCGCGTGCACCCGCGAGTGACTCGATTTCTTCTGTGCTCGCCACTTGATAGTCCAATGATTCGAGCCCTTCCGCCTTCAATTCACCGTCCACAATCCGCCGAATCATGTTTCCATTGAGCATGTACGCATGATCAAGCGTCACGACCAAAGGCAGCAGATCAGCCTCCCCAAGACTTGGAAAAACTTGGCGCCTCCGTATATCATCGACACTCCGACGCAACTGGCGCACGGCTGTGGCGATCCCCGCTTGTACATCCTCCTGGAATTGTTCGCGGAACTGGGGCAAGCGGCTGCCTAACCGCAATTTCTTCGTCTTGCATTCCAAAAGGACAGCGCGGCTGCCACTGGTAAGGATCCAGTCCGGTGATAAGCGACGGCTCTTTCGTGGACCATATTCTTCTTCGGACAAGACTGTGAGGTTAGGAATGCCGGAAAGAAGCCGACCGATGTACCTTTGATAAGCGTGTCCGAGATACGTTAGGAACTCGTTCCCAAAGCTGGATGCCAGGTCGTAATAGACTCCGGATGTGACTCTCTCTATGAGCAGGCGTGGCACGGGGAGACTGTATTGGCCAGTCGAAAGACGAACCACAGGTCGCGCTATAAGGGGATTGTAGTCATAAACCTCTAACCCGGGCTGAGGATCGCAGCGCTCCAAGCAAAGCCGAAGAAAGCCTTCTTGATCAGTGGAGACAAGGGTCAGGAATTTCTCAACCACACGTGAGTCGTGTTCTGGCAGGTCGAATAGATGCAACTGATCAAGGTGCAATACGCCATCGTTCGCGGCAATCGCGAGTGCGAAGAGGCTGGCACCCAAGAAGGTATAGGACGCAAGAGGAATCCCAAGTGCTTCCTCAAAACGCCTGCTGACATCAAAGTTGCGTCCAGTCACGGCAGTGGTGGTGGAATGCAACAGAAGTGTTCGAGGAATCAACTGCCAAAGACCCCCTTGCGAAGGGAACTGAAGCGCTGATGACCTTAGGAAGAACGTGTCTATGTCCTCACGTTCCTCGAACTTGGTCTCAGCGTCGACTTCCAAATATAGGTGATGCAGGTAGGATAGGTTCCGATCTGTCGGGATTTTTGCGCGCTTGTAATATGGTTTGTCTTCGATGCACAGTGTCGCCTTCACGATTTCGGCCAGAATGAAGTCGGGCAGCGCAAATTCGCCGTGCCGAAAGTATTGCGAGAAGACTCGATGGAAGCGTGAGCGGTCCATGATGCGCACAGCGGAAGTTTTTGCCACTGCTCGTAGCAGGGCGTCGGGTTGAAACTCCTTGACTTTATTGCAGAACGCGCGGTAAGCATCACCTCGCATGAGGCAGGTATTTTGTCCTACCCGCAGCGGTTGTAGCCGCACGAGCGGCACACCAGGCAGCCCTCCTGGTACGCGAGCAGCGAGCCGCAGTCCGGGCAGCCGATTCCGCTGTCGCCTGTCGTGTCTGTGGGCGGATCGTGACCCGCCCCTACGTCTGCCTGTGCGCCAAAACGGACCTGGAGCCAGTGGAAGATGTAGTCGATGACGCTGGTCGCCCAGGGGACTTCCGGGTTGCCGGTGGGGCCGTAGGGCTCGAAGCGGGTGTTGCGCATCTTCGGCGCCAGCTCTTCCAGCGGCACGCCGTACTGTAAGGCGATCGAGGCGAGCTTGGCGACGGCGTCGGTTAGGCCGGAAACGGTCGAGCCTTCCTTGTTGATCTTGACGAAGATCTCGCCGGGGCGGCCGTCGTCGTAGAGGCCGACGGTGATGTAGCCTTCCTGGTCGCCGACTCGGAACTTGTGCGTGACCGACTTGCGCTCGTCCGGGAGGAACTCGCGCCGAGGGAGCGGGCGCCCGATGGCTGCGAGCCGGCCTGTGATGTCCTCCAGAGCCTCGGCGGTCTCCTGTTCCGGGCCCTTCACATTGGCAGTCGTGTGCGAGAGGACCGAAAAATCGCGGGAGCCTTCGCGGTAGACGGTGATGCCCTTGCAGCCCTCGCGGGAGGCGAGCCAGTAAGCCGCGGCGACATCTGCCTCGCTCGCTGAATGCGGGAAGTTGATCGTCTTCGAAACGGCGTTGTCGTTGTGACGCTGGAACGCCGCCTGCATACGCACGTGCCACTCGGGAGTGATCTCGTGTGCCGTGACGAACAGCCGCTTCGCCCAGTCGGGCACGTCGTCCCGTTCGGCGAGGGCTCCGCCAGCGGCGACGTGGTCCATGAGTTCCTCGCTGTAGAAGCCGGCGTCGTTAGCCGCCTGCAGGAAGTAGCGGTTGGCTTCCCGGAGAGTCGTCAGCTTCGAGGCGTCGTCAGCGTCTAGATAGTGCTGTCGCGTGTAGGCGAGCGCGAACACGGGCTCGATGCCGGACGAGCAGTCGGCGATGATTGAGATTGTTCCAGTCGGCGCGACAGTTGTTCGCGTCGCGTTGCGGTAGGGGCTGTCCGGGTCGTAACGGGAACCCTTGAAGGCCGGGAAGGCGCCGCGCTCGCGTGCAAGCTCGAGGGACGCCTCGTTCGCCTTTTCCTGGATGAAGCGCGCGATCTCTTCGGCGAGGGCAAGCGCCTCCTCGGAGTCGTACGGAATGGCGAGATGCATGAGCGCGTCGTGCCAGCCCATCACGCCAAGGCCGATCTTTCGCGTGAGCTTGGTCGCGCGGTCGATCTCTTCGATCGGGTAGCGGTTAATGTCGATAACGTCGTCGAGGAAGCGGGCGCAGTCGGGGATGACGCGGGCGAGCCGCTCCCAGTCGAAGCGCGGCTTATTGCCTTCGGCCGTCACGAAACGGCCGAGATTGAGCGAGCCGAGATTGCAGGACTCACAGGGAAGCAACGGCTGCTCGCCGCAAGGATTAGTCGCCTCGATCTGCCCGAGGTTCGGCGTTGGGTTTGAGCGGTTAATGCGGTCGATGAAGACGATGCCTGGATCGCCGTTTCGCCAGGCGTTCGCGACGATCAGATCGAAGATGTGGCGCGCGCGCCTGCGGCCGGTGGCCTCGCCGCTGCGCGGGTTTACGAGGTCGTACTCTTCGTCGCTCTCGACGGCGCGCATGAACTTCTCCGTGACCGCGACCGAGATGTTGAAGTTAACAAGCGTGCGCATGTCGCTCTTGAGCGTGATGAACTGCTCGATGTCGGGATGGTCTACGGCGAGAATGCCCATGTTCGCGCCGCGGCGGGTGCCGCCCTGCT
>VBEJ01000169.1 GCA_005882985.1 Chloroflexota bacterium
GATGAGGAGGCGATGCTGGCGGCGCGGATCGTGATCTGGCTTACGCAGACGGAGACGGGGGACCGGGCGGAGCTGCGCCTGTCGCAAGGCGAGGAAGCGGCCTGGCGACAGCTCAGCGCGGACGGCGCGGACTGCGCGAGCAGCAACAGTCCTTACGTGGTCGAGGGCAGCTGCTTTCTGCAGAAAGCGCGCCGGAAGGCGGAGGCGTCGCACATCGTTGTCGTGAACCACGCTCTGCTGCTGTCGGACAAGGCGACGGGCGGCCGGGTGCTTCCGTCATACACCCGGCTGGTGGTCGACGAGGCGCACCACCTGGAGGACGAGGCGACGAGACAGTTCGGCTTCGCGTCTGGCGAGCGGGCGGTGTCTGAGCTGCTGGAGCGCTGCGAGTCGCTGCCGGGGCAGGTCCAGGCAGGGCTGCGAACGCTAGAATCGGCGCTGGGCCCGCACGCGGAACTGGCAGGCGTTACGGCGGAGCTGAGCCGGCGCGTCGGAGTGTCACGCCAGCCGGTCCGCGACTGTTTCGGGGCGCTCGCTGCCTTCATGCAGCAGCATACGATCAAGGGGTTCGAGCGAGAGCAGCGACTGCTCATCAACCGCGCGATGCGCGTGCAGCCGGACTGGCCCGAGATCGAAATCGCCTGGGAGAACCTGCGGCTTGTGCTGAACCAGGTAACTGCGGGGCTGAAGCAGCTCGAGCAGTCACTTGCGGCGCCGGGCGCCGCCGAGATGCTGAACTACGAGCTGATCAGGGCCGAGCTGGACTCGCTACTTCAGGAGATGCAGGCGACGGTCATCGGGCTGGCAGAGGCGCTCGAAAAAGACGACCCGGAGCGAATCGTCTGGTTGGAGCGCGAGCGCTCGGACGGCAGTGTAGTCCTCTCGTCCGTGCCGCTGGCGGTCGCGGGGCTGCTGGAGGAATACCTGTACGAGGGATTGAGCACGCTGGTCCTCACGGGGGCGACATTGCAGGCCGAGCGGTCGTTTTCGTACTTGCAGGAGCGCCTGGGGTTGGAGAATGCGGAGACGCTGGCGCTGGGCTCCCCGTTCGATTTCCGGCGCGCGGCACTGGCGCTCGTTCCCCGAGACATGCCTGAACCGGAGTGGCCGGCATACATGGACTCGCTCGCGCAGGCAATCGCGGAACTGGTGCGGGCCTTTCAGGGCCGCGCGCTCGTACTCTTTACCTCGCATTCAAGCCTCGGCGTCACGCACCAGCTGGTGGGTGAAATGCTGGGAGGCGAAGCGATCCAGGTGCTTGGGCAGGGGATCGACGGTTCGGCGAGGCAACTGGTCCGGGCGCTGCAATCGAACCCAAAGACGGTCCTCCTTGGAACGGCGAGCTTCTGGGAGGGCGTGGATATACCGGGCGATGCGCTTTCGCTACTGATCATCCCGCGGCTGCCGTTCAGCGTGCCTTCCGACCCAGTGTTCGCCGCGCGCTCCGCGCTGTATGACCAGCCGTTCGAGCAGTACGCACTGCCGCAGGCCGTGCTGCGCTTCAAGCAGGGCTGCGGACGGCTGATCAGGACGAAGACGGACCGGGGCGTACTGGTGGTCCTCGACCGGCGGATCGCGAGCCGCAGTTACGGGGCGGCGTTTCTGGGTTCACTGCCGGACTGCCGCGTGCTCGAGGCATCGGTGCGGGAGATGCCGGGGCTGGTCGAGCAGTGGCTCGGGCGCGTGCCGAGTGCCTAGTGGTGGTTGTCGCAAGAAGAGAACCCGTTGTCCTGCGACCAGCTACACGAGGGTTCGCGGGTATCTCGGAGTGGTACACGGAGGCCGCGCAGACGGCGTTCGAAGAACGCTCTCTCGAGGAGCTAATCGCCCAGAGATCGAGGGTTCGTGGACTGCGCTCAATCACTATCGGCCGCGACGGGGAGCCGATCGGCCTCGTTGAATACAGGCGAGACGGCGATTGGCTAGTGATGCCCTTCATCGCGTTGGCGAAGCCCTATCGTGGTTGGGGATACGGTTCGGAGACTGTGCGACTGTTGGAGGAGCGGGCAGTCCGCGACGGAATTGCTCATCGCTTCCATGCGGAGGTGGACGTGCGGAACGGGCTGGGATTGTACTTCTGGCTGCGGTTGGGTTACCGGCCGGCGACGGCGCACGAGTTCGATTGGCACGAGCAAGGCGAGCCAGCTAGGATGGCGATGGTCCGGATGGTAGCGGGGCCCGGCGAATCTGCGCCCGGACGCTGACCCCGTCCTCAGATCCCTTCGCGAAGACGCGAGATTCCGCGCGCAAGCGTGGTCGTCGCTCAGGATGACGGATAGGAGCCTCATGCAGGATATCTTCAAGTACATTGACGAGCACTTGAACGACTCGATCGCGTCGCTGACTGAGTTGTGCAAGCTGCCTGCCGTAAGCGCACAAAAGCAGGCGATCGGCGAGACGGCCGAGCACGTCGTCGGGATGATGCGGCCGCTCGGGTTCGAGACTCAGATTCTCCCGAAGACGGGAGGGCCCGACACGGCGCAGCCCGTCGTCTTCGCCGAACTCCGCGGCAAGTCGCCGAAGACGCTGCTCTTCTATGACCACTACGACGTGCAGCCGCCGGAACCGCTCGAGCTGTGGACGTCGCCGCCGTTCCAGCCGACGCTGCGGGACGGGAAGCTGTACGGGCGCGGCGTCTCGGACAACAAGGGCAACATCGCGGCGCGCGTGGCGGCGATCAAGGCGTGGCGCGAGGTGCGCGGCGAGCTTCCGTGCTCGCTCAAGTTCTGCATCGAGGGCGACGAGGAGATCGGCTCGCCGCACATGGAGGAGTTCGTCGAGGAGCACCGCGAGCTGCTGGCGGCAGACGCCTGCCTGTGGGAGGGGGGCGGCGTGACGTGGGAGGGGTTGCCGATGGTGACGCTGGGCGTGAAGGGGCTGCTCTACGTCGAACTCACCTGCGAGACGATCAACCGCGACGCGCACTCATCGTACGGGACAGTGCTGCCGAACGCGGCCTGGCGGCTCGTGTGGGCGCTCTCGACGGTCAAGTCGCCGGACGAGCGCATCCAGATCGCGGGCTTCTACGACGGCGTGCGGCCGCCGACGCCTGAGGAGCGGGCGGCGATCGAGGCGATGCCGCAAGAAGACGCCGAGACGCTAAAGAGCTTCGGGATCGGGAAGGCGCTGGCCGGCGTGACCGGCGTCGATTACATCGCGCGGCACCTGTTCGAGCCGACGGCGACGATTGACGGGCTGTCGTCGGGATACGAGGGCGAAGGCCCGAAAACGGTGCTCCCGGCGCGGGCGATGGCGAAGATGGACTTCCGCTTGGTGCCGGACCAGGACCCGGACGACATCCTGGCCAAGCTGCGGCGGCACCTGGACTCCCACGGCTTCGCCGATATCGAGCTCAAGACCCTTGGCGGCGAGCGGCCGGCCCGCACGCCGGTGACGGACCCGCTCGTCGCCGTGATGCGCGAGGCGATCCGCGACGCCTACGGCAGCGAGCCGTTTATCGTGCCTGCGATGGCGGGCACGGGGCCGCTATATCCCTTCGTCGCGATCCTCGGCTTGCCGACCGCTGACTGCGGCATCGGCTACCCCGACGCGCACATCCACGCGCCGGACGAGAACATCCGCATCGAGGACTTCCTGCGGGGCACGAAGGCGATTGCGGCGCTGATCGGGCGGTTTGGGAAGTAGGAAAGTAGCCCCACAGGCTTGACAACGCTCACGCGGTATCTGCTATAGTAGCTTTAGCAACTATAGTAGAAGATGTGTCTCGTGGTCCAGGAAGATGTCCGCACATTGATTCGCTACGCGCGAAAGTATCCCGAGTACGCTGAAGCGCTGCTTGGGATCGTTGAGCAAGAGCTGAATAATGGAGCCAGCCCGTATGCACCCAAGGCCGACGAAACGGCCGTGGGTCCTATCACCTACCCGATTGAGGTGTTCCACTATTCTTATGGGAAACGGCAGCACTCCGGGATGCTCTTTCGTGATCGAACGATCACAGTGAATGGGATCAGACATGATCACGTTTCACCGGCTGCGATGTCCATTACTGGGAATAACGTAAATGGTTGGACGTGGTGGTGGTACGAGGATCCGGTTTCAGGAGTGAACCGTCGGATCAAGTATCTCCAAGATCGCGGTTTAATATAACGTGTTGCTCGTCAGTGCCCTCGCCCCACCGGCGGCTCGCCTGTTGGGTCGGCTGTTTCGCCGCGGAGGCAAGTGAAGCAGGCGAACTCGAGGGCGAGGAACTGCTCGTTGACCCAGACGTCGCCGCAGTCGCGGCCTTCGGCGTCGTTTTGGCGGGCGAGATGCTCCTCGTCTTCGCGGCTAGTGGCTTCGCCGTCGAGACGGGCGTTCCGGAGGCGGCGGAGGATTTCGCCGAGCTGTGGTCCCGAGGGAAGGCCGAGCGCGAGGAGGTCATCGCCCGTGAGGTGCGGACGCTCGAGGCGGGCTTTGGTGAGGTAGTCGAGGAGGCGCTCGCGGACGGTTGGGTCATCGGTTAGCGCAGAGAAGGCCCAGAGGGCGGGCAGCGGGAAGGACGCGAGCGGCTCGGCGACGGCGCTGCGCTTGAGCGAGGGGCCGGCGAGGTTGGGTGCGAGGCGCTGGAGAGCGGGCATCGCGGCGAGCGCTTTGCGCTGAGGTTTGGTTGCGGCTAGACGGCGAGAAACGTCCAGGGCTTGCGGCTCGTTCAGGTTCCAGGCGAGGACGGGCCAGTAGGAAGCGCGGGCGCCGGTTGTGTTGAGCTGGCGGCCAGACCGCCACCCGTCCGGGCGCAGGCGGGTGAAGGCGTCCGCCTGAGGCGGATCGAAGCGGAGGGTGGGATCGATGGCGGCGAGCGCTCCGAGGTCGTGGAGGCGATGGAGGATTTCTTCCGGCGCGCTCTCGGCGAAGATGCGGGAGAACTCGTGGTGTAGACGGGTGCCGCTGATGGTCCGGAGGTACCGGAGGTCCCGCTTCAGCCAGCGGAGCGTCTGCGGCTCCACGTTGAAGCCGAAGCGGGAGGCGTATTGGACGGCGCGGAGAATGCGTGTGGCATCGTCCTGGAAGGAGCGCTTGTGAAGGGCGCGGATGAGTCGCGCTTCGAGGTCGGCGCGTCCGCCGGCGGGATCGAGGATCTCGACTCGCCACGGCGAGTTCAGCCGGAGCGCGAGGGCGTTGATGGTGAAATCGCGGCGACGGAGGTCATCTTCGATCGTTTCGGGAGTGACGGTCGGGAGAGCGCCGGGGCGGGCGTAGGTCTCCGAGCGGGCGGTGATGAGGTCAAGGTGGAAGCCGGGGACGCGGACCGTGGCGGTGAGGAAGGCCGGGTGGGTGACTACCCTGGGCTCGGACGTGGTCCCCGCTCGTCCTACGAGGGCCTCAGGATGAGCGGAACCAGCCTTGTCCTCTCTCGACAGGGATTCCGCAAGTTGGCGGGCCAGCGTGGGGGCGTCGCCTTCGACGGCGATGTCGAGATCGAGCGAGGGCCGGTCGAGGAGGAGGTCGCGCAGGGGGCCGCCGACGAGGTAGACGGGCAGGCCGCGACTATCTGCGAGCTTGATGAGCTGGTCGAACAGAGAGCGAATGGGAGCAGGCAGGCCGGCGCGTAATTTACCGATAAGGTTTGGTTTTCGCACCAACGTCTGCCTTATCGTCGACTTTCGCCTTGACAGGGCAATGGGGCGAACCTATCATTTGCGGGTGAACCTTCGTGATGTCCGCCGGGAGACATAGGTTTCGGCCTCAGACGTTTCCGGGATGTGACCACGGCAGAATGGGCCGCCTTCGAGCGGCTCTCTTTGTCACTGGATTAGAATTAGCGCTATGGTTAGACAGGGCACGATGACGCGACGCCGGCCGGCAAGCGAGCTGGGTATCGCGCTGGGACTCAGCTTCAACGATCCGGAGATGCTGCAGCAGTCGC
>VBEJ01000037.1 GCA_005882985.1 Chloroflexota bacterium
CCTCCTGGATGGCCGGGTTGAAGTTTACAAAAGCCCTGCTGATTTGCCGATAGCGCCTCGGCCTGCTGCAGATAGTTGCATTAACCGAAACGCAACAATAGCTGCCTCTCTGCGTCTTTATAGCTGCAT
This sequence comes from Chloroflexota bacterium, assembly GCA_005882985.1. Classification (GTDB taxonomy): domain Bacteria; phylum Chloroflexota; class Dehalococcoidia; order SM23-28-2; family RBG-16-64-32; genus CF-163. The sequence continues at coordinate 130 of VBEJ01000037.1, forward strand.
CGATACCGAGACACCAGAGGGGAGGGAGAGATGCGAATAATGTGGCGGCTTGCTGCCGCGCTGGGAGCAGCTCTGGCGCTCTGGCTTGTCGCAAACGGGCTTGCTGTGGCGGATGAATCCCCGCGGCATCACCCGGTGGCGAGCGGCGATACGCTCTGGAGTATCGCCGATAAGTATGACACGAGCGTCGACGAGCTGGTGAAGCTGAACGACATTAAGTATCCTGATCTGCTGTTGCCCGGACAGATCATTAAGCTTCCGGAGCGAGACAAGCCGTCGCAGCCCGGCACAATCGAGTATGAGGTGCAGCCGGGTGACTATTTGAGCAAGATCGCCACCAAGTTCGACATTACGACGCGGGCACTTGCTGAGGCGAACCAGATCTCGGACATGCAGCTGATTGTTCCACGACAGAAGCTGAAAGTGCCGGGGGCAGCATTGCCACCTATCGAGCCGACAGTCCAGGCAGCCACGCATCCTCCGGATGATCCAGACACGGAGAAAATGATCGATCAGCTGGCGGGCGAGCAAGGCCTAGACCCGGGAATGGTAAAGGCTTTGGCGTGGCTGGAGAGCGGCTGGCGACAGCATGCGGTGAGCCCGGCCGGCGCAATCGGGTTCATGCAACTGATGCCTACGACCGCGCAGTGGCTAGAACAGTCTGTGATCGGCACCGATCTCCATGAGGACGCGAGCTCATACGACAACATCAAGATGGGAACGCGCTACCTGCGACTCCTGTTCGACGCAACCGGCGGAGACAAGGACAAGGCTTTGGCTTCGTACTATCAAGGATACGCGGCGACGATGAGTGGCGTGATGTACGAAGAGACCAAGCGGTACGTCGAGCTAATAAAGGAGACGGAAGGGCGGTACTGGCCGCAGTAGCGGCCAGACAAGCGGTGCGCACCCGCAAGCCGACAAGCCTGCATGCCTGCAAATTCTACTGACCAGACAACCGACGGTTCAGGCGGTCCCGGCGATGCCCAGCTGCGAGGCGACGGGCTTGAGCGAATCGATGACGAAAGCGATGTGTTCATCCAGGTCAACGCCTAGCTGGTCGGCGCCCTTCGTGATGTCATCGCGGTTGACGTTGCGGGCGAATCCTTTGTCCTTCATCTTCTTGCGGACCGCCGCAACGTCTACTTCGTCGATGCTCTTTCCGGGGCGGACCAGAGCCACAGCGGTTATGAACCCGGTGAGCTCGTCGACGGCGTAGATAGCACGGTCCATTGGTGCCTTCCGATCAAGGCCAAGATAATCGGCATGACACAGGACTGCATAGACAATGTCCTCGGGGACGCCACGCTCGCGGAGGATCTCGGCTCCTTTGACAGGATGCTCGTCGGCATTGGGGTGCATCTCGAAGTCGAAGTCATGGAGGAGGCCTACAGTCGCCCAGCGCTCCTCATCGCCGCCGTACTTTCGGGCGTAGGCGCGCATGGCGGCCTCGACGGCGAGGGCATGCTTACGAAGCGCTTCAGTCTTCGTGTGTTCGCAGAGGATGTTCCAAGCGTCTTCGCGGTTCATGGGCGCTCCTCCGGGTTGACCTTCGATAGGCATCTGAAATTGTACGCGATAGGTGGTCGCATTTCGCCCCTGTTCGAGTGTGGGGTATCATTTAGGTTCAGCCTTAGGCATTTCTGAGAGCGGGGTAGCGTGGAGATGCCGAGAAAGGGTATTAAAAATGCCTAGGTCCATCTGGAACGGGGTGATCAGCTTCGGGATGGTGAGTATCCCGGTGAAGCTGTACACGGCCACGCAAAGCAAGGACATCTCCTTTCACCTCCTGCACAAGGATTGCGGGACGCGGCTCCAGCAGTTGCGCTGGTGCCCGACACATGAACGGCCGGTGGAATGGGGTGAGGTTGTCCGCGGATACGAGTATGCGCGAGACGAGCATGTAATCCTGACCGAAGAAGACTTCGAGAAGCTGCCTCTTCCGAGCAAGCAGACGGTCGAACTATCCGCGTTTGTGAAGGCCGAAGAGATCGACCCGGTTTACTACGAGAAGAGCTATTATCTGGAGCCGGACGCCAAAGGCATGAAGCCCTTCGCCTTGTTGATGACTGCGCTGAGAGAGAAGAACCTCACGGGCATAGCCAAGATCGCGGTGCGAAATAAGGAGCAGCTGTGCGCGCTGCGGCCGATGGACGGAACACTGATCCTTGAGACACTCTATTACCCGGACGAGATCAGGGTCGAGAAGACTGAGCTGCCGGACGTAAAAATCTCCGAGAAAGAACTGCAGATGGCGTACACACTAATCGACCTGCTTAGCGAGGAATTCGAGCCGGAGAAGTACAAGGACGAATACCGCGAAGCTTTGATGAAGGTTATCGAGGCCAAGCTCGAGGGCGAAGAGCTTCCGGAGGTTGCGGCCGCGGGACCGGCGAAAGTTACCGACATCATGTCGGCGCTCCGAGCAAGCGTCGAGGCTGCGAAGAAGCGCAAGAAGGGCGAAGACGAGGAGGAGGAAGAGGAAGCGCCGGCGCGGAGGCGCAAGGCCGGTTAGGCGCTAGCCGCCTCGTCTCCACGGTAGTCGGGTTCGCTTGCGGGGTCGTCCAGTGATTGAGGCATTCCCCGCCTGAACCACGCTGATAGAACCGTCAGTCTCCAGCACCGCGAGCTGGACCTCGTCTATGTTATTGAGTCCGTGCTCTCGTATCGCCATCAGAACTTCCTCTTCTGCAAGACCCTCACGGCGGATGTTCTGTCTCAGGAGCCTGCCGTTGCTGACGACGACGGTGGGCGAGCCCTCGACGGCCTCGCGCAGCCATGTCATGCGTTCGCGCGCTGTGGCGACGCCGTAGTTGGCGGCGATGAGCGCACCGGCAGCGATCAGGCCGCCGGTGACAGAGACGTCGCTGCCCACCATCGCGTTTTGAACGGCGTTCGAGATGAGCAGGATCACTACGAGGTCAAAAGTCGCCATCTGGCCGATCTCGCGTTTGCCGGCGACGCGCAGGACGAGAAGCAAACTGCCATAAATGATCAGCGTTCGGGCAATAATCTCGAATCCATTGACGGTAAGACTGAACACGGCTACCTCCAGCTGCTTACTGTGAGCGCGCATCAATGCTGCGCCGGAAGTGAGGACGCGGGCTACAGTCTACCAGCGATCTCGGGGCTCAAGGACGCGAGCATCCTGATCGCTGACTCGCACGCCAGACGGTCCGGAAGGGCCCGTTCCTAATTTTTTAACTCGCCCGGCATAAACGGCTTTTGCCTCTACATACTGCCCGCGGCCTTCTTGAGAGACACTTGCTTCGCGCGATCACCTCGCGCGTTTATTCTGGTTGATGCGCCGGCGTGCGCCTAAAGCTGCGCCACGAGTGGACCTTCTGTTGTTCGCTACCTTTTCGAAGTGAGACTTCAGGCGTCTGAATTCATCATCGGTCAGTTCTTCGGCGAGGACGAGCTTGTTGTCGGCGCCTCCCGTGGCGACGATCAACTCATCGAGTTTCGCCTGAAGGGCGAGGTTATCGCGATTCTGTGTGTTCTGAATCAGGAAGACCATGAGGAATGTCACGATCGTGGTCGCGGTGTTGATTACGAGTTGCCAAGTGTCGGAGAAGCCGAATATTGGGCCCGTCACGACCCAGGCTAGAACGACAGTTACCGCAACAATGAATGCCCCCACCGAGCCGACCTTCTCAGAGACAGTGTGAGCAAACTTCCTGAATACTTCGCCCATCGCCTCTAATCGTGGCGCGCGCGTAATGCGGGCACCGTAAATTGAGGTAGTCTCCGTCTTGCATTCCCCTATCAGACCGGGGGACCACAGTTTCATGGCAGCAGAGAGATCGACGTCTGGTGCCATAATAAGCTCGTGCTTGAGAAATACAAGGAAAAGCGGGACTTCGATCGCACACCGGAGCCCGCGCCAGGCGCCGAGACAGAGGGCCGCGGGCCACTCATCTTCGTGATCCAGAAGCACGCCGCGACTCGCCTGCACTATGACCACCGCTTCGAAGTCGACGGTGTTTTGAAATCGTGGCCGGTACCGAAGGGGCCGTCGCTGAACCCGCGTGACAAGCGGCTGGCTGTGATGGTGGAGGACCACCCCTTTGACTATGGATCGTTTGAGGGCGTGATTCCGAAGGGCGAATATGGGGCGGGCCAGGTGATCGTCTGGGACGCGGGCACTTACTCGCCGGATGAGGGAGGCAAGCTCTCGTTCGACGACCGCGAAGAAGCGGAAGCCCGCATGCGCGAGGGCATCGAGGAAGGGAAGATTTCAGTGTTCCTGCGCGGACACAAGCTGAAGGGCTCCTGGACGCTGGTACGGACCAAGCGGGCCGCCAACGAATGGCTACTTATAAAGCACAAGGACCGGTTTGCACACACGGAGCGCGATGTCACCGAGGAGGACAGGTCGGTGCTTTCGGGCCTTAGCCTCGAGGACATCAAAGCAGGCCGCTTGCCGGAGCGCCGGACGGTTGCCGAAATGTGTCTGCGGCCCGGCGACCTGGCGGGTGCGCGGCCCGCGTCGTTTCCGCGCTGGATCGAGCCGATGAACGCCTCGCTCTCCGAAGGGCTTTTCTCGTCTGCGGACTGGCTCTTCGAGCCCAAGCTAGACGGTGTGCGAGCGCTCACCTTCATCCAGCACGGCAGTGTCAGCATGTTCTCTCGGCGGGGCCTGGACGCCACGAAGCAGTACCCGAGCATCGCGGCCGAGCTGCGGGAGCAGGTGGAACCGCGGCTGGTGCTCGACGGAGAAATTGTTGCTTTCGATCAAAACGGCGTGCCGTCGTTCCAAGAGATTCAGCAGCGGCTAAACCTGATGCGCGAGAGCGATATCAAGCGGGCTGAATCGCAGGTGCCGGTCTTCTATTACGTGTTCGACATCCTGTACGCGGGTGGCTATGACCTGCGGGGCGCGCCACTCCATCAACGCAAACGGCTATTGCGCCAGCTGCTTCTGCCGACGGAGCGCGTCCGGTTGGTTGAGCACTTCGAGCAGGACGGCGAGGTGGCTTATCGCGTTGCCGTTGAACATGGCCTCGAGGGGTTGCTGGCGAAGAGGCGGGACAGCGTTTACGAGTCGGGGCGGCGTTCGAAGAGCTGGATGAAGATCAAGAGCACCAAGGAGGGCGAATTCGTCATCAGCGGCTACACGGAGGGGGGCGGCTGGCGGGCGGGCACGTTCGGTTCACTTCTGCTCGGCTACTACGATGATGAGGGCAAGCTTGTGCATGCCGGTCACGTGGGGACTGGGTTCAACGACAAGACGCTCAAGCTGCTCAAGGAGAAGCTGGAGGCGTTGAGGACGGATGAGCGGCCGTTTGCCGAGGAGCCTTCGCGAGCGGGGATGCCGTTCGGCAGGCCGAAGAATACGCCTGTCACCTGGGTTAAGCCAGAACTTGTGGCGCAAGTACGGTATGCGCAATGGACAAAAGACGGAGTGCTGCGCGCGCCGAGCTTCCTCGGCCTGCGGGATGACAAGCCGCCCGCTGACGTAAAGCGGGAGGAGGCGGTGCCTCCGCCCTCGGGCAGCGGACCGTCCGATTCCGGACTGGGCGACAGCGGGACCGTTGCCGAACTACTCGAGCAGCTCGAACGGCCGGATGAGAAGTTCATCCTGCGGGTCGAGGGGCACAAGATCCCGCTGAACAACCTAGACAAGGAGTTCTGGCTGGCCACTGAAAAGCACAGAGCGCTTACGAAACGCGACCTCCTTGTCTATTTCGCGAAGGTCTCGCCATACCTGCTTCCACACATGCGGGACCGTCCGATCACCCTGACGCGCTACCCGAATGGGATCCACGGCGGGCACTTTTACCAAAAGCGATTCGAGAGCAAACTGCCCGAATTTGTTCAGACTGTCAAGCTCTACTCCCGCGACAACGCCGGCGACGTGGACTACCTGGTGTGCAACAACCTGTCAACATTGCTCTGGCTGGGACAACTGGCCGACATCGAATTGCACACGTGGTACTCACGGATCAGCCCCGAGCCGGATGCTCACCACTTGCCAGCAACGTTCGCTGGATCGGCGAAGAACATCGACGCCTCGTGGTTGAACTACCCCGATTTCATTGTGTTCGACCTCGATCCGTACATTTACTCCGGCAAGGAGAAAAAGGGGGCCGAGCCGGAGCTCAACCGAAGAGCTTTTCTCAAGACATGCGATGTCGCGCTTTGGCTGAAGGACCTGCTGGACTCGCTTTCTCTATCGTCCTTCGTTAAGACCACGGGAAGGACGGGGCTGCATGTATACGTGCCGATCCTCCGGCAGTTCGACTACGATACGGTCCGCGCCGCCTGCGAAACGATCGGGAAGTACCTCCTGCAGGCGCACCGCCGCGACATAACGATGGAATGGTCAGTGGACAAGCGGACCGGTAAGGTATTCTTCGATCACAATCAAAACGTGCGGGGAAAGACGCTCGCCTCGGTATATTCGCCGCGGCCGAGCGAGGAGGCCGGGGTGTCGATGCCCGTTCGCTGGGAGGAAGTCAAGGAAATCTATCCCAGCGACTTTACGATCCTCACCGCCTGTGATCGGATCGCGAAGATTGGGGATCTTTGGGCGGGCATCCTCGACGCAAAGCACGACCTCGCCAAGCTCCTCGATACAATTACAGACGAGGCGATCGCTGCCGAGTGAGGAAAGCGGGCGCTTGGCTCAGCCGCAGGCGCGTCAGGCGGAGCGGGCGAGCACGCGGTAGGCGGCGACGATGTGCATGGCAACCAGCCCGTGGTTAGATAGGCGCTCAGGCCTGATGACGCTATCCTTAGAGTTCCTTGCTTCGTGGTATTGGACTAACATTCCACCCGGGCGAGGCGTCGTTTATTGACGTAGAATGGGCAGGTGGAGATGCAGACTCACAGAGAAGCGCGGCCGACGAGGACTGATGGCAGAGGCGAGACACTAACCGTCGTCGATAACCGCACAGGAAAAACATACGAACTGCCAATAGAAGACGGTACGGTGCGCGCGAAGCACTTTCGCCAGATAAGGGCGTACGAGGGTGATTTCGGCCTGATGGTCTACGACCCGGGATTCGCCAACACGGCTTCATGCCGGAGCGCGATAACGCACGTGGACGGCGAGAGGGGGATCTTGGAGTATCGGGGCTACCCGATCGAGGAACTGGCGGAAAAGAGTTCCTTTCTCGAGACGGCGTACCTCCTGATCCATGGCGACCTTCCCACGAAGAGCCAGCTCGGCCAATGGGTGCACGACATAACGTTCCACACGTATGTGCACGAGAACGTGAAAAAGTTCATGGAAGGCTTCCAGTACGATGCGCACCCGATGGGGATGCTGCTGGGTACCGTTGCTGCCCTGTCCACGTTCTATCCGGACGCCAAGCAAGTTTCCGATCCTCGATCGCGAGACATTCAGACACAGCGGCTAATCGCGAAGATGCCGACGATCGCGGCGTTCACCTACCGGCACAACCGCGGACTGCCGTACGTGTACCCCGACAACGACCTCTGGTATACGGGAAATTTCCTCTCGATGCTGTGGAAGATGTCGGAGCCGAAGTACGCGCCAGACCCTGTCCTCGAGCGCGCGATCGACGTGCTGTTCATCCTCCATGCCGATCATGAGCAGAACTGCAGTACGAACGCGATGCGGTCGGTAGGAAGTTCCGACGCCGACCCGTATTCGGCTACGGCGGCGGCGGCGGCGGCGCTTTACGGCCCGCTGCACGGAGGCGCGAACGAAGCCGTGATCAAGATGCTGATGGAAATCGGCGATAAGAACCGCGTGCCGCAGTTCGTGAAGCACGTCAAGAGCGGTGAGGGCCTACTGTGGGGTTTTGGGCACCGGATCTACAAGAGCTACGACCCGCGGGCGAAGATCATCAAGAAGACAGCGGACGCAGTTTTCGAGCTGATGGGCGCGAATCCTTTGCTGGAGATCGCGCTGGAGTTAGAGCGGATAGCTCTCGAAGATGAATACTTTATCGAACGAAAGCTCTATCCGAACGTGGACTTTTATTCGGGGATCATCTACCAGGCGCTTGGCTTTCCGGTCGATATGTTCCCTGTGCTCTTCGCGATTCCCCGCACAGCCGGATGGCTCGCGCAATGGCGGGAGATGATCGAGGACCCAGAGCAGAAGATCGCCCGCCCCCGTCAGGTATTCGTCGGGCCGGAGCGCCGCCACTACACGGCCCTAGTCGACCGATAGCCGGACTTTGCCGCCGGCTACCTATTGGTCTTGTCCTGGCGCCTGCTTTAGAAGAGTAGGATCAGCAGCAGGAGGATAACCAGGATAAGTACTACTGTGCCAACGCCGATGTATATCTCATTTCCTCCCTTTCCTTCAACAGTCGCCTCAATTGTGCGATTTGTGAAAAGTAATTGGCGTCAACCGCTAGCCCCGAAATAATGACAGCGAAATAACAATTGCATGGGGGCAAGCCTTCGCGCGTACCGTTCATTTCCTAAAATGGCGCCATGAAGCCGCTAAACCGCTGGCGTGCTGGTGCAGCCCGGGTCGGGAACTGCGCGTGCGCACGATGACGGCTGGGTAATTCGCTCGTTCGATGTGCGCTATGGTCTTCAGACGGATGGCTCGTTCAACGTTCGGGAGGACCTCGCCGTGGATTTCGACGCGCTGGAGCGGCATGGCATCTTCCGCGACATGCCCGTCGAGTACAAGTACGACGATAACAGCAACCGGCTGATCGACGTCTCTGACGTATCGGTAACGGACGGGAGCGCGGCGATCCCCCTTCGAGACGAGCGACACGCGCCCGAACATGCGGATCAAGGTAGGCGATCCGGACAAGCTAGTCAGCAGCCGGCAGCGTTACGCGATCAGCTATACCGTCCACGACGGACTCAATCCTTTCCCGGACCACGACGAGCTTTTCTGGAACGTGACAGGCAACGACTGGCCGGTAGCGGTCGAGGCGCTTCGGCAACAGTGGTGGCGCCCAAGCCTGGAATCGAGCGTATCACCTGCTTTCAGGGCCTGCGGGTTCGACAACGCCTTGCGCATCGTCGCTTGATGCGACATCGCCATCGTTTCTGGCGGCAGCGCCAATGGAGCCGGGCGGGGGACTCACGATCGTCGTCGGGCTGCGTAAGGGGCTCATCGCGGTTGGCCCTCCGAGGCTCGTGCCTGGGGGACAGAATACCGGAGCTCCGTCGACTGACGATACCAATAGGCAGATTAGGGGGCCATTCCAGCAAATGAAATAACAATTTCGATCGCCGGCATTCTTGGCGGGCTGATTATTATCGCCTTGGTCAGACTGTGGTGGACCGCCGGCCGGGACCGCTGGTTTGGCAACATGTACTACATCCGGGACAACCCGCCCGAGGAAAGGAAACCTCTCTTCGCTCGAGAAACGATCGTCGTCGAATACCAGCCGCCGGATGTCGGGAGGGGCAGGCGGCTGCGGCCGGCGGAAATCGGGGTACTAATGGACGAGCAGGCAGACACCTTGGACGTGAGCGCGACCATCGTGGATCTGGCAGTGCGCGGGTACCTGCAGATCAAGGAAGAGCAAAAGGCGGAATCTTCGGCATGTTCAAGAGTCAGGACTACGAACTGGTACGCGAAGACCGCGAATCGCCGAGCGGCCGCTCGCTGGATGGACTGCTGCTCTACGAAACCAGGTTGAAGGACGCGCTGTTCGAAGATGGCACGTCGGTGAAGTTGAGCGATCTCAAGAACAAGTTCCATGAGGACCTTGCCAAGGTGAAGAGCGACCTGTACGAGGAGACCGCTCACGTGCTAAGACTCTTTCCAAGCAGCCTGGATACCGTTCGGCACATCTATCAAGCCGTCGGCATTGGAACGGCTGTAGCCGGAGGGCTATTAGCGGCGTTCCTTGGGTCGGCTTTCGGAGGAGCGCTCATTGGTATTCCCTTCGTGGCGGGCGGCTTCTCGTTGGCTTTGCTGTCGCCGACGATGCCCCGACGGACGGCGCCGGGGAGCGCGCTCTACCGTCGCTGCCTCGGGTTTCGCCTGTACATGACGACGGCGGAAAGGAGCGTCAGGCGTTCGCGGAGAGGGCCAATCTCTTCGAGGAGTACCTGCCGTATGCAATCGTCTATGGGTGCGTCAAGAACTGGGCGAAGGCTTTCGAAGGGCTGGGACTGGAGAGGCGCGCGTCTGGTTGGTACATCGGGAGCAACATTTTTGCGGCCACGCAGTTCGCGGAGAGCGTGCGCGATTTCTCTTCGAGTGTCTCGGGCGTGATGGCCGCGACGCCGGGTGGGTCCGGCGGCAGCGGATGCGGTGGAGGCGGCGGCTCGGGCGGAGGCGGCGGAGGTGGGGGCGGCGGCAGCTGGTGATGCAGGCCTAAGGCGAATCTTCGAGCCTGGTCTGGACGTCCTTCAAGAAGCCCTCCAGCTCCGGGGATAGTTCGGGCTTCTCCTCCGGCGGTTCCTCTTTCTCGGAATCGTAAACCCGCTCAAGCTCGGCGACCATCGCCTGCAACTGCGGATTTTGGGCAACGGACTCGTTCATGGCCTCGCGTTGGCGCTGACTCTCCTCATGCAGGGGCGAGGTGTCGAGATCGAGAGAATAAACACGAGAGAGAATCTCCAGAAGAGCCTCGGTCCCGCAGTAATCGCGCTCGAGCTGCACGTAGGCCGGGAGCTGGAGGATTATGCTCGCCGTTTCGATGCCTTCGCCCGAGGCCATTTGAGGCATGATGGCGAGAATCGTGGTGGGGCCTTCATAGGCGCTTTCCCGGACGCCAGCGCGCTGCACTTGCTCGCGAAGTCCTTCGCTGGCCGCGCCGCCGCTGGCAACAGGCGGGCGGGTATGGGGCACCGGTGAATACATCGAGCCGATGAGCGTGTACTGGCGAGCGCCGAACTGTCGAATCAGGCCGAGAACTGCCTCGACGTAATCCTCGCCGTGCGAGTGCGGCTCGAGCGCATGGAGGAAGAGCCACTCCTGACCGGAGGGCGACTTCGCATAGCGGAGGAAGGTGTTAGGGACGGCCACGTGCCGCTCTCCTTCTCGACGGAAGAGCATGGGACGGTAGCGGCTGAAGTCGTAAAAGACGCCGGGGCGCCTGAGCCGGCCGATCTCCTGGCCGTCCCACTGCTTCTCAAGAAAGCTGAGTGCCATGGTGCCGACCGAACCGACATCTATCCACGGTTGCAGGGCGATGAGAAGGCGCGGGCGGTCGAGGTCAGGCAGCGGGTATACGAGTTCGAAGGCAGACTCGGCAGCGGTCATCCAAGGGCCTTCAGGTTAGCCTCCGCCTCACGAATAGCGGAGAGAAAAGCGCCGCGCGCCATGAGCGATGGCTCAGCGGCGGCGCGCGCGGCGAACAGGTCCCGCCACAGTTCCCACGCCTCGCGGTTCTCCGGCTCTCCCTTGCGGACGAAATCGGCGAGGTGGCAGGCCATCCTTACATCACCTTCGTCCCCAAGTCTGCGAGCGCGGTCGAGGATCGGCGAGGATCCCGTCGCAGCGACGAGCGCTGCGGCGATATCGTAGGAGTGCGCAGGCAGTATATCGGCGGGGTCGCCGTCGTACCAGCCGCCGTAGAGGCGGTAGACGTTTCGAGCGATGAACTCCGGGTGATCGTAGATGGGCTGTAGCCACGGCTTGTCGGTGGCAGGCCAGTCAATGTCGCGGATGATGTCTTCCAGCCACTTGCCTTCGTTCATGCCCGCAATGACCTGATCGTGAATGGAGCGCAGGAAGTACGCGGTGGTGAGAAGAGCCTCCTGGATGCGTTCCTCCCCGGAGAGGACGGGGCCGTGCCCGGGAAATAGGTGCTGCGGTCGGAGGCCGGCCATGCGCTCGAGGCCCCGCGCCCAGTCCAACGCGTAGCGCTGGACCTTATACGGATTGCCGGCGTTCGGGGAGCACCAGACGAACGTGTCGCCGGTGCAGACAACCCGCTTTGACGGGCACCAGACCCAGGTCTCGTCGTCTGTCTCACCCCTGCAATGATGGAGCTCGAAGACCACCCCGCCGACAGTGGTGACGATATCTGTGTCGTAGGTGGTGTCGGGGTAGGTGAGTGCGGCTTCGGAGAACGGCTTGGCATCGGGCGGCAGGTTGAATTGGACGCGGTTGATGTGGTCATTCTGGCGGGCGAGCAGGCGGTAGCGATCGAAGCGGGCGGGCAGATCGCGGTGGGCGATGATGTTCGGACGGTGGTCGCCGCGATTCCGGGCCTCGGCGATGATCGCGTCGGCGCCAGTCACGTGATCGATGTGACCGTGGGTGTACACGATCGCCTCGACGGGCGCCTGGGTGTAATTCGCACGCAAGCCGGAGAGTATGGCCGGCGTGAAGCGCTGCTGGGCGGTATCGACGATGAGCACGCCTTGCTCGCCGATAAAGGCGGTGGAGTTGCCGAGGGCCGGGAAGAAGGCCACTCCCTCAGTTACAAGCTTGGGGTCGCCGAGATGAAAGAAGGCGGCCTGTTCAGGCGGGAGGGTGCGGGCAGAACTGAAATCGAGGCGCTCGGTCGGTACTGACTGGGTCATCGAGCTGCTCCTGTCGAAGAATGTGGACAGTATAGCGCACGGTAAACAGAACGGGCGTTACATGTCTGAAAGCTCATTACGGTCAACGGCAATGTGACTGCAATACCATGGCGACTAGAGTGGGTGAGCGAGGAGGATACGCCATCCTCTTTGCGGACGGAGCCAGGATGGCTCGGGCCACGGAGGTTGCTACCGGGGCCGGGGAGGCGAGCCGGGCATCCTGCTCCGTCTGCTTCTATCTAGGGTTCGGTTTTCCTGCCACGCTACTCACGTCGCGATAGCACTGCACCAGGATCTCGCGCGTTCACTCTTTGACAGCGGCCACTATGGCATCCGCAGCCACGGAGAGCGGCAGGACGTCGGTGTTGAGCACCATGTCATAGTGAGTAGAGAGCTCTGTTCCAATACCGTAGAACCGCTCGAGATATTTCTTGCGCTCGCGGTCTGAGTCTTCAACCGCCTTCCCGGCTTGGCGCGCGTCAACGCTGCCCTGAGCAGACAGCCTGGCGGCACGCGATTCCGATGATCCTGTGATGAGCACGCGAACAACGCCGCCCGCTTCCGCGAGTGGGATGCTGGCCCCGTGCGCGAGGATGACCACATTGCCCTGCGCGGCCGTCTCCAAGATCACTTGCTCGATGAGAGCCTCGTATCCCGGCGAGGTGTGAGCAGACGGCGGAACGTAGCCGGCGGGCTCGACGGCAGTCGAGCCCATTTGCTGGAGGATGCGCTGGATAAGCGGCGGCGTGCGCTCGATCCGGGCCATTTTTTCAGGTGAGACGCCGGCCTTCTCTGCGGCAGTGGCGACTATCTCCTCATCGACGAAGCGAAAGCCGAGTCTGGCGGCTACATCGCGGCCGATCTCTTCCCCGCCCGCGCCAAGCGCGCGCGAAATGCTGATGACCTTGCATTGCCACATGTGAACCTCTCTTGCCGGCGCGGATTATACAACGGCCGCGAGGAAACGTTTCAGATCCAGCGTTCCCGACGGTACCAGTCGGCGGTGAGCTTTGCTCCTGATCGAATGTCAATCGAAGGAACCCAACCAGTATCCCGCCGGAGGTCGTCGCTGGAACACATCCAGTGGCGCTGAGCCATTTCCCGCACCTTGTCGCGGGTGAGTGGGACGGCGCGGCGGGCAGCGAACCCAAACGTCTCGCTGACGATCGCGGCGGCGGAGAAGGCCCAGCGCGGGGCGCTAAGGCGGAGGGCTCGCCTGCCTACGGCCTCTTCGATCGCGGCGAGGAGATCGCGCCAGGTGTGGACGTGTCCGTCTTCGGGACAGTAGACCTTGCCTTCGACATCGGCCTCGGCTGTGGTCGCCAGGCAGATGGCGCGGGCGGCATCTTCCGCGAAGACGATCGAGATGCGGTTATGCCCGCCCATCAGGAGCGGGGCTACTCTAAACCGGGCGAGACGGAAGAAGGGCACGAGGGCCGGGTCGCGCGGGCCGTAGATCACCGGGGGCCGGAAAATGACGGCTCGCGGGGCGAGGGCGGACGCCCGGACGTTATCCTCTCCGGCGAGCTTGCTGCGGCCGTACGCGCTCACCGGCATCGCAGGCGCGTTCCGTGGCCGGGGAGCGCCGTCCGGGCTTGGGCCATGCGCGGCGAGACTGGAGACATACACGAACCGCTTGACCGACGCTGATTGCTCTGCGGCACGAACGAGGTTCGCAGTGCCTTCAGCATTGACCGCGTCGAATTCGGCTTCCTTACGGGCTTTAATGAGGCCGGCGGCGTGGATGACCGCATCGATGCCTTGGACGGCAACCGGCAGTGTCGCCGCATCGGTAATGTCGCCGGCCGTTTCTTCGTAGGCGAGGGCTGAGAGAAAGCGCCGGGGGCTGGTCCTGCGGAGGAGCAAGCGGACGCTGTGGCCCTGGCCGGCGAGCTGCTCAGCGATATGAGAGCCAAGGAAGCCGCTGGCGCCGGTGATGAGCACCTTCATGACTAGAGAGGCTTCTCATAAATGCGATAGGTCTTGTAATGGCGGCAACCAACCTTCGTGATGAGCGAGTTGATCAGATGGTTGTCCTCGAGGGTCCAGGAGAACTCAGCCCATTCGTAGCCGCGCTGGCCGGCCCGACGGTAGATTTCGTCGCAGAGAAGATAGGCGAGGCCTGCATAGCGGCGGGTCCGGAACTCCTTGCGCACCCCCAGCAGCAGGAGACGGCCGTTGCGTGGGCGGCGGACCTTGAGCCGCCAGAGCAGCTTGACGAACCCAAGAGGGAACAGCCGCCCATCGAGGTCGCGGATAGCGTCGTTCAGGTTGGGAACGGCGAGAGCGAAGGCGGCCGCCTTTCCATCGATCTCTACGAACGAAACAAGGTGCGGGTCGGCGATGAACTTGAGGTCACGCGACATTTGCCGCGCCTCGGCCTCGGTCGCCGGAACGAAGCCCCAGTTCTCGCTCCACGCATCGTTGTAGAGCTGCAGAATCGTGCGGACCTCGTCGTCGAAATGCTTCATGTCGGCGATGCGGACGCGGACTTCCGGGCGCGAGCGCAGTTGGCGGACCATGCGAGCGGGGCCTTCGGGCACCGGCTGGCTCTCCCAGCGCCAGGCGTAGAGGTCCTGGACCTTCGCGTAACTGGCTGCTTCGACGAGATCCAGGTAGTAGGCGTTGGTGTAAGGCATCAGGATTTGGGGCGGGGAATCGAATCCTTCAACGAGAAAGCCGACTTCGCCGTTGACGGAGAAGTTGAGCGGGCCGCGAATGCGCTCCATCCCTCTGTCACGTTGCCAGATCTCCGCCGAATTGAGGAGAGCCGAGGCGACAGCAGTGTCATTCTCACACTCGAAGAAGCCGAAGAAGCCGGTGCGTTCGTTATGGTAGCGATTCTGCTCGTGGTCGATCTGAGCCGAGATGCGGCCAGCAACGTGGCCATCGCGGCGGGCCACAAAGAGTTGAACATCTGCGTGCTCAAAGAACGGGTTGTGCTTCGGCGAGAACAGCTCGTGTTGCAGGCGCAGGAGGGGCGGCACCCAGTTGGGGTTCCTTCGGTAGAGGCGCCAGGGCAAGCGGATAAAGTCCTCGAGGTCGCGTTTGGATGCAACCGCTGTTACGGAAACGGCGGTGGCGGGCGGAGAGCTAGGAGAGGATACCTTGTCTGCGGCCGACAGTTCGGAAGCGCTCCAAGGCTTGCTCGATCTGCTCTGGGGTATGAGTGGCCATGCAGCTAGTGCGCAACATCGCCTTGCCCATCGGGACTGCCGGGTAGACCACGGGGTTGGTGTAGACGCCGTCTTCGATCAGCGATTTCCAGAACATCACGGTGCTGTACTCGTCGCCCACGTTCACCGGCACGATCGGTGTCTCCGAGCGGCCGACATCGAAGCCCATGTCGCTCAAACCTTGCCTCCACTGCGCCGCGAGCTTGTGGAGGCGGTCGACCATCTCGGGTTCGCGCTCGAGTACATCGAGGGCGGCTAGCGCGGCGGCGGTAGAAGCTGGTGGAAGGCTGGCGCTGAAGATGAGGGTGCGGCCGAAGTGCTTTACCCAGTCGAGCACCTTTCGCGGGCCAGCAATGAACCCACCTATAGACGCGAGAGACTTGGAAAATGTGCCCATGACGAGATCTACACCGTCTTCCAGGCCGAAATGGCTGCCTGTGCCCCGGCCGCCTTCGCCGATCACGCCGATGGCATGGGCGTCGTCTACCAGAAGCCGGGCTCCGTGCTTGCGGCAGACATCGACGATGCCTGGGAGGTCAGCGATATCACCGCCCATGCTGAACACGCCGTCGATTACCACAAGACAGGCCTTATTCTCGCCTATCCTGATGAGAACGGAATCGAGGTGAGCGGCGCTATTGTGGTTGAAGCGGACCATCTCGCCGTCGGCCAAACGGCAGCCGTCATAAATGCTGGCGTGGTCGGACTTATCGACAACAGCGACCGATCGGCGGCCGACAAGAGAGGAGATGACACCGAGATTCGTTTGATAACCCGTTGTGAAGACCAGCGCCGCTTCTTTGTTAACAAAGCGGGCGATACGACGCTCCAGTTCTTCATGCATATGGGTGCTGCCGTTGAGCAGGCGCGAGCCGGTCATCGAAGTGCCATATTTGAGAAGAGCGCGCGCCGCCGAATCGACGACGTAAGGGTGGCGGGTGAGACCGAGGTAGTTGTTGGAGCCGAACATGAGGACGCGCTTGCCGTAGATTTGCGCCTGCGGGCCATCATTGTTGTCGAGCGGCTGAAAGAAGGGATATATTTGGCGCTCACGCGCCTGGTCCGCGAGCGCAAACTCGTTGGCCTTGGAGAAGATATCGCGGCCGTCCTGGCCATCGTAGCGGTGCGCCAGCATGGCCTCGATGGTCATGTCTGGTGGCAGTTCGGGGAAGGAGACCGCGGCCGGCTCGCCGTCCTGTTTGCGTCGAGTTCGCTGGGCCATATTTGCGTTCACTATAGCATCGAAAAGCGCGGAGCGAAATGCGCCGCTCGCGGTGTCAAGCAAGGGAATCGATTATCAGGCCGGGGAGTCCGGCCGGAGCGGGGCAGCGCAGCTACCGGGAGTCGCCGGTCTTTGGAAGCCGCTTCAGGTAGTGCGAGTAGGCAGCGACAGGCCGGAAGCCCATCGCGGCGTACATCCGCTTTGGTGTATCCGCTGGGTCGGCCACGATGACCACGGGGCCTACGCCATTGCGCCGGCACTCGGATACACAATGGTGGATGAGAGCTGTCGCCAGGCCACGATGGCGAAACCTAGGATGCGTGAACAGATCCTCGACTTGGCCAACGTCGTCGATGCCGCGCCATGAGTTGAAATAGGCGAGCGGACGGCCCTTCAGGCAAGCAAACCAGTATTGCACCGGCGGCTGCTTGAGACGCGCGACCGCGTAAAGCGCTTCGCCCACCGCCGGCTCGGGTGCTTTCTTGATCCGGCCCTCATGTTCGAGCCAGTCCAGCTTTTTGAGCGCCGCGTATTCCCGCCAGTCGTCCTCGGTCTGCACCGGCCTGATCTCGATGTCGGAAGGGCGCGCATGCAGGTCTCCCTCGAGGACCATCACCAGCGAATCGCGGCGCTCGTAGCCGTCGAGCAGGAGGCGGGCGACGAAGGCAGGCGGAGTCCGGAAGTCGACGCCGAACTCGCGATGGGCCGCGTGATCGTACTCTTGGTCGATCCGCGCGAGGAGGCTGTCAATCTCCTCGGGCGTCGACGCGCTTATTTGAGCGACGTGGTTTGCGTCGTAGATGAGCGGATAGGCGCGGTTGCGCACAAATGTGGCGCCGCAAGCCTCGAAAGTCTCGTGGCCGAGGGCAAGATTTGCGGCATCGACATCGAGCGCCCTGGAAGCGAGCGTGGTTTTCGCTTGGGCCGCTGTCGCATAGGTCACCGGCCCATAATACCCGTTGAGCGCCGGCCTTCGCCACGCACTGGATCGAGCCCGGCGAGCGCTGCCGCTCAGGCCGGCCGGAAGGCAGTTGAGAAGCGGACGCCGTTGCGCTCATAGTGCTCGGCGGCCACTTCTTCTTTGCGAGACTCGGCTTGGGTGGCTGAAGCGACTGTCTTCTTACTTGAGTCCACGTTGTTGCCGTTGTCCCTGTTTGCCGCCTCGTCGCCGCTGGGTGCGGCCCCTTCATTCGCGTCGCCGCTGACGAGGGCGACGACGGGTCGGTGCCTCACTTGCATATCCATCTCGGCGCCAGAGAAAACGCGGATGCGCGCCTGGTCGAAGCCGGCTTCGAGCAACGTTTCGACGAGCCGCGCGCCTTTCTGGGCGTTCTCGACGACGTTGATCTCGCCGTGTTTCGGGTCGTCCGGATCGGCCACGATCACCATTACTTGTTCGGGCATTAGCCATTACCTCCTGAATACACGCGCAGTTTCTCCTCCCTGCATGCCAGTATCGCGGTACTGTCTCGCCAAGTTCTGACCGGAAACCGTAAAGCAGACCATTTATGAGTAGCCGGGTTACACGCTCAGAGGCGGATTGTTGATAGTGCCATATCTCGCTTGACAGGGCTGCTCGCCTGAAGGATTGTGGGCATCGGATGCCCGACGTTTACTCAGCCCTAGAATCGCTCGCGGCCGGACGCGCGATGGACCCGCTGGCGCCGGTAACGGCAATCGTACCCTCACATGCCGCTGGCCTTCAGCTTCGACGGCGGTTGGCGGCTTTGGCGCCTTTCGCGGGCGTCCGCTTCGAGACTCTGCCACGCATCGCTGAGCTGCTGGCCGCGGGCCACCTGGCAGGGGCTGGACGCGCCCCGCTGGCCCGGCCGATCGGCGATTATCTCGCCGAGTTGGTGGCACGCGAGTCGCGCGGGGCGCTGGCGCGAGTCGGAGACCTGCCAGGCTACGCCCGGGCACTGCGTCGGATATTCCGGCGCCTACGTCGCGGCGGGATAAGCGCTTCGTCACAGGTGCACCGAGGCGGGCACGGCGACCAATTCACCGAGCTCCTCCGCCTGTACGACCGGTTTCGGCAAGAGTCGGCCAGCTTCTACGACGAGGAGGACCTTCTGGATGAGGCGGCCGAGGTAGTCCGCGAAGGCAGGTGGCGGCCAGACGAGTTTGGGCATGTGATTGTTGTGCCTCCGAGCGCAGAATCGGCCGGAGCCGCTGAGCTTCTCAGGGCATTTCAGGAGCGAGCGCAGGAATACACGGATCTCGAAGAGCCCACGTGCGAGCCCGAGCGAAGGTTCGTCCTCGCGCCCGACCCTGCAAGTGAAGCACGCGAAGCCGTGCGTGAGGTGGTGTCCGCCCTGGAAGCGGGTGTTCGCATAGATGAAATCGCGGTGTTCCATGGAGCGGACCGAGCTTACCGGCGTCTGCTGCGCGAGGCGTTCGCTGCCGCCCAGGTGCCGGCGGTACCGTTGCCTGGAATCCCGCTCATTGAAACGCGAGCCGGGGGCGCCGTGCTGGACTTGGCCCTGTTGCCTCAGAACAACTTTTCGCGGACTTCCGTCATGGAGTTCTTCAGCATATCGCCGCTCCGCGGGTGGCTGCCGGCCGGGGATGGCAAGGTAGCGGCGCTGCCGGCTGCGTGGGACCGAGTGTCCCGGCAGGCGGGGATCACGAAGGGTGCAGACCGCTGGAGGCGAGGGCTCGAAGCATTCATGCGGGACATGGAGGCGTCCTCAGCCCATCAGGCAGCGGAAGGAAACGAATCCCGGGCGAGGGCCGAAGCCGGCGCAAGAGAGCAAGCGCGCGATCTTCGTGAGCTGATGGACCGGATGGTTACCCGGCTCGAGCAGCTAATCGAGCCATTCCCGGCCGCTGAATTCATTCGCATATTCAGCGCGATGGTCGAAGAATATCTCGACGCCTCAAGCGAAGCGCTGGACGATGTTCTGTCGGAAATCGCGCAGTTGGGGACGGTGGGCGCGGTGGGCGGCAGCTTCAGCCTGAGCGCCTTCACCGAGGCGCTGCGAGCGAATCTGGAAGCGGCCTACTTGCGGCCGCGTAGTCTTGGGAGCGGGGTCGCAGTCTCCGACTATCGAACGGCAGCCGGACTTCGTTTCGAGCGGGTGATTCTCTGCGGCGCATACGAAGGATCACTGCCAGCCGGACCGGGCAGCGATCCTCTCGTGGACGATAACACCTGGGCGGAACTCCGAAGGCATCACCCGCACGTGGAAGACATGGAGCTGCGAGTCAAGCGCAGCCGCGAAGCGGCCGCACGGGCGGTGCAAGCCGCCGGCCGCGGAGCCGTCATCTGGACAGTTCCGAGGCATGAGCCAGGCGGCACGCGCGAGTACTACCCATCTCCGCTGATGCGAGCAGAGGCTGCCACGCGGGACCCGAGCATCAACACATCATCACAGTTGCGCGCTCATCCCTCGGCGGATGGCTGGCTGCGGAGGGGACGTTCGCCGATAGCGGTTGCCCTAAGCGGGCCGGTTGTGACCCCAGAAGAAGCCGGCTATCGCTGGGCAATCGGGAGGCGGCGCGGAGGCGACTGGCTGGAGCCCGGACATGGGCTCTGGCCAGCGGTCTCGATGCTCCGCGCGCGGAGGAGTACCAAGTTCACGCCGTGGGACGGCAATCTCGAGGACCTGAACGAACCTTCCTGGCTCGAGCTTCAGCGCACTGTCTCGCCGACATCCCTAGAGAACTACGGTGTCTGCGGGTATCGCTACTTTGCGAAATCGGTGCTTGGACTATACCCAGTCGACGAGCCCGAAGAGCGGGACATGATGGACGCCGCCGCCCGGGGTAATCTCATCCACAGGATTCTCGAGCGGTTCTTTGAGGATCGGCAGCTTGAGGGCCGGCCCCAATCGTACGAGGCGTGGAATGCCGACGACAGAAAAGCACTCATGCTCCTCGCCGACCAGGCGCTCGAGAAGGCAGAAGAGCGGGGGCTAACCGGCCTTAGCGTTTACAGCATGCACGAGGCACGGACGATCAAGGCGGACCTGAGCCGTTTCCTGGACGAGGATACGCTCTTCCGGCAACGGACCGGCGCAATCCCGCGAAGATTCGAGACGAAAATTCCCGAAGTGGAGGTCGCGGGCGTCACGCTCAAGGGAGTGGTGGACCGGGTTGACGAGAGCCCGGACCGAAAGCAGGCCTGGATCATCGATTACAAGTCGGGAAGCATGGAAGACTACAAGGGGATCAAGCCGGAGAACCCGCTGGCGGGAGGGACGAAGCTTCAGCTACCCGTCTACGTCGCGGCTGCGCCCGAAGCCGAGGAAGTGCATGCCGCGTACTGGTTCATCACGAAGCGCGGCGGCTTCGAGTTTGTGGAGTACGAGCCGGCGCCGGAACAACGCCATGCGTTCCAACGGACGTTGGAAGCGATCATGGCCGGAATCAGGGCCGGCTCGTTTCCGGCTGTCTCCGGCGACGACGATGACTTCTATGGCAAGTTTAAGAACTGCCGCTATTGCGACTACGACCGCATCTGCTCGCGCCGCCGCGACCTGGAGATGGCAGCAAAAGAGGACGATCCGGCCGTCAATCCGTGGCGCAACGTCGAGCGAACGGCTTTGGGGGAATCATAGCTTGGCTCAGCAGGCGATCGACCAAGAGACAGAAGACGCCGCGACACGAGAACTAATACGTACGTCGCTCCGGGACACGCTTTTCGTCGAGGCGGGCGCCGGAACGGGTAAAACGAGCGCTCTCGTCGAGCGCGTTGTCGCGCTGGTGCTGGGCGGACACGAGATCGACCGTATCGTCGCGATTACATTTACCGAGAAGGCCGCCGCTGAGCTGCGCGATCGCATTCGCGCGGGGCTGGAGGCGGCGAAGAAGGACCGCGCGGAAAGCGAGGCGACGATCGAGGAAGCACTCAAGTCCTTGGACCGAGCGCAAATATCGACGATACATGCGTTCTGCCAGAGCGTGCTCTACTCGTATGCCGCGGAGGCAGGCATTGACCCTTCATTCCGGGTGCAAGACGAGGTAATGGCGGATCGCCGCTTCCGGGAGCGCTGGCGCATTTACCTCGAGGACCTTGCCGAGGATCGGGAGGCGGGCCGCGCGATCGACCGGGCGCTTGGGCTCGGCCTCTCAACATGGCATATCGAAACGCTCGCGGTGGAACTGAGCAGACGACCCGATTTGGCCACGCTTCTCCCGGCAGATCCCCCTCAGGCGGACGCGCCTGTGTGGCCTGACCTTGAAGAGATGAGCGCATCGTTGGAAAACCTGCCGCTACACGTGCCTCCAGCCGATGACCAGTTACTCGTAAGGGTCCTGAGGCTTGCTTCAGTTGTCACCGAACTGCTGCGGAGCGAGGTGGATCGCGAGTCGACGCTGGCGGCCGCGGCGGAAATCATAGACATGAGGTGGGGTGTCAGCAGTCAACCGGCGTGGGGCGGCAAAGAGAACATTGAGCGTGTGCGCCGTGTGGCCTCGGATATCGCATGCCGGCTGAACGAGACGCTTCATGCGTGCCGTTCGGAAGCTCTAGCTGCGGTTGTGCCAGTTGTCGTGCGGTTTGTGGTTGAGGATGCGTATCGGCGGGCTCGCGAGGGTGCCCTTACGTTCGATGACCTCATCGTGCTCGTCCGCGACTTACTGAAGGGCAATCGTGAAGCCGCGCGAAGCCTGCGTGCCCGGTACGAGGTAATGCTCATCGACGAGTTCCAGGACACCGACCCGCTCCAGGTTGAGATCGCGCTGGCCTTCGCGACCGACCGGGACAGCGGAGCCCCTGAACCGGGGCGCCTGTTTCTTGTCGGCGACCCCAAGCAATCGATCTACCGCTTCAGGCGAGCCGACATGGCGATCTACTCGCAGACGCGAAAGGCGATCGAGAGAAGTGGTGGATTGTTCCCCGTTCTCGCGCTCAACCGCCGTTCCCGCGGCATCCTGCTCGACTGGGTGAACAAAGTATTCGCCCCGCTCATCGGCCCGGGGTGGGAGCAAGATATTCAGCCCGAATACCGGCCCATTCATGAGGCCCGGCGCGTGGGCAATCTCACAGGGCCCGGCGTCGCATGGATCGGCGGAGACGCTGGCGATGCGAACGCGCGGCAGGTGCGCGAGATTGAGGCGGGGCAGGTGGTCGCCAACTGCCTCGCCGCGGTCGAAGAGGGATGGCAAGTGGCGAAACGCGACGGCATGGCACGGCCAGCCACGTTCAGCGATATTGCTGTGCTGATTCCGACGCGCACGGTCCTCCCGGCGCTGGAGCGGGCGCTCTCCGAGGCAGCGCTGCCATATAGGGTCGAGAGCGGAAGCCTGATCTACAGGACGCAGGAGGTACGCGACCTGCTCAACTGCTTGACAGCGATCGACGATCCAGCCGATGAAGTGGCGATCGTTGCCTCGCTTCGCAGCGTAGCGTTCGCCTGCTCCGATATCCAGCTGGCGGAGTACAAGGCTGCCGCCGGGCGTTGGAACTATCTCTCGCCGCGCCTGGAGATGCTGCCAGGGCGAGTCGCCGACGCGCTGCGGACGCTGGCCGCTTATCATCAAACAAGACACGATTGCTCTGTCGCAGCGCTGGTGGACCGGTTTGTGGCAGAGACGAAGCAGGTCGAGATTGGCATCCTCGACGCCGGCAACCGTAATAGCTTCCGGCGCGCGCGGTTCGTCGTCGAGCAAGCGCGTGCATTCGAGGCCGGCGAGCCTGCGAGCCTGAGAGCATTCGTCAACTGGATGGAGAGCCGCGCCGGCGAAGCGATCCTCGACAATGAAGGGGCCGGGCTGGATGACGATGAAGACGCCGTTCGGGTGCTGACTATTCATGGCGCCAAAGGACTGGAGTTCCCGATCGTGTTCGTCGCCGGGCTGGGGACGGCGCCCACCAACCGCCCGGGCGCATATCTGATCGACCGTTCTTCAGGTGAGATCGGCGTTTGCATCGGGAGCAGGCAGGGGAACCGGAGTTTCAAGCTCGGCCCGATCGATCTGCTGATGGAGCAAGAGAAGAGGCATGGGGACGCGGAATACGACCGCCTGCTCTATGTTGCGACGACGAGAGCGCGCGATCATCTGATCGTTTCGCTATACCACTCCCAACGCGCCTTGAACAGTTGTGGGGCTCGAAAGCTGATCGATCACGGCGCCGCGGACAACGCCCAGAAACGACTGGATCTGGAGAGGGAGGTCAAGACAGCCAAGCGTGCTTTCGAGGACCTCGAACCGGAAGCCACCGAAGAGCCAGCTGAGCATGAGTTCGAAGAGAGCAGGCAAGCACTCGTCGCGGGCGCTACAGTACGCCGGTACACGAGCGCGACGGCGCTGGGCGCGCAAAACAAGGATGAGAAGACCGATGAGAGCGAGCCCTGGGCCCGGGGCCGGGGTGGGACACGGCTGGGAAGGGCCGTCCACGCGGCGATTCAGAGCCTACCGTTTGATGCGGAAGATCCCGTGATTTCGGCGTTCGCCCGGGCACAGGCGGTCGCGGAGGCAATCCCGCACCGCGCAGCCGAAGTCGAAAGGCTGGTCCGCTGGGTGTTGCGCTCCTCGCAAGTCGCTGAGAGGGCACGCTCGGCCAAGCGGGCGTTGCGGGAAGTGCCTTTCGCAGTGCAGATGGAGGGCACGGTGCTTGAGGGGTTCATAGACCTCGTTATCGAGGGCGATGACGGAATGGAGATCGTCGACTGGAAGACGGACCAGATCGCGGCCGAAGCGGTGCCTGAGCGACTACGTGAGTACAAGACGCAGGCCGGCCTTTATGTCTATGGTCTTCAGGCGGCGACCGGACGCCGAGCAAGTGCTGTGACGTACGTATTTGCGAGCGCTCAAGTCGAGGCATCGCCCGGAGAACCGGCGCACCTATCGCGCACTGCGCAGGAGCAGCTTACGAGCTATGAAGGATCCACCGCCTGAATTCGAGCCAGGCAAATGAGCGAGCCAGCCTGCGGGCTGACGGCGTATTCGAGGGCGGCGGCGTCAAGGGCATAGCTTTCGTCGGGGCTCTCCAGGCGTTCGAGGAGGCGGGCTTCCGCTGGCAGAACGTGGCCGGGACATCGGCGGGCGCTGTCGCCAGTTCGCTGATCGCGGCAGGTTACACTGCGGCCGAAATGCGCGAAATTATGGGGACGCGCGTTGACTTTCACAAGATGATGGACGCAGGGGCGCTGGGCGGAGTGCCATTAATTGGTCAGTGGCTCAACCTTCTGTTTCACGAAGGATTTTATCACGGCGACTACTTTCTCGGTGTCATGCGACAGCTGCTTCGAGAGAAATTCGGGAAGGAGCGTGTGACCTTCTCGGACTTGATCATGCCGAAGGAGCCGACTGACTCGGAAGAGGCGTACCTTAGCCGGTTCAAGTACAAGCTCCATGTTGTCGCGTCGAATATCACCCGGAACGAGCTAATGATCTTGCCGCAGGATGTGGCTAGGCTCGGGGTAGAACCCGATGACTTCGAGGTGGCACTCGCCGTCCGAATAAGCATCAGCATTCCGTATTTCTTCATGCCTCTAAAGATCGCGGAAAGAACGAACAACCGAGGCTCGCATTGGGTTGTCGACGGTGGGCTGCTGAGCAACTTTCCGATACGCTATTTCGACTCTCCCCCGGGCGCAACTCCTCCCTGGCCGACATTCGGACTTTTGCTGCGGGAACCGAACGCCGGGCAGCCGCATTTTGAGCGCATCCGAAGCCTCATCTCGATGACGAGGGCGATGGTGCGGACAATGAATACCGCCCACGACCGCAAGGCGCTGGAGGAGGCGGACCTCAAGCGCATCATCAAGATACCTACGGGAAAGTATTCAGCGACCGACTTCGATTTGACGCCGGCGGACCGCGACTGGCCTTACGAAAGCGGTTACCGGGCAGCTCGTGAATTCCTCGATAGCTGGAGCTGGCGGGAGTACGTAGCAGAACGCCAGGCGGTTACAACTGAACGGTGAAGGTAATTACTTCGGACAACTGCAGGGGACGTGCGCGGTCAACACGGAACTCGCCCGAACCACCCGGCGACATACGTGACGTCGAGCACGTCGACGTAGCCGTCGTGGTTTACGTCGTAAGTGGCCGGAGCCGGAGGGGCGGTTCGCCCATACCAGCTCGTTAGCTTGACCAAGTCAGAAATATCGGCCACGTGGTTCCCGTCGAAGTCCGGACAGTACGTGGGTGGAGCCAGCCCCTCATTGCTGCCACGATTGACCGTCTTCACGCCGTCGTTGTTGTTATCCATTGGTACGACTTGCGCATCTACGTCGGCGGTGTAGCCAAGGGACGCACCACTGTCTACCGCCGGCGAGGCAGGCTCAACGCGCAGGTCGGTCGTGCTGCGAAACTTCGGATCGGCCGCGACACTGTTAGCGCCCAGGGCGAACTGAATGAAGCCGCTGTATATTCCAAAGGCATCATCAAATGGTGCGTCTGCGTATCCGGCTTTGAGGACAGCCTTGATCAGGTTGTTGCGGCTATGGAGAACGCCCGTATTGCAACCGCTGGAGCAGACGATTCCCTGGCTGCTGGAGCCGGTTAGATAGACGCTGTTGTTAGTGAGCGTGGTATTCTTGGCCACTCCGGTTAGGACGACGAACTTCCCCTGTCCTACAGCCGAGCGCACGGAGTTGTAGATAAAGCTATTGTCCCTCGTCGCTGATCCGCCGAGTTCGCTGAAGGTCTCGTTATCGGTGGCTTTGTTGCGGTGGATGATGTTGGCGGCGCCGTTGAATATCTCCACGGCAGCACCGTCGCGGCCATAGTCATAGGAGTAGGCGTCGCTGCCGGAGATCGTGTTGTAGGCGACCACGTTTCGGTCGCCGTTGAGGAGGACGCCCCACGCGCCATTGTCATCATTACAGTTCGTCGGACAGGGTGTAAGGACCTTCATCTTGTTGTTATCAACGATCGTGTTTTTCTGGATCGTATTGTCGCTGGCGCCGGACGCGACGTTAGCGCCAGCGATGTTGTGGCTGAGGGTATTGAACTCCGCCAAGCCAAAAGTCGCGCCTTCACCGAACTCAATGCCGGCCCAGGAGCAGCTGTCCAGCTTCAGGTTGCGGACCGTCACGTAGTCGCCCGTAACCATTACGCAGCTGGAAGCACCGATGACAACGGGCGCAGCACCAGTACCATAAGCATCGACGTTGATGCGCGCCCCGGATGTCCCGTTTTCCGAGACCTGAAGGTCCTGTCCCGACCAGAAACCGCCTCGCTTCAGGAGCAAGCTGTCGCCCGGCGCGAGCACCTGCCGGTTTGCCCTCGTCAGACTCTGCCAGGGAGCGGCCTGCGTGCCGGGATTGCCGTCGTTGCCATAGACGTTATCCACGTAGAATGAGCCGGCCGCACTGGCTGCGCCATGCGCCGCTAGCGCGACAAGAACGCAAGCAAAAATAGCAAGGGTCGTATACTTCACGGCATAGTTGAGGACCCAAGGCGGGGGTCAGGGAGCGTTCAAGCGACCTTCCGGGCGGTGCGCTTCATCCCCAGGTGGGCGGGCGTGCTAGATGCACATAATAGCGGCTCAGCAGCTTCTGTCAAGTCGTGCTTTCGTTACACGAAAAAAATGCCTCGTATCCGAACGGGAACGGTATCTGACTCGATTCCGGGCGGGCGGCATGCGCCCAAAAAAGAGCTCAGCTGGCTCTCGGTACTGTCTTTGCCGGAAGGAGACCTGTGGCCTGTGGTTAGCCCTTCTCCGGAAGGACCCGGTCTACTGTTGACCTAAGAAATATTGGCTCCCGGGACAGGATTCGAACCTGTAACCTAGCGGTTAACAGCCGCCCGCTCTACCGTTGAGCTACCCGGGAGCGCGTACGCTTCTGGCTGCCGAGCCAGGATTCGAACCTGGACCAAGGGATTCAAAGTCCCGTGTGCTACCGTTACACCACTCGGCACTAAGGCCGTATGCATTTGTGCTGGTGCCGAAGGCCGGACTCGAACCGGCACGAGGGTTACCCCCCAACAGATTTTGAGTCTGCCGCGTCTACCAATTCCGCCACTTCGGCACATGGCAGGCGCCGAACGTCAGATGGAGCGGGTGTCCCCGCTCCTTTGCCATCATAGCAGAGTAGTACGATCGCGAGAACCGGCAGTCGCTTAGACCGGCTGCCAGTAGCGCCGCCCTTCGCCCATCAAGACGCGTCCAAAAGTAAGCCCCGGGAAGTGTGCCGCCGTCAGCAGCGCTCCTGTCGCCTCGGCCTCTCGCGCGACTACTTCCTGTGACTGGCGAGCTAGCTTCGGATCCATGTCG
This sequence comes from Chloroflexota bacterium, assembly GCA_005882985.1. Taxonomy (GTDB): domain Bacteria; phylum Chloroflexota; class Dehalococcoidia; order SM23-28-2; family RBG-16-64-32; genus CF-163. The sequence continues at coordinate 28,136 of VBEJ01000037.1, forward strand.
CCGAGGCCGGACCACTCGGTCTCCGTAAGCTGCACGGGACAACTGATCGCATCACCGAGGACAAACGCGCGCTCATTGCCGGAGGATAGTACTACGCCTGCGTGACCGGGCGTGTGGCCGGGCGTGGAAATGACGTTAATTCCGGGAGCGATGGCGTGGCCGTCCTTGACCGGCTCGAAACGGCCTTCGACGGAAGAGAACATGCCTTTCAAGTACGCCTTTTGTTCGGCCGTCATGAAGGCTGACTCCATCACCGAGCCTGTCCAATGCGCTTGCTCCTCCGCGGTCCAGGAATAGGTCGCGTTGGGAAAAGCCGGTCGGGCGCTATCGCCATCAACATGCGCGACGGTGCCGCAATGGTCGATATGAAGGTGGGTGACGAACACGGTGTCGATCTCCTCGGGCTTCACTCCGGCTGAGGCGAGCTCTCTAATTAGAGAGCCGCCCGTGAACCCCATCATGTTTATCTGGCCGAGCCCGGTATCGATCAGGACGGTCTTACCGCCGCTGCGCGCCAGAAAGCAGCTGAAAGGGAACTCTACATTGCCCTCATGATCTAGCCAGCGCTTGTGCGGCTCCCACTGCTCGGGAGTAGTGCCCTGGAAGTACATTGTGCCGGGCGCGCGGGCAGTGCCGTCGGAGACGACGAGGACATCAAGGTCGCCGATCTTGAAGCTGTTTGCCATGTGAGTCTCGCTTTCTGCTGAGGGCGTGTGTGCCGCATTTTACATGGTGACTCCTTCCTCTTGACACCTCGAACGCATGTTCTTATATTGCAGGAAAGGTCGCCCCTATGCCCGCCCCAATGATCGCCTGTGTGCACATCCCTCGCTTTGCCGTAGAAGTCGAACGGCAGCGCCAAGAGGATGCCGGAACACGCCTCATTCTGATCGGCGAAGGAACGGTGTTCGACTGCTCGCTCGGGGCGGATGCCTCCGGTGTTCGACGTGGTATGCGCATGTCAGAAGCGATCGGCCTCTGTCAGCGAGCGGTCGTATTGCCGCCAGAAGGCCCATATTACGAACGACGGTTCGATGAAGTCTTGGACTTACTGGGGGAGTTAAGTCCGGTGGTGGAACAGGCTGGTCTAGGGCTGGCTTTCCTTTCGCTTGACGGCCTGCCGGTTGGCGCTGCCGCGCTCGCCGAAGAGCTGATCAGCGTGCTTCACCGGCGGATCGGCTTGATGGCATCGGCCGGTATTGGGAACAGCAAATTCACCGCGCGCGTCGCCGCTTGCATAACCAGAACTGGAGTAGCGAAGACGATTTCGCCGGATGGCGAGGCCGATTTCCTAGCGCCGCTTTCGATCGATCACCTGCCGGCCGATGATGCGATGCGCTGGCGGTTGCGGCTGCTCGGGCTGGAGACGATGGGTGATATTGCGGAATTGCCGCTGGGCGCCTTCCAGGCTCAATTCGGGCCGGAGGGAAAGCGGTGCTGGGCGCTGTCGCAGGGCATCGACAGCGAACCGCTGGTACCTCGAATCAACGAGGAGATAGTGGTGCGGCGTCTCCAGATGCCGGCGCCGGCTGTCTCGCTGGAGGCGATTCTGATCTGCGTCGAGCGGCTGGTGCATGCCGCCTATAGCCATCCCGAGCGGGGCAACCACTGGGTGCGAAAGGCGGTAGTGCGGGCGGCACTCGATGGCGGCGGAAGCTGGGAGCTGCCGGTGGCCTTCCGCGAAGCTCTGGCGGGCCCGCAGGATGCCTGGTCCTCGATCAAAGGAGCGATTCTGCGCCGGCCGCCGGAGCGCCCGGTCGAAGAGCTGGAGGTGGAGCTGGTTGGGCTGAGCGCAGAGTCGGGCAAGCAGGCGGCGCTGTTCGAAGGAAAGGGGAAGCTGTGGCGACAGGTGCACGAAGCAGTGCGCCAACTGGGAACGCAGCGCGACCGGCCCGGCGTGGGCAAAGTAGTCGCGCTGGACCCGCTGTCTCGCATACCGGAACGGCGGTCGGCGCTGGCGGAACTTACTCCGCAGGCAGGCTTCGATCTCTAAACCGGCCCAGGCCGATTAAAGTCGAAGCCAACGAAGTTCTTCGGCCTCTGGCTGTGCACTTTTCGGGATGTCCGATTGCCGTCGAGTCTGTTGTCGAAACCTGGCGGATCGACGATGAGTGGTGGCGGGAGAAAGCGGTGTCGCGTCAGTACTGGCGTGTGGTACTGGAAGACGGGCGTGTGGTAGACATCTACCGCGATCTGGTCACGGGAGAATGGTGGCGGCAGGCGTACTAGGCAAATGAGGCGCCATCACGGGTTCAAGCTGAACGGCGGATAGCGGTCGGTAATTAGCACGAAGGCGTAGCCTTGAACCCGGTTGCCCCAGCGCATCACGCCGACTACGAAGTCGAAGAGTCCCTCGGGATAGCGACCGGTGAACAAGATAGCGAACCAGGCAATGATCACGACGACGAGCGCGGCGAGGGCAAGGAAAACCAGGATGATGAGATGAGGAATCGCCAACAGCCACTTGACGAGCGGCAGCCAGCGATTCAAGTCGTTCCTGGCATCGGGGTAAGGGAAGTCGAGGTGGACCTGCTGCTCTTCATCAGTGGAAGGATATTCATCCCGGAGAAGGAAGAGGTAGGCTGCTACCCGGTTTTCGAAGCGGACGACGTTCAGATTCCAGTCGAACCACCAGCGCGGGTACTTCTGGCGAAAGAGGATCATCACCAGGGGTGCGAGGATGAGCACCCCACCGCCGGCGCCAGACGAGAGAAAGAACCCGCGGCCCTCCCCGTCCCAACCTCCCGGCGCGCCTACTCCGCCGGCACTGACTAGAGCGAGAACGATGGCGATTGGGATGACCGTGAAAATGCGAAATGCTGTGGTCAGCCGGTCGAGTTCGCGGTCTGGGTAGTCTACCGAGAACTGCACAGGGTAAGCGGGGCCGGTCGTGGGCGCGTCGGTCATACTGCACCTCCTCTGAATCTTTGGCGCCTATTTTAGACGAACGGCGTACGATTTCCAGAATTGACTATTAGAACAAGTGTTCGGTAACCTGAAACATATGCCGCCCTACGCCGAACTCCACGTCCACTCCAATTTCTCGTTCCTTGAAGGCGCTTCGCACGTCGACGAGCTGGTACTGCGAGCGCTGGAGCTGGGATACGAGACGCTCGCGCTGACCGACCACGACGGCCTGCACGGCGCTATGGAGTTTGCGCAGTGCGCGCGGGCCTGGGGGCTGCGGCCGATCACGGGCGCGGAGATTACGCTTGCTAGGAGCCAGGAGTCAAGAGCAAGGAGCAAGGAAGGCGAGCATCACCTCACGCTTCTTTGTGAGACGGCGCGTGGCTACGCCAACCTTTGCCGGCTGCTGACGCACGCACATCTCGACCATGAGCGCGGGAAGCCGTGCGTTGAGACGGACGTCCTCGCGCTGCATACGGAGGGGTTGATCGCCCTGTCAGGTTGCCGGTGCGGTGAGGTGCCATTGCTGATCGCCGAGGGGCGCCCGCGCGAGGCGGAGGAGGCGGCGCGGCGGTATGCGGAATGGTTCGGGCCGAAGAACTTCTTCATCGAATTGCAGAACAACCTCGTATACAGAGACGTCTGGCGGAACCGCATGCTCGGCGAGCTAGCGGAGCACCTGAAGGTCGGCGTTGTCGCGACTGGAAACGTCCATTACCACACGCGGGAGCGCCACCAGCTCCAGGATGCGCTCGTCGCGATCAAGAACCGGACGACGCTGGACGCCAGCCACCAGCTACGGCGCGAGAACTCGGAGTACTTCCTCAAGTCGCCGGCTGAAATGGCTGAGCTCTTCAGCGACCATCCACAGGCAGTCGCGAACACGCAACGGATCGCCGAGCGCTGCCGGTTCGACCTGACGCGCGACCTCGAATACCGCTTCCCGGAAACACCGGTCCCCGAAGGCGAAACCGCGGAGTCGTACCTGCGTGCGGTCTGCCGGCAGGAAGCGGCGCGGCGGTATCCGCGCTTCACGCCGCAGATCGAGGAACGGCTGGAACAAGAGCTGCGGCTGGTGGAGAAGCATGGGCTCTCCGGTTTCTTTCTGATCCACCGGGAGATTCTCCAGCTAGCGCATGCTGTCGCCGAGGAGGTGCGAGGGCGCCCAAGCCACGGGCCGCCGGGGCGAGGACGTGGATCCTCGGTCGGCTCTGCGATCTGCTACCTGATCGGCCTGTCGCACATCGACCCGATCGCGAACAATCTCTTCCTGGGCCGCTTCCTGAACGACGAGATGGCCTCCGTTCCGGACATCGACCTCGACTTCCCCCGCGATATCCGTGAGAAGCTGATCCTGCGGACTTACGAACACTTTGGCCACGATAACGTCGGCCTCGTGGCGACGTTCCCCACTTACCGGATTCGGGGTGCGATACGTGAGGTGGGTAAGGCGCTCGGCCTTTCGCCCGCAGAGCTGGACAGGCTGGCAAAGGTCAGCGAAGGCGGCTCGGCGAAGGATATCCGGACGGAGATGGGCCGCCTCGAGCACTATCGCGAGCGCTTAAACACGCCGCTTTGGCGGCACCTGGCGGAGCTTTTGGAGCAGATCGCCGGTTTTCCGCGCCACATCTCGCAGCATGTCGGCGGAATGGTTATCTCTTCGCGGCCGCTGATCGAACTCGTGCCGCTGGAGCAGTCGGCGATGGAGGGCCGGGTGCTCATGCAGTGGGACAAGGACTCGGTAGACGACGCGCGCATGATTAAGATCGATTTCCTCGCGCTGGGCATGCTTTCGGCCGTGGACGAGACGCTGGAGTTGATCGAGGAGCACCGTGGCAAGCGCGTGGACCTCTCGCGCATCGATTTCGAGGACGAGCGGGTGTACGACAGTATCTGCGAGGCCGATACGATGGGCGTTTTCCAGATCGAGTCGCGGGCGCAGATGCAAACGCTACCCCGGGTCCGGCCGCGAAACCTCGAAGACTTGACCGTGCAGGTAGCGATCATCCGGCCGGGGCCGATCGTGGGCGGGTCTGTGAACCCGTACATCAACCGGCGGATGAAGCGAGAACCGGTGACGTTCGACCATCCGTCGCTCGAGCCGGTGCTGGCGGAGACGCTGGGCGTGATCCTCTACCAGGAGCAGGTGCTCCAGGTGGCGATGGCGCTGGCGGGTTTCAGCGCCGGGCAGGCAGAGAGCCTGCGCCGTGCGATGAGCCGCAAGCGATCGCGGGAAGCGATTGGCAAGCTGAAGGATGAATTCATCACGGGAGCGCTGGCACAGAGCGTCTCGAAGCCGGTCGCAGAGCAGGTCTTTCGCCGTATCGACGGCTTCGCAGAGTTCGGCTTCCCCAAGGCACACGCCGACGCCTTCGGGCTGCTCGCCTATCAGACCGCCTGGTTACGGACCTACTACCCGGCGGAATCGCTCTGCGCGCTGTTCAACGCCCAGCCGATGGGCTTCTACACGCCACATGTCCTCGTCAACGACGGCAAGCGCCACGGCGTTCAGGTACTCCCGCCAGACATCAATCTCAGCGGGGCGAACTGCAACGTTGAGGAAATGGGAAATAAGAAAGGGGAAAAGGGGCACTCAGTAAACGGCAGTCGGCAAAAGGACCAGCGCATTCCCGATTTCCGATTTCCGATTTCCGATTTGTCTGCCGGCCTCGCCGTCCGCATCGGCCTTCGCTATGTGCGTGGCCTCTCAGAGAAGAAGGGCGCGAAGGAGATCGAGGACGAACGCAAGCGTGGGGGCCCATTCCGCTCGCTGTTCGATTTCATCGAGCGGACGCGGGTCAAGCGTGAAGTGATCGAAAATCTGATCGCCTGCGGAGCTTTTGACTGCTTGGGACTCGAGCGGCGAGAACTGATCTGGCAGCTCGGGTTGGTCTATCGCTCGGAGGGGCGCAATAAGGAGCAGCGTCAGCTCGCGCTCGCGCTGCCCGTCGAGCAGGACATGGTACAGCTGCGGCCGATGAGCGATTGGAACAAGATGCGGGCAGACTACATCATCCTGGGAATGTCCCCCAACGTCCACCCGCTGTCATTCCTGCGCCCGCGCCTGCACGAAGGCATCGCTTCTACAGCAATGGTGGAATCGTTCGAAGACGGAAAGCCAATCGAAGTGGCGGGGCTGGTGGTCTGCCGGCAGCGGCCCGAAACTGCCAGCGGGTTCATCTTCATGGTGATCGAGGACGAATTCGGCCTGGTAAACGTGGTCGTCAAGCCGGATGTTTACGAGGCACACCGCACGCTCGTGCGAGGAGAGCCGTTCGTGATTATTCGGGGCGAGCTTCAGCGGCGCGACGGCGTGGTCAACCTGATCGCGCACTCGTTTGTGCCGCTTACCGCCGGAGGGCTCTCGCCGGCTGCTCACAACTTCGGGACCGGGCACGGCGGCCGCCATTAGGAGCTCTGGCGCCGCTAGTCTTCCTGCGCTACGCTTGCTAGGCCGAGTTTCAGAGCACGGAGGTCGCTATGCCATCGAGATGGGACACGCCAAGCGTCGACGGCGAAACGATGCGCTGCTACGTCAGCGTGCCGGACGGCGCGGGGCCGTTTCCGGCGGTCGTCGTAATCCAGCATGCCGGCGGCGTAGATGAGTTCGTGCGCGGCCGCTGCGACCGCCTGGCGGAGGCGCGCTTCGTCGCCGTAGCGCCTGATCTCTATCACCGCGATGACCCGAACTCCGGCGATGACCCACTGACGCGAATGGGCCGCCTGCGCGACCCGAGCATTGTCTCGGATGTGAATGCGGCCATCGAGCATACCAAGGCGCTTCCGGAAGCGCACGCGGACCGTATGGGCATTACCGGCTATTGCATGGGCGGTCGCGTCACCTATCTCATGGCCGCGAAGAACCCGGACCTGAAGGCGGCAGTAGTGTGTTGGGGCGGGAACATCATGGTGCCGTGGGGCGAAGGGCCGGCCCCGTTCGAGCTGTCGAAAGATATCGGTTGTCCTGTGCTCGGTCTCTTCGGCGAGGAAGACCCAAACCCCAGTCCGGCCGACGTGGCCAAGCTCGACGCTGAGCTAACCAAGCTCGGAAAGGCGCACGAGTTTCACTCTTACGCGGGCGCCGGACACGCCTTTATGAACGAAGGCCGCCCGAGCTACCGCCAGGAAGCCACGGACGACGCCTGGAAGAAATGTGTCGCCTGGTTCGATGCGTACCTGAGGGTATGAAGCAAAGCGAGCCCACGCTTAAGTACGTGATCGCCTGGTCGGAGCGACGTAACCTCTGCTCGCTGGTTGCGGACGCAATCGAGACAAAGGTGGGAGCAAATGATGTGCGAAGATTGGCGGACGAGGCGTTGGCCGTCTTCGGCGCGTTCGAGCCTTCCGAAATACGCGACTGGCTCAGCGGGTTGCTCGCCGAAGACGAGTCAGCGCTGGTCCTCGAGTTTGAGCGCTGGTCGAGCTTGGGGCCGGGCGTCGATAGCGCTTGGCTGATGCGACGCGGACACTGAGGCGACGCGCTGCTTCGTAGGTCAGTCCGACGGAATGTCGGCCGGGTTCTCGTTGAAGGCGGTCATTTCCTCTTCCGCGGCTTTATCACGCAGATCGCGCGCGCTCGGCTGGACATCCTGTTCGGCCATGGTGGTTGCCTCGGACCGCGAGCCACGAGATGTACCGCGCGCAGCCAGGGTGCGCCGGGAAGTTGATTCGGCCTGCTGGTTGGCGTCCTCAGACTTGAGGATTTCGTAGTTTGTGAACGCCCGAGCCATCAATCCGGCGCCAATCGATATCAAAGCGAGGCCTGCGAGGCTGGTCCGGCGTAGGCCGTAGAAGGCGAGGCCGCCTCCCAGCCCTGCGGCGACGATCCGCGTGCGCATCGACCAGCGACCCGGCGAGGCCATTTCCTGTGCCGTCTCTTTAGCCTCCGTAACGATGTCTTCACGGTAGCCGTTTGAGAGCCTATTTCGGACGTCCGATACCACTTCCTTTGTGCGGCTAATCAGGTCTTTCGGCGCCAGTCGGCCTTCATCGTTACTCACTTTGTCGCGAGCACGCTCGAACTGGTCCCGTAACCGCTGCCTACGCTCACTTCCGCCGCCGGGGTCGAGAAGATACATCACGGATGCTCCCGCAGCTACCCCGACTACTAGCGGCAATTTGCTCATCGGCTCACTCCTTTCCTATGGATCGATAAAACCCAGCCAAGCTACCCCGCCACCCGCAAGGACTAGATGGACAGTCCGTCCTTTACAGGCTAGTTATCCCTTGTCTGCTCTTTTGAATCAAGCAATATCTCCGGTTACCAACATCCTTGGCGCGCCCTGCTGCTGTGGACGGCCGGCGTTAGAACTGCCTTTTCGCAGCGTCTCCATCACGACAATACAGTGCGATGTTATCGCTTCTGTCTAAAACACTCCCCTCCGCCCGTTTCAAAAACATCGCGACGTGCAACGTGTCTGCAACGGAGCAGCGAGCGGGTTTTATGTGGGCGCGACAAATCGCGAGAGAAGATGCGAATCAGAAAGGAAGCGGGTCATGGACAGACGAAACAATGGGGCAAGCGCTGAAATAGAACGGAAACCAGTCACTTTCTCCCGCGACGAGCTCTGGCTTCTTCACGATTTCGTTCGACACGAGCTACCTGAGTCCCGTCAGTGGCGCTTTCCGCCCGCATCCGAAGAGTTGAACGAGGAGATCGTTCTGGCGCTGGATGCCTGCGAGACCCACGAGCTCCCCGAATACACTCTGCTGCTCTCGAAGGGCGACATGTTGGTCATCGACTTCTTCGGCCGCCGGGATCATCGCACGCCCGAAGGCGCGAGCGGCAAGAGCTTGCTGCTGAAGATATTCCGAGCGCGGAGCGAACTGTCGTCGGGATTGGTGGAGCACGAGGGGAATGATTTCGCCTACAGGGAGGTAAGAAAAGATGCCGCAGCCGACTACGACTCCGGTACGAACTCCGGTTGAGACACCGGCCGTAGAGCCAAACCCGAAGCTGCTGCCGGCCCAGATTTGCCCACAGCAAAAGCGCGAGATGGCTTCCCCCGACGTTAGTCCCTGATTGCTTGTGAGCGACCCCGAACTCTCGATCGCGGGCTGGCTTCTCCTACGCAACGCCCACACGCTGCGGGAGCGGGCGTTCTCGCGTACTGTTGAGGCGCTGGACCACGACTCTATCAAGTTCGTGCACACATCCGACCAGGTCTTCCAGATTCATCCAGTCGAGCCGTCGTTGACAGGACTGATGGCTGCTTGCAGCGCCAACACGTGGTCTAGGGACCGGCTAGGCAATATCCCAATTTCGCGGCCCGGCCGCTCGGCGTTGAGCGACCCGGAACTGGTGCCGATGCTGCAGGACTTGGCCGACATCCTTGCCTCCGAGGCGGGGCAGGCGTTCACCTCCTCGTACTATCCATGCATCCCTGATGTGCAGATGCCCCACCAGCATGTGCAGATTGTAATGCAGGCGCTTCAACGTGAAATGGACCGTGAGGGAAAGAGCCGCCAACGGCACCCGGTGGAGTTCCTGGCTTTGCCGAAGGAGCGGCAACGCGCGTTGGCTGAGCGCCGGCGCTGGTGGTTTCAGAAGTTCTCGATCACGCCGGAATGCTGGGTAACGGGCCACTGGTCGGTGTGGGACGTGTCCGAAGAAGCAATGCCCGAGATGGTAGTGGCTTAGAAGTGGACCCTCGAGTAGTGTTCCTAATCGTACTTCTGGTCTTGTTGTTTCTGTTCTTCACGGGTCTTGCTGTCTTCATCACCAAGCTATTCCTGATCGTGTTGCTGGCGCTGCTGATAACCGCGCTCATCGTCGGCTTGGGCCGGCGTCATCGCTTCTGAGGCTGCGGGCGAGAGTTCGCAGTCGCTTTCAGCTGGGTGGGGCGCCGTGGCAATCACCGCTGCCTGAGTCCCGAAAATCGCTATACTCGTCCGGAATGAATTCCCAGTCGTAGGACGCTGCGTGCAGGGTCAGCTTTAGCACTCCAAACGAGTTCCCATCACCGGTCTCGCTGTTCGGCAGAAAGGGCCCCGTCCGATAGTGGCTCTCGCCACCGGTGCCGGCGATAAACTCCCGAATGCCGTGCTCCTGGTCCAGGTCACCGGCCGGTGTCTGGGCAGCAAAGCGTTCGTAGTTATGCTCATGTGCGTTCACGACCACGTCGGCGCCGGATGCGTAGAGCGCATCCCAGAACGGCTGAACATATTCGGAATTTCCGTGCACGCGCCCCGAGCTAAAGAGCGGGTCATGCCAGATCGCCAGGGTGCACAGGTTGCGATGGGCGGACAGGTCGGCTCGTAGCCACGAAACTTGAGGCGATGCCTCGTCACAGAGGATGAGACGGCAGTGATTGCTGGTATTGAGCACGACAACGTGCCAGGCGCCAACGTCGTAGCTGTAATAGCCCTGTCCTGGGTCCCCGGCGGCTGCGCCGAAATACGAGAAATAGCCTTCGGCGTTGCCCGTGGCGTACTCGTGATTACCCGCCACCGGGTGCGTCCTTTCCTTGTGACGCCCCCACGTTGGGTCATAGCATTGTTGGTACTCTTCGAGGGTGCCGTACTCGTAAGCATTGTCCCCCACCGTGAACACTGCGACCTCGCCGCCGGCGCCCGAAACGACAGCATCAAGCAGCATGGCCGTCCGGTCGTCGTTCTCTTGGGTGCAGGAACTGATGTCGCCGGCGCCGACGAGGACTGCGTCGCCTGGGGTTGGCGGGGGGCTGGGCGTAGCAGGCGGTGGGGTCGGGGCAGGTGTCGGCGACCGCGTCCTCAGGGCCGTGGCGCTAGGGGTCGCGGAAACCTTGACCGCAGCCTGTTCTTCAGAGCTGCTTGTCTCGAGAAACGTGTCATAGATAACGTACGAAAGCCCGGCCAAAACGAACGCACCGGGAATCGCGAGCAGCTTCCAGCCAAGCATCAGGGGGGACGCCCAGGTTGCCTAACAAAACAAATGGAGCGGAAGACGGGATTCGAACCCGCGACCCCCTCCTTGGCAAGGAGGTGCTCTACCACTGAGCCACTTCCGCTCTTGTCCTAAACATTATACTTGCGCCCAAGCCCTCTGCAAGGCCGATCTTGACCGACGCCTCGCATGGCGTTAGCGTCACCTCAGCATTCTGAAATCGGAGGTTGCCTTGGCCCGCGTAGCGAAGTCCATACAGATAGACGCACCGCGAGAGCATGTATTTGCGCTCGCCACTGATGTCAGCAGACAGCCCGACTGGACGACGTTTGTGAAGGAGGGGCTGATAACGTCGGGCGACGGAAAGAGCGCGGGGACTAGGGACCGGACGGTCTTCAAGGTCGGGCCAAGATCAACGAAGGCCGAGAACCTCTGGACTGCTTACAACCCCGGCGAGATATTCGCCCGGCGCAGCGTGAGCGGAATGTCGCAGGAAGAGACGATGCAATTCGCGCCCGCAGGCAACGGCACCCTCGTGGAGTGGAATGTGAACTACCGGCCGCCTCTGGGCCCGCTCGGGAGGTTCATGGATGTCTTCATGATGAACCGCGTCTATCAGAACGAGATCGAGGCGTCGCTCGAAAGGTTGAAAGCCGCTCTCGAGTCCTGAACTCAGCCGCGCGGCAGTCCGAGCCCCCGCAGGGCGATGATCTCTCGCTGCACCTCTGATGTCCCGGCGCCGATCGTATCCTGGACAGCGGAGAGGAAGTTATGGGACATTGCTCCTGCAAACGGCGCGAGCGAAGAGTCCTCCCGCACGAGTCCGTAGGGGCCCATCAGGGCCACCGCCGCCTCGTAGAGATGCTGGGCGAACTCGGTATTGAAAAGCTTGACCATTGCCGACTGCGCGCGGTAGTCCACGGCTTGCTCGTGCAGCTGTATCGCGCTCCAGAGGAGGAGTTCGGCCACCTCGTACTCCGTCCGCAGCTGGCCGATCCGGTTTCGCCAGACCGCGTCGTCCCAAGCGCTTCCCCAATCTCCGTGAATCTTCGCCCAGCGGACCATCCCGACAATCGTGCGCCAGTGGACGTACGCACGGTAGACAGTGATGCGCTCCAGGCCAAGCGCGGAGGTCAGGACGCGCCAACCCTCGTTCTCGCCGCCGATCCGGTCTGCGGCCGAAACCCGCACGTCCTCGAAGACAACTTCATTGAACCAGGCCTTGTCGAGCAGGTTGACAATCGGGCGGACTTCGACACCGGGCGCGTCCATTGGCACCATGAAGACGCTGATTCCGGCGTGCTTCGTGCCTTCGCCATCTGTGCGCGCGGCCAGCCAGCAGTACTCGCTCGATTCGGCGCCGCTTGTCCAAATCTTGCTTCCGTTGATGATGTAATCGTCGCCGTCCCGAACCCCGCGGGTATGGAGCGAGGCGAAATCGGATCCGGCGCCGGGCTCTGAGTAGCCGAGGCACGCAGTGATAGAACCGCGGGCCATGCCCGGCAAGTAACGCCGTTTCTGGTCTTCATTCGCAGCCGCAATGATCATCGGCGCGATGATGCAGCGGGTGAGCGCGTCGCTGGCGTTTCCGCCGTGGAGGGCGATCTCCTTGTCTACGATAAACTGCTCGCGGATCGGGCGCCCGCTCCCGCCGTACTCCGGCGGCCAGCTAATGCCGAGCCAGCCCTTCTCGCCGACTTGACGCCTTCTCGAAGCGCGGGGATAATGTTTAATAGGCGATGCTTATTTCTGTAATTGAAAGGACTAGTATCGCCCTTGGCGACTAGCGCAAGGCAGGTAGTGGACGAGTTCGATCTCGTAGTCGTAGGGGGTGGGAACGGCGGCTATACTGCCGCGATACGCGCGACGCAGCTAGGCCTAACGGCGGCACTCATCGAGCGGGACAAAGTAGGCGGCACTTGCCTGCACCGCGGCTGCATTCCGACCAAAGCCTGGCTCGAAAGCTCCGGATTTCTTGAGCGCGTGCGTAGGGCGTCGGCGCTGGGCGTTCGCGTCGACAACATCTCTCTCGACTATCCAACCGTAATCGCCCGCCAGAAGCAGGTCGTCGAGACGCTGCACAAAGGCCTCCGCTCCACGATTTTGAAACACAAGATCGAGATCATCGAGGGCGAAGCAAAGCTCCTATCTCCCGCGCAGGTCGCGGTCAACGGCCGCACGCTCACCGCGAAGAATGTGATCATCGCGACTGGCTCGCGTCCGAAAGACATCCCCGGGATGGAGGTGGACGGCGAGCGCATTCTCAACAGCGATCACCTCCTTCAGCTCGAAAGGATTCCGAAGTCGATCCTGGTCGTTGGGGCGGGTGCCGTGGGCGCAGAGTTCGCTTCGTTCTACACGGACGTTGGCAGCGAAGTAACACTTATCGAGATGATGCCAACCATTGTTCCGCTCGAGGACGCGGCACTAGGGCAGACACTCGCTAAGTCTCTCGCCGCCCGCGGTGTCAACGTGCTGACCTCCGCACGCGTCTTACCTGATAAGACACGAAGCTATGACGGCATGGTGGAGCTAACCGTGGAGCACGAGAACAAGTCGAAGACTCTCAAGGCCGAGGTCGTCCTTTCGGCCGTCGGACGCGAAGCTGTCATCGACAACCTTGGCCTCGACAAGACCGCCGTCAAGGTGGAGCGCGGCTGGGTGCAAGTGGACGACCGTTATCGGACGGCGGGCGCGTCCGTCTATGCAGTCGGCGACGCCATCGGCGGTCTGCTTCTCGCGCACGTCGCATCCGCGGAAGGTTTTCTCGCCGCCGAAGCCATCGCCGGGAAGCAAGCCGAAAAGCTGGACTACAACCGGGTCCCGCGCGTCACGTACAGCCATCCGCAAGTGGCCTCGGTGGGCATGACTGAGCAGCGGGCGAAGGCAGCGGGACTCAACGCGAAGTCACAGCGCTACTCGTTTCGGAACAACGCGATGGCGCTAATAGAAGACGAGCCAGACGGCTTCGCAAAAGTCGTGTACGACGCTGACTCGGGAGACCTCCTGGGAGCGCACATCATCGGAAACCACGCTGGCGAGTTGATTTCGGAAGCCGCGCTCGCTCGCTTCATCGAAGCTTCGGCGTGGGAGATAGGATCGAGCATCCACCCACATCCAAGTCTGAGCGAAGCGCTAGGAGAAGCGGCGCAGCTTTCGGCGGGAATCAGCATCTACTGGTAGAGGGAGGCGATTAAAGTGGTCTCCGTAAAGGAGATACAGGGGGCAGCGGGGTTAAGCGGCGATCAGTTGCTCGATATCTATTACAAGATGCTGCTGGCGCGTACAGTGGGCCAGCGCGAGCGAATGCTTAACCGCATGGGCAAAGGGCCGTTCGCTGTCACCGGCGAAGGTCACGAGGCAACTCAGGTCGGCACGGCGTTCCCTCTGAAGCCAGGATACGACTGGGTAGTCCCGTACTACAGAGATATTGGCGTCGCGTTGACGATCGGCCAATCACCGCGGGACCTCTTGCTCGCGCACCTCTCGCGCGCCGACGATATCAGCAGCGGTGGGCGGAACATGCCCTCGCACTTCAGCGACCCGCATCTACGGATTGTGTCCGGTTCCGCGCCCGTGGCGACCCATCTCCCGCATGGCGCCGGCATCGCGCTCGCTTCGAAGCTCCGCGGCCTCGACGAGGTCACCATCGTGTATACGGGCGACGGCGGGACGAGCACGGGAGACTGCCACGAGGCGATGAACTTCGCGGGCGTACACAAGCTCGCGGTAATCTTTGTGATCGAGAACAACCAGTACGCGATCTCCGTCCCAACTCGGAAACAGTTCGCGGTCGAGGACGTTTCCACTCGCGCCGAGGGCTATGGCTTTCCCGGAGTGACAGTGGACGGGAACGATGTGCTCGCTGTTTACGCCGCCGCCAAGGACGCCATCGAGCGCGCGCGACGAGGAGACGGCGCGACGCTGATCGAAGCGAAGACGTATCGCCTCGTGCCGCACACCAGCGATGACGACGACCGGCGCTACCGCTCGAGGGAAGAAGTCGAGCAGTGGACCGCCCGGGATCCGCTCGTCCGCTACCGCGGCTGGCTCAAGGAATACAACGTGGCGGATGAGCGTAAGCTCGACGGGCTCCACGAGCAGGCCGCGCGGGAGGTTGACGAGGCGACCGAAGAGGCTGAGAGCGCGCCGACGCCTAAGCCGGAATCGGCCCTAACACATGTATTCGTGGAAGACTAATTCAACGAAGCGAACGGGAAGAGGCGCATCAACGAGATGACCGCGATCAAAGAGGCCATTAAAACACACGGCCTGACGGAAAAGCAGCTTCTCCAGATGCTCGAGAAGATGCTGCTCGCTCGAGCGCTTAGCGTCCGCCAGCGCATCCTCCAGCGCATGGGCAAGGGGCCGATGACGTTCAGCGGCGAGGGCCACGAGGCCGCCCAAGTCGGCTCCGCGTTCGCGCTGCGGCCCGGCGTCGACTGGGTGTTCCCGTACTACCGTGACGTGGCTGTCGCCGTAACGATCGGGATGACGCCGGTCGACATCCTGCGGGGCTTCTTTGCGCGGCGCGATGATATCAACAGCGGGGGCAGGAACATGCCGTCCCACTTCAGCCACCTCGGCCTGCGCATCGTCAGCGGGAGTGCTCCTATCGCCACTCAGCTTCCACATGCCGTGGGCGCAGCGCTCGCCGCTAAACTGCGGAAATTGGACGAGATAGCCGTCGGGTACTCGGGCGACGGCTCCACCAGCACAGGCGACTGGCACGAGTCGATGAACTTCGCGGGCGTCCAGCGGTTGCCGGTGATCTTCGTTTGCGAGCACAACAACTACGCGATCTCCGTCCCGTGGCGGAAACAGGCCGCTATCGAAAACGTCTCGATCAGGGCGCAGGGCTACGGCTTTCCGGGCGTTAGTGTGGACGGAAATGATGTCCTTGCCGTCTACGGGGCGATGTCCGAGGCCGTCAAGCGGGTGCGCGCCGGCGAAGGTCCGACGCTAATAGAGGCGAAAACCTACCGCTTGATGCCGCACTCCAGCGATGACGATGACCGTCGCTATCGAACTCGCGAAGAGGTAGAGGCGTGGTCCGCCAAAGACTCGGTCGCGGCGTTCCCGCATCAACTCAAGGAGCTGGGCGTTCTCGACGATAACGCCGAGAAGGAGATCAACGATCGCGTGAACCACGAAGTGGACGCGGCTACCGATCAGGTCGAGCAGGAGCCACAGCCCGAAGCGCCGACGGCTCTGCGACATGTCTTCGTGGAAGAAGAGAGGTCCTAAGATGCATCTTTGCGTTCGTGCTGAGCTTGGTCGAAGCATGGTCGAAAGCGATCGCGCCTGCCCCTTCAGCAGCACCGATTTGGAGGATTGACTCATGCCTGAGAAAACGATGGTGGAAGCCATCCGCGACGCGATGTTCGAAGAGATGAAGCGCGACGACCGCGTAATCGTGATGGGCGAAGATGTCGGCGAAGGCGGCGTCTTCCGCGCGACTGAAGGCTTCGTTGCTGAATTCGGTGAGGACCGCTGCATGGACACGCCGCTGGCCGAGTCGTGCATTGTTGGCGCAGCGATCGGCGCGTCGCTGAATGGGATCATCCCGATCGCGGAGATACAGTTCGCCGATTTCAGCCATCCGGCCTTCGACCAGATCGTGAGCGAGGCCGCCCGCCTGCATTACCGTTCGAACGGCACCTGGAGCTGCCCTATTGTCGTCCGCACCCCGTATGGCTCAGGCATCCACGGCGGGCCATACCATTCGCAGAGCATTGAGGCGTTCTACGCACACGTGCCGGGCTTGAAGGTTATCTGCGTGGCCTCGCCCTATGACGCCAAAGGACTCCTCAAGTCGGCGATCCGCGACCCGAACCCAGTTATTTTTCTCGAGCACAAGAAGGCCTATCGAGCTTTTCGCCAGGATATACCGGACGAAGACTACACGATCCCGATTGGCCAGGCAGAAACTAAACGCGAGGGCACCGACATTTCGCTAATCACCTATGGAATGATGACTCACCACTCGCTGAAAGCCGCCGAGACCGTCGAGCAAGAGAACGGCGCGAGCGTGGAAGTCATCGACCTGCGGACGGTGTCACCGTGGGACAAGGAGCGCGTTCTCGAGTCAGTCAAAAAGACCGGCAAGGCGCTCATCGTATACGAAGACAACATCACCGGCGGGTTCGGGGCCGAAGTTGCGGCCACGATCGCCCAGGACGCGTTCGAATACCTGGATGGGCCGGTGACGAGAGTTGCTTCGCCGGACGTGCCGATCTCGCCGTATTCAGGCATACTCGAGGAGTACATCCTACCGAACCCGGAGAAGATCGCGGAAGCCATTCGCAAGCTCGCCGCCTACTAACAAGGGAGGCCCCGCATGCCGTTCACCCTGACGATGCCGGAGGTCGGCGAAACGGTCACCGAGGGCACGATCGAGCGCTGGCTCAAGAAGCCCGGCGACAAAGTCGAGAAGTACGAACCAATCGTCGAGATCAATACCGACAAAGTCAATGTCGAACTGCCCTGCCCTGTTTCCGGCACGCTGACGGAGATTCTCGCCCAGGAAGGCGCCACGATCCCTGTGGGTGCCGAGCTCGCGCGGCTGGAGACAGCAGCGGGTGAGGTGCCTGCTGACATTTCTCCCGTGCCAACGGACGAAGAAGCCTCCGCGGCTCCGGCAGCCCAGAAGGCTGCAGCGGCCGCGCCAGCGGCTGAGCGGCAGCAGGCGCCTGCGCGCGAGCCCTCGAGTGGAGACGGCCGCGACGGGCCTGGAGACCGACCTCGGGCGACGCCGCGAGTTAGGAAGTTGGCCGAAGAGCTGGGCGTGAACCTCGCACAACTGACCGGGACCGGCCCGAACGGGCGGATTGTCGAGGAGGACGTGCGCGCAGCCGCATCCGGTGCGCCCGCCGTGGCGACCGCGGAACGGCCCGCGCCTGCTACGCCCGCCAAACCGGGCGCCGACGAAGAGACCGTGCCGGTTACGGGCATCCGTCGCACGATCGCACAGCGCATGACGGCGGCCGCGTTCAGTGCCCCAGCTGCTTGGCTGGTGGTAGAAGCGGATGTGACCGGGCTCGTAGCGCTCCGCAACGCACAGAAAGAAGCGTTCCACCAGCGCCACGGCGTCGATCTCACTTACCTGCCGTTTATGGCCCACGCTGTCGCCCAGTCGCTGCTCGAGCACCCGTACCTGAACGCCTCCTGGGCCGAGGACAAGATCATCCTTCGCAAGCGCGTCAACCTCGGCATCGCCGTTGCGACTGAGCGCGGACTGCTCGTCCCGGTCGTGCGAGACGCCGACCGGCTGAGCGTGACCGGCCTCGCGC
>VBEJ01000002.1 GCA_005882985.1 Chloroflexota bacterium
CGTTCTAAATCGATGCGGTCGAAGCCGACCAGGAAGAGTGCAACGACATCAGCCAGCAAGAACGACGATACCCATCCAGCCAATGCGCTGAAGATGTCCAGCTCGTCGAGAACGTACAGGACTCCAACCACCGCCACGCCAAAGAGTCCCTGAGCGACGGCTACCGCGCTGAGAGCGCCAAAGCGGCTGCTGCCGTGCAGGAACGACGTGAGCAGTACATAGCCGACGACAGACGGCAGGGCGGCTGCGTAGAGCCAATACGATCGCCCTGAGACGAATAGATCCGGCTCCAGAATGATGGCATACATTAAGAGGAAGGTCCACGCCGCCAAGGATGAAGCGCCGAGCACGAAGATGCTGCCCGAAAGCAGCTCGTCGTGGGCATAGTCCCCCTTGTTGAGAAAATAGATGTTTCCGAGGCCGACCCCTAAGTTAGCGATTCCGCCGGCGACCAGTACGGCGACGAAGAACAGCGAATACGTGCCTAGCCCTTCGTCGCCCAGCCCACGCGCGAGCACGACTCGGAGACAGAAGGCCAGCCCATATATCGCGATCTGCGCTACAAAGACAACGTTGACGTTGAAGAGTAGTCCCCGGCGAGCCTCCGCCACAGGGTGTTGCTCGACCTGGGCACCGGATGGGATCGGATCAGGAGTCTGAAGCGTCAAGGATTAAACCGGAACTCTATTCGTGTGGTCGGGTAGAATGGAAACATCTGTCGGGGTGTAGCTCAGTCAGGCTAGAGCGCACGGTTCGGGACCGTGAGGTCGGCGGTTCGAATCCGCCCACCCCGACCACTTTACGCTGGCGAAAGCTGCCGATCTCGATTCCTCTGCCCGTCGTATTACGTTGATAGCATGCTTCCTATTCGAACGCAGCTAGCCCCACCGAGTTGCCCCGTGCTTGCCGAAGCGGGGGCTGCGGACGCCAGTCGGCCTACGAGCATTGCAGAGCGGTAACAATGTGCCGGGACATGGCGTCTTACGACAGAAGCCGGGAACCAACATTATTCCTTGACGTTATAAACATGATGTAACCAACAGCGTATTGCAGATGCCAAATCTCATCGATAGAATGCGGCGCGAATCCTAAAAGAAGAGGGACACAGAAGATGGTTTTCCAGACAGAAGATAGAGCAAGAGCAAAGAAACAGTACGCCGAACATGCCATTCAGCTTGCCCTCCAGGGACAATGGAGTGAGGCTGCTCAGCTCAACCGGGAGATCATCGAGTCCTTCCCGACCGACGTGGATGCCTTCAACCGTCTAGGTAAAGCGATGACCGAGCTTGGACGGTACCCCGAGGCCAGAGACGCCTACATGAAGGCTCTCGAAATCGACCAGCTGAATTCAATCGCCCGCAAGAACCTGACACGGCTTGCCAGCCTCAGCGAACAGGAAGCTGCCCCGCGTCCGGCGAATCAGAAGCTTTCCCCCCAAATGTTCATCGAAGAGACGGGCAAGACGGGCGTAACCGTGCTGGTGCGGCCAAACATGGAGATCGCTGCGCGGATGACCGCCGGCGATCAGGTAAACCTCGCGCGCCAGAACGGCTCGCTCGTCATCCAGAGCATGGCCGGCGAGTATGTCGGCGAGGTTGAGCGGCGGCTGAGCCAGCGTCTCACCAAGCTCATGGACGGCGGCAACGAGTACATCGCTGCTATCTCCGGGCTTGACGGGAACGGGGTACGGCTCTTCATACGCGAGACGTTTCAGCACAGCTCGCAAACTGGGAAGCTCTCCTTCCCGCCTACAGTGACCGAGACGTTTCGTCCCTATGTCAAAGGCCGCCTTCTCCGCCGGGATGCCGACGACGACGAAGGATATTTCGAGGACAGCGACGACGAATGGGCGGCGGCAGAAGATGGGGAAGAGCAAGACGGAACCATCCGGGAATTTCAGCTTAACCCCGACGAAGCACCCATCGTGGTCGAAGACGCGGACGATCACGAAGACGAATAGCTGATCCGACCGGCAATTGCTATCATCCGCCGCGTGAGTAAAGGCCAGGACCCCGGCCGACTCTACCCCGCTGAGTGGCAGCGCGGCCCACGCTATAGCGGCGCTTACACCTTCGCGCGCTGTCCTGTCACTCGTGATCTCTCGCTGGCGGATGTCGCCGTCATCGGCGTGCCGATGGATATGGCCGTGCTCTACCGCAGCGGCGCCCGGTTCGGCCCTCGCGCGATCCGCGACGCGTCCGGACAGCTTCGTCCCCATCATTGGGAGGCGGACAAGCTCGAACCACCCTTCGACACCCTGCGGGTAATCGACTACGGCGACCTGGACGTTTTTCCCGGTTACATCGACCAGACGGTGGCGCACTTGCAGTCTCAGGTCGCCCCCATCCTCGACGCCGGCGTCTTTCCGGTAGTTTTGGGTGGCGACCACTCGACAACTCTTCCGGTGCTCCGCGCCTGCGCGGCCAAGCACGGGCGGCTCTCGCTCGTCCACTTCGACGCGCACCCGGACTTCTGGCCGCCGTCCGACCGCAAGAGGCCTATCCATCATGGCACCGTCTTCCGCATCGCTTTGGAGGAAGACCTGATCGACGCCGGCGCTTCGGTCCAGGTCGGCATTCGGGGCTCAGTATCGGCCGGTATTCTTGACGAGGTCAGGGCTGCCGGCTTCAAGGTGATTACTTGCGACGAATTCGCCCGTCAGGGTGTTGAGGCCACTCTGCAGAGGATTCAGAGTGTGGTGGGCCACCCTGTCTATCTGTCTCTCGATATCGACTGTGTCGATCCGGCGTTTGCGCCAGGAACCGGCACGCCGGAAGTGGCAGGCCTTACGAGCCGCGAGATCGTCGAGCTCGTTCGTGGCCTCCGCGGCATGAGCCTGGTCGCCTTCGATATTGTCGAAGTTGCACCCGCTTACGACTCCGCCGAGATTACGGCCCTGCTCGCGGCCAACCTCGTCTACGAGTTCCTTCTTATTCTCGCCCGCCACCAGGAGAGCTGAGATGCCAGGTCGCCCGGAAGCACCGGCTTCCGTGGTTTCCTGCCCGGGCGGGTTGCTGGCCCGCTAGCTTGTTCGCTACGATTTGCCAATGAGGGAAGGTCCCCTAGTCGCCGTCCCACACTGGCGCGCGCCCACCTGGGAGCGTACGAAATTCTACTTTGACGCGCTGGAAGCGGGAGGCGCTCGCTACCTCGTCGTCGAGGGCGACGAACTGCCCGATAACGTCCGCGGCCTACTGCTGACGGGCGGCGTTGACGTCGATCCGCGGCTCTACGGAGAAACGCGGGGTCCGCTCACGGATAGGCCCAATCGTAAACGTGACGCCGAGGAGCTCCAACTGCTTCGGCCGGCTCTAGAGCGCGACCTGCCGGTCCTCTGCATATGCCGTGGTCACGAACTGCTTAACGTGGCACTGGGCGGTAGGCTGCTGCAGCACATCGAGAGCAACGCACACCGCTGGCAGGAAGACGGTACATCCAACTGGCATGACGTGGCCGTCGATGGCTCTAGCCACCTCTCGGGTGTTTACGGGGAGGGCCGCACGCTTCGCGTGAACTCGCGCCACCATCAAGGGGTGACAGAAGAGAGTCTCGCGCCATCCCTCCGAGCGACCGCGCGTTCGTCTGACGGTTTCGTCGAAGCGATGGAAAGCACAGATCGTCGGTGGGTCATGGGCATACAGTGGCACCCAGAGCGCCCAGAAATGCATCCGGACTCGCTCGCCCTGTTCCGGGCGTTCGCTCAAGTGTGCGAGTAGCGGGGTTCTCGACTCCTCTTCATCCACAAAATCGCAGTTGGATCCCGAGCCCATCCTGCTTGGCCAAGCGGTCCTGTACCCTATAATGGATTCGTCTCCCGATGCGGGTGGTTAAGCGCTCAACCCAACCCCCCTTTCCCCTTCCTTCCCCTTCACCGTAGATGTTTGCCCATCTACACACCCACACCGAGTTCTCGCTCCTCGATGGCCTCTCTCGCATTCCAGAGCTGATGGACCGTGCGAAGGCGCTGGGGCAAGAAGCGATCGCGCTCACCGACCACGGCGTACTCTATGGCGCCGTCCAGTTCTACAAAGAGGCGAGGGCCCGTGGCATAAAGCCAATCATTGGAATCGAGGCCTACGTCGCGCAGGGCTCACGCCACTCCCGCGAGCCGGGTGACAAGCAGCCATATCACTTGACGCTGCTCGCGAAGAACAACGCCGGCTACGCCAACCTCCTCGCCCTCTCTACGAAGGCCCACCTCGAGGGCTACTATTACAAGCCCCGCATGGATCGAGAGCTCCTCGAGCTTCACCATGACGGCCTAATCGCCCTCTCCGGCTGCGCTACGAGTGAGGTTTCGCGCCATCTACTCGACGGTCGCTTCGATGTGGCCGTAACGGCAGCTCGCTACTACAGGCAGGTGTTCGGCGAGGATTACTACATCGAGCTCCAATCGCACGGCATCACCGAACACGAACCGCTGGATCGGGGACTCCTCCGACTGGCCGGGGAGACAGGCATCCCTGTCGTCGCGACGAACGACCTTCACTATGTTAAGCCGGACGACGCGCCCTTCCAGGACGTCCTTCTCTGCATCGGGACGAACTCGACCGTGCAGCAAGAGGTCCGCATGAAGATGTCCGGTGACCCCTCCTGCTACTACTTGAGGTCCGAGGATGAGATGCGGGCCCTCTTTCCAGACCACCCGGACGCGATCGATAACACGTGGCGAATCGCCGAAATGTGCGACCTGAAGCTCGAGTTCGGGGTGGTTAGACTTCCTCGCGCCGGAGTCCCGCCAGAGGAGACCGCCGACCAGCATCTCGCCCGTCTCTGCGGGGAGGGCCTCGCCCGGCGCTACTCTGATGCGTCCCGGGAGCCGCGGGACCGCCTCGATTATGAACTGAATGTTGTTCGCCAGACCGGGTTCGCCGACTACATACTCGTCGTTCACGACTTCGCGCGAGAGGCACGGGAGCGCGGCATCCTCATGGCCGTGCGCGGGTCCGCCGCGGCTTCCATCATTCTCTACGTTCTCGGCGTGACGGATATCGACCCGCTTGAACACCGGCTAGTCTTCGAACGCTTCCTCAACGTCGAGCGACGTGAGATGCCCGACGTTGACCTGGACTTCGCCGAAGACCGCCGCGACGAGATGATCCATTACGCCGCGGAGAAATACGGGCACGACCGCGTCGCCCAGATCATTACCTTCGGGACCCTAGGCGCCAAAGCGTCTATTCGCGATGTCGGTCGGGCACTGGGAATGAGCTATGCGGATGTCGACCGGGTCGCCCGCCTCGTGCCCACCATGCCAGCCTCTTTTGGGACGATGACGATCGAGAAGGCATTCGAGGAGGGCCAGGAGTTCAAGGAATTGTACGAGGCGGACGAGCAGATCGCCAAGCTGATCGATACCGCCCGTGAGCTGGAAGGCGTTGCCCGCCATGCCAGTACTCACGCGGCGGGCGTAGTGATCGCTCCCGAACCGCTCGTCAACTTCCTGCCGCTTCAGCGACCCTCTTCCGGTGACCCGAACTCGCTGCCCACCACGCAATTCGGTATGTGGGATGTCGCGGAATTGGGTCTGCTAAAGATGGACTTCCTGGGCCTTACCAACCTGACGATACTCGGCACCGCCGTCCATGTGATCGAGCAGGTCCATGGTACGAAGCTTGATGTCTCGCACCTGCCGGATGGAGACTCCAGGACGTATGACATGCTCGCCCGGGGAGAGACGTTCGGAGTGTTCCAGCTCGAATCCGGCGGGATGACCCGGTATGTGCAGGAGTTGCGACCATCCTCGATCAAGGACCTCGCGGCCATGGTGGCGCTCTACCGGCCCGGCCCTATGCAGCACATCCCAACCTACATTCATGCCAAGCACGGGCTTGAGAAAGTCCACTATCCGCATCCGGACCTCTCTGAAGTCCTTGACGAGACTTACGGCGTGATCGTCTATCAGGACCAGGTGCTCCTCATCGCCCAGAAGTTCGCCGGCTACTCGCTGGGCCAGGCCGACGTTATGCGCAAGGCAATGGGCAAGAAGGTCCGCGCCATGATGCGTGCTGAGGAGGAGCGTTTTCTTAAGGGCTCGGCCGACAAGGGATATACAAATGAGGAAGCTAAGCAGATATATGATCTCATCGAGCCGTTCGCGGGCTATGCCTTCAACAAAGCCCACGCAGTTTCGTACGGAACCATTGCCTACCAGACGGCCTATCTGAAGGCGAATTACCCGGCTGAATACATGACGGCCGTCATGATGATGGCGGGCGGACAGCAGCGCGTCGCGGAGGCATATGCCGAGTGCGTGCGCGCAGGCATCCCTGTCGAGCCACCCGACGTGAACCGCAGCGCCGCAAATTTCTCGCTGGGAAGCGCCGAAGACGGCAAGCAGCCGATTCGCTTCGGTCTCGCCTGCGTGAAGAACGTGGGAGAGGGCATCGCGCGCGGAATCATCGAAGCGCGAGGTGCCGGTGGGCCGTTCCAAACGATTCAAGACTTCTTCGAACGGGTCGACAGCGGCCACTTGAACAAGCGCGCGCTGGAAAGCCTTGTCAAAGCAGGCGCGTTCGATACGCTTACCGAGCGCGCTGCCCTCCTGGCGAACCTCGATCGACTAATCGGGTACGCCCAAAAAGAGCAGAAGCAGCGCGAATCGGGGCAGACATCGCTCTTCGACCTAATCGCCGTGGATGGGCCGCCGGTCCATGGGCCCGAGCTAGAACCCGCGCCTGAAGCCACCCAGCAACAGAAGCTGACCTGGGAGAAGGAGCTACTGGGCATATACCTCTCGGAGCACCCTTTTGCCCACGTCGCTCAAGAGCTGCGCGGTGTCCTCAGCTGCGGCCTCGTCGAAATCAACGCTGAGTTGTCGGGCCGCGACCTCGTTGTCGGGGGTGTCGTTTCTGGCATGCGTTCCCTTAGCACCCGCGACGGCCGGGCATTTCTTGCCGCAGAGATAGAAGACATTACGGGCAGCGTCGAAGTGACGGTGTGGCCAGAGACATGGGAGCAGACCCGGGAAATGTGGCAGCCGGGCCACATCGTCGTCGTCAATGCTCGTGTTAAGGCGCGGGACGACCGGCTGCAGCTCTCGGTCCAGAAGGCGTCGCTTTACGGCGATCCGTCCTTCGATCTTAACGAGCTGCTCACCAACAACGGGTCGTTGAGTACGGTGCAGCGACGCTGGAACGGCAATACGAAGAACGACAGACCTGCACTGAACGGCGGAAACTCCGCCGCCGGGAATTCCGCGCGACCCGCGGCCGCGCCTGCCCGCCCTTCGGTCCTGAGTATCGTGCTCGAGGAAACCGACGACGAAGAGGCTGACCAAGATCGTTTGCGAGCGCTTCTTGCAACTCTCGTGGACTATACGGGGCAGGCCGAAGCCCGCCTTTCTATCCGCCAGCGCGACGGTGAAGAGGTAGTGATGGAGCTTCCTCCCGTGCGCGCCTGCCCGGAGCTAACCCAGCTGCTCGGCGATATAGTGGGTCCCTGGGGCGCCATTGGGGAATAGAAAGAACCGCCACCCGAAGGCAGCGGCTCTGTCTTGTATTCTGTTCTAGATCTCGCTACGGCACCGGTCGCTCGATCTTGCCCCGCCAAGCGCCTGTCTCGACGCCCCGCGACTCGATGAACTCCTTGAAGCGCTTGAGATCACCCTCGACGCGCCGGCCTACGAACCCAAGCTTGTCACCGACTTCCTCGACGATGCTCTCCGGGTCGTACTCCATTTGAAGCATTACACGCGTCCGGTTCTCGTCTAGCCGGTGGAACGTGACCACGCCCGACGTGAACGTGCCGCCTTCGCTCGTCCAGGCGACTCGCTCGTCCGGTAGCTGCTCCGTGATGCGCGCATACCACTCTTTGCGCTTACCGCCGACGTTGGCAACCCAGCGCAGGCGCTGGTCATCGAGCTGCGTGACCTGTTCGACGCCCTCCATGAACTGCGGGAACTCCTCAAACTGGGTCCACTGGTTGTAAACCGTGGAGATCGGCGCCTCGACATCGATTGACTTTTCTATCGTCGCCATGAAAACCTCCTCCTTCCCTCCGTGACTCGCTTACCAATAAAACTTTAGACGGAGTAGCATCTTGGACCCGTCAACGGCTCGGCGAGTGGCCTAACAAGAGCGTTACAACGCCCGCAACGGTGAAGAGATCCCCACTCCCGTGAGGGGGATCTCGTGTAGGGGCACGAAGCCCTGGCGGCGCGCTACTGGCTTTAGACCGCGGACGCCCCGGCCGTGGCCGCCTTCTGAAAGTGAGGAATGACCTCTTCGCCCATCAACTTTATTGTCTGCATCACCTTCTCGTGGGGGATGCGGCCTACCTGCACCATCACGATCAGCTGGTCGCAGCCGGCGTCCACGTACTTCTGAACAGCGTCGCGAACCCGCTCCGGGCTGCCAATGCAGAGCGTCCCCGAGTCCCATTGCTCCTGGAAGCGGAACGCTCCGTCGGGGTCCTGCTTCAACCGCTCTTCCGCCATCTGTGCGAGGCTCACGTAGTACTGATACGAGGAAGGCGCATCTGCCTTCTTCGCCCACGGCACGAACAGGATGCCAATCGCTTCCTGAAAGAACTCGGCGGCTGGCTTGCCGAACTCCAGCGCCTCCTCGTCTGTCGGTGCGACACAGGCGAAGCTGGTGGCCGCAAACTGGTTGTTCACAAACTCGCCGACCGGGTTGGCATCCGAGATCGCGTCGCGATAGATCGACAGCGAGGCCTCCAGCACGCCCGGCGCGATGAATCCGAAAGACAGAGCGCCAAGCCCCTTCGATCCCGCGATGCGGAAGCTGTCCGGCTGCGTACAGGCCATCCACAGCGGCGGGTGGGGCTTCTGGATCGGCTTCGGCAAGACCATCCGCGGGGGCACGACGAAGTAGTCGCCCTCCCAGGCGAACGTTTCGTTCGTCCAAATCTTCGGGATCATCTGGATCGCCTCTTCCCACATGGGGCGAGAGTCTGCCGGGTCGATACCGAAGCCACCAAGCTCCTGCTCCGTAATCGAGCGCCCAGTGCCCAGCTCCAGCCGCCCATCCGAGACTATGTCGAGCGCAGCCGCTCGTTCAGCTACTCGAATCGGATGGTTGAACGGGTTCGGCAGCAGCGCCACGCCCTGGCCGATCCGGATGTTCTTTGTGCGCTGGCTGGCCGCCGCCAGAAACACCTCAGGGGCTGACGAGTGCGAGTACTCCACCAGGAAGTGGTGCTCGACCTCCCAGACGTAGTCGAACCCGACCTTGTCCGCGAGCTCAATCTGATCGAGCGCGTCGTGATAGGTCTTGTACTCCTGGTTTTCGACCCAGGGCTTCTGCTGCTGGAGCTCGTAGATGAGTCCGAATTTCATGGGCGCTAACTCCTTCCTCGCCGTATGCCGAAGCGATGCCCTGCATTCCGGCTAGTCCGTTCCGTACGCGTTTCTTGGGTCGTCAATGATTCGGCAATTTTCTGCGTGTGCTTGTTCTACAGAAAGCCAGGCGGCACCTCCCGCCCGAGCAGCGCCCGCCCTGCGGCTTCAAAGCTGGACGGCCCCACCATGATGTGTTGAGTTAGCGCATGGATATCGCGGAACTGTCGCTGCAGCCGACTACTCTCGTAAAGCGAGGAGCCGCCCCCCAGGTTATACGCGATGTCGACCGCCCGCACTGAGCACTGGACCGCCTGCGAAGCCGCCAGACGCACAAGCGCGCGGTCTTCAATCGCCGGTTCCTCGCCTCGTTCGAGCGTGGACCACATCGCCGCGATGGCCTCGAAGAGAAACGCGCGTCCGGAGCGAAGAGCGGCTTCGCCCTCGGCAATCGCCATCTGTGCGACGTTCCAGTCGGCTAAGGCCCTTCGCCTTCCGGTAGGTGTCTTTGCGCTGGCCAATTCTCCGATCTCATGAAGCGCCGCGCGCCCAATCCCGAGAGCCACGGCTCCCACTGAGACAGCAAGCAGGCCCATGAGCGAGAAGCCGTAAAGCAGGCCCGTATGCACCGGTCGGCCGGTCAGCGAGAACGAGCAGCCGTTGGGAACGTAGGCGTCCTTCACGGCAATGTCCTGGCTTCCTGTGCCTCGCAGCCCGGAGACGTACCAGGTGTCGATGATTTGGATGTCCTTCGCCGGAAGGATCATCATGCGGACGTCCAGCGGATCACTTCCCTCGACCACGCACGCGCAGGCGAGCCAATCGCTGTGCTCGCAACCGCTGGCGAATGACCACGTCCCGTTCACTCGATAGCCGTCGTTCTCCCGCGCGGCGGTTCCACGTGGGGCCACGACACCGCCCGTGATTGTGCCGGGCCGGTAGATCTCGCTGGCGACATGCTCGGGGAGATAGGCGCTGATCATGCCCGTAGTGGCGCCGATCATCGCTATCCACCCCGTCGAGCCGTCCGCCTTCGAGAGCTCTTCCAGTATCCGGACGCCGGTCGCGACGTCCACCTCGCCGCCGCCGAACACGCGCGGGACGAACATGTGGAATACGCCTGCGGATACAAGCTCATCGATGACTGCCTTAGCTACGCGGCGTTCCCGCTCAGCCGCGTCGCAGTGATTGCTGATTAAAGGCGCAAGCTGGCGCACCGCTTCTAGCAACCGCGCACCATCCACTCGGCGTACCCGCTCGACCGTGCGCATTCGTGTTACATGCGCGCTACTGCGCAGCCTGGGCGCTCGCGACCCTCTGGTCCGCGCCGTAGCCGCCGGGGGGTCCCGCCTGGAAGCCGCCGTCTACCGGGAGGGCGACGCCTGTGATGAATGACGCCTCGTCCGAGGCCAGGAACGCCACCGCCCGACCCACCTCCTCCGGCTCGCCGACACGGCCGACTGGATGGGCCCGAGCCATTCGTTCCCACAATTCCTCCGGGGTCGCGCCCATCGCCTGCGCCTGCTGGAGGAACGGGTCCAGGATGGGCGTGCGGATCACCCCCGGGCAAACGCAGTTCACCCGAATGCCCATCGCGCCCCACTCGACAGCGAGAGACTTCGTGAAGAGGACGACGCCTCCCTTCGACGCGCAGTAGGGCGAGAGCATCGCGGTCCCGATCAAACCGGCATCGGAGGCTGTGCTTACGATAGCACCGCCGCCATTCTTCAGCATCTCTGGAATTGCGTGCTTGCAGCCGAGGAAGACGCCCTTGAGGTTGATGTCCATAAGCCGGTCCCATTCGCTTTCGGGGACCTGTGTTACCGGCATGCCGTAGCCAATCCCCGCGTTGTTATAGAGGATGTCCAGCCGGCCCCAGCGCGCGACGGTCTGCGAGATCATGTTTTTCACGTCCGCCTCGACGGATACGTCCACCTTGATCGATTCCGCCTCGCCGCCGGTATCAGCGATCTGCCTTGCCACCGCTTCCGCGCCGCCAGCGTTGACATCCGCGCACATCACCTTCGCACCCTCGCGCGCGAAGACGAGCGATGTGGCCTTCCCGATCCCCGAAGCGGCCCCCGTAATAATCGAAACCTTATCCTTCAACCGCATCTCTTAGCTCCTATTACCGCTACCGTTTGCAGGCTTAGAGGTTTGTTTTCGTACTTTTGACGCTCCAATCAAGCCCCTACCGGCAGCTTCGACAGGAACTCGACGACCTCCTCGACCACCTCGTCAGGATTCTCCCAGAAGAAACAGTGCCCAGTTCCTTGCACGATCCGTACGCGTGATTCGGGTATTCGTTGGTGCAGAATTTCTGCGTTCTCCACCGGCACGAGAATGTCCCGATCGCCGTGGATGACTAGCGTCGGCGACTTGATCTGCGGCAAGCGGTCGTACGTATCCATCGCCTGGATGGCGGCGAACTGAAGGCCAAACGTCTCCATCGGCGTAGGCGTCGCCGTTCCGAGTTCGAGGATTCGCTTGAGGAAGTCAGCGCGCTGTTCCTTGAATTCCGGCGTCACCGTGATCTCCCAGAAGCGCTCGATCCTCTCTTCCAGCGGCAATTGCATGATCTGCCCGAACTGCGCAAGCGTCTGCGCCGGCACCGGGACGCTATGCGCAGGGCCGCAGGTCGTGCAGCCCAGGACGAGGCCCTGCACCCGCTCGGGATGGTTGAGAATGAGCTCCTGAGCGATCATTCCGCCCATCGATATGCCGAACACGTGGCCATGCTCGAGCCCGATGGCATCCATGAGCCCGGCCGCATCGTCGGCCATCTGCCGGATGGTGTAGCCGCCTGGAGGTTTGTCGGTGCCCCCCGTTCCCCGATTCGAGAAGCGAATCGTACGGAAGTGCGCCTGAAGCTGTTCGAGGAGCGGCTCGCCCCATGACGACGCTTGACCGCCGAGACCCATGATCAGAAGTAGCGGCTGTCCGGAGCCCTCGTCGTAGTACTCCATGCTGAGGGCGCCAACTTTAGTCATCGTCATGAAAAACCCTCCCTGAGTCTTGGAACCCTCTAAACACGAATCGGCGCCTTCGTTAAGAACTCCACGACCGTCGCAGCCGACTCTTCGGGAAACTCGAAGGTGAATAGGTGACCGGCACCTTGCACGATGTGCAGCTCCGCGTCAGGAATGCGGTCCTTTAGGACGTAAGCATTCGCGACTGGTACAAGGACATCGCGGTCACCGTGAATTACCAGCGTCGGCGCCTCGATATTCGGCAAGCGGTCGAAGCTGTCGAAAGCCTGCACGGCAGCCATCTGCCGCATCGACGTTTCGATGGGAGTCGGGTTGATCAGGCTGAGCCGCAGCCTCTCTTCCAGCACATCGCGATGCAACTCGATAAATTCCGGCGTGGAGATGGCCGGCCAGGCACGGCGTACTTGATCCTCTCGCGACAGCCCTTCTTGCGGCGTAAGTAAAGCGACAACCTCCGGTGCAGCGGGCACCGCCCCGCCCTCGCGATGAGAATGCGAACCACCAGTGCAGGTTGTGCATCCCAGGACGAGGCGTTCCACTCGTTGCGGGTGATGGAGCACAAGCTCCTGCGCGATCATCCCGCCCATGGAAACGCCGAGGACGTGGGCCTTATCAATACCGAGTGCGCTCAGAATACCGGCGGCGTCGTCTGCCAGCTCGCGCAAGCTGACCTCGCCGGTCAGCCGGTCGCTCGTCCCGGTACCGCGATGGGAGTATCGGATGACCTGGAAGCGCGGGCGAAGCAGCTGTATGAACGGCCCATGCCAGCCAGATGCCTGGGCCGTGAAACCCGAGATCAGGAGCAGCGGCGGCCCGTTGCCCTCCAGGTAGTACTCGATGTTGGCGTCGCCGACTCGTGCCATCGGCATGGGCCGCTCCTTTCGTCAAAGGGCCGTTGGCGCCTGCACAATACCGTAACTTTTACGCGCACGTCAAGGAAGGAGAGCAAGCGAGCGCCTTCCTCGTGGCTCCTAGCTCCTGCCTCTACAATTCCCTCCATGACAACCGAGATGTGGATCATCGCAGCGGTGCGCGTCGCCGGCTCACTTCCGGTGCTCCGCTGGCCGCTCGCCGGCGCCTTCATCGCGATCTTTGTCGATCTCAGCGACCTATTCCTGCGCGATTGGATTGACCTCGGCGGCGTAAAGGACTACCAGCGTTTCGACAAGTCGCTCGATCAGGTCTATATGGCGACGTTTCTGCTAGTCGCACTTCGTTGGCAGGCGACACCCCGCAATATCGCCGTCGCTCTCTACGCCTTTCGCCTTGTGGGCTCTATCGCATTCGAGCTGACTGGCGACCGGGCGGTTCTGATCCTCTTTCCCAATGCTTTCGAGTATTGGTTTATCTTCGTGGCGGCGCTCAAGCAGTTCGGCTGGGAAGAAACCAACCAGGACCAGGTATCCCGGGGGTCAGGCTCTCTTCCGTCGCCGGCGGTCCACACG
>VBEJ01000170.1 GCA_005882985.1 Chloroflexota bacterium
CGACCCGCAGCCACACCCCGAGGTCATCTATACCGTTGACTTCTTCACCATGGACGGCCACCAGCCCGCCGGCACCATCTCATACTTCCCCGCCCACGACGGCCTGCCCGCCGCCTGGCAGACCAAGTACGGTTTCTGGGCCGTCCCCGCCGGCTTCAAGGAGACGTTCGAGGGCTATCTCCCCGCCCACGACGGCGGGACGTCCGCGCTCTGGTACATCCTTCCGGGCGCCGGGCTGGGCTTGGTCGCGGTCGCGGGGGGCCTCGGCAGTCGCCGGCTCCTCTCGCTCCGCCGGCCGTAAGCTCCGCACCTCGGCGACATCCAACTTCGGCTTCCGGCGACTACCTGCCCTTAACACGCCTACTTGACGGTAACCGGCTGTTTACGTAAAGATGGGCTCCTGCCCACCACGTATACGGAGGAGGCCCCATCGTGATCTCGCGCCCAACCCGCGACGCGGCGTTGGAAGTCTAGACGGCAGCCGTGCAGACTACCCATCCGTCCGTCGGTCACTGGCTCTCCGACAAGATGCCCGGCATCCTTGCCGCAATCGCGACGTTCTCGGTAAGCGCCGTCCTCATCATTGCGCTTGGGGCCCCCGTTTTCCTTCTCGTCATCCCCATAATCCTGTCCTTCTACGTCGGCCGTGTCGCGCTGCGGCGAGACCGCGAGAACCGCTAGCCCCTACCGTCTCGGCCACCACCGGTCCCCTTTCTTCACCGCATCTGAACCAGTGCTGTACGCCTTCCTAACACGCGGCTGCCCATAATGGGTAAATCAACGAAAAGCCCGCGAACAGGAGGCCGTCTTGATGAACCAGAGGGTGGCTATAGTGCTTGGAGTATTGATCGCTGGTGCAGTTGCCGGATTCGCCTTGACTGGAGCAGGACGGTCTTTCGCGGACAAGGGCGGCTGTCCCAATGCAAACTCCGCGAACGGCGCCGCTCATGCCAACGAGCATTCCGCGCACGGTCCGGAGAAGCAGGCGGAACGCGGCTGCAACGGCGCGCCCACGCCGACGGGGTCAGTGCCAACGCCTACCGCGACGCCTGAGGCCGTAGCAACTGCGACCGCTACCCCCTCAGCCGCAGCGACGGCGACTCCGACGAGCACGCCTTCGCCGACGCCGACCGAAGCGGCAACGACGACGACGCCGACTCCGACTCCGACCGCGACTCCGACGGCACAGGCACCGACAGAGACGCCAACGCCCACAGCAACGGCAACACCAAGTGCGACACCGACCGAGACGCCAATGCCCACAGAAACCCCTACGGCGCCGCCGACCGAGACGCCCACAGCGAGTCCGACCGCGACTCCGACGGCAGCACCGACGGAGACTCCGATAGCGTAGTCGCGCGGTTTGCGCTCGCCGGTCTGCGCTTGTAACAAGATTCGGTCGTACTGCATCGTCCTTGAAGTAGGTGCAGCATGGTAATTACACGGGCTGGCGAATCCTCCTGGGTAGGCCTCGAGGAGCGGCGCGTGCAGCGCGAGTACGAGAGCAAGCAGGGCATGCTGGACGACATCTGGGTAGCCCACGAGCACGGCTGGCTGCCTGTCGGGATGACCGAATTGCGGCAGGGAGGCCTCCTCGGACGGCTGCGCGGCGAGAAGCCGACCTACGTCGTCGCGTATCTGCGCAGAGCGCCTTGATCTTCGGCGCGGACCCTGGATGGTTGTCCCGAGGCGGTACTACTCAGCCTCGGTCGCCTCGGACAGCAGGTGGACGGGCAGACGTCTGGTGGCATTGAAGAATTCAATGCCGACCACCCTGCCGGACGTGTCGATGTCGATAATGGTCGAGACCGGGTCGCCCATCTCTTCGCAGACCCTGCTGTCGCCAATCTGGCGCTTTACGCTCTCAAGGTGGAGATAGGCTGTATCGCTGGATGCGTCGTATGTGAGGCGCAGCTCCGGCATTTGGTATCCCCCTAACTTATGAGTCCCGCCTCTCGGAACGACAGTTTAGCGCCGAACCGGCGAGAGGACTGGTGCGTGCTACGAAATCGGGTGATGTCGATGTCAGGGATCCGTGATGGGCGACTTTAAGGACGGTCGTCTTCAGATCGACGCCGCTGCGGACGAGGGCGCTCTCGGCGCCCGCCGATATGTCGCCGGTGAGGAGCAAGGACACGCCGCCCATGGTCAAGCGGACAACAAGCGAAGCATCGTTGAGGCTCGCTGGGGCCGCTGATGGGGTCTCGCTAATCACCTGAAGACGGGCGCCGTCGCCGAAGTCCACCGTCTGTCCCCGCTCTGCCGGAACAAGGGGGACGTTATTGAGGCGCAACGCGTCAGACCACGCCGTATAGGCAGCGCTGTCGATCTGCGAGGGACTTGAGAGGACGCGGCGGACGGAGTATTCATTGACGACGGTAGGGAGGCCGCCGATGTGGTCGAGTTGGGGGTGCGTGAGGATTACGAGATCGAGGCGCCGGTCATCGAACGGTAGGTGACGGCCGAGCGCCGAGGTTATGGCTTCACCGCTCGGGCCGCCGTCTACCAGTACGCGATGACCTGCGGGGCCCTCGACGAGAATCGCTTCACCCTGGCCCACGTCGAGGAAGGTGACGGTGAGGCGCCCGTGCGTGGGTGCTGAAGCCGCGAGCAAGAGCAGTGTGCAGGTGAGGACGGCCAGCAGCGCGAGCCCGGCGGCGGGCACGATGCGTGGCGGGCGGGAGCGCGGCGTGTCCGGCGGTCGCGCGAGCTGCGGCAGCGGACGGTGGCCAAGCCAGAAGACCGTGGCTGCGATGACAGTGTAATAGGCTATAGCGTGCTGGATGTGGACGCCCCGCAGTTCGACCGCTGCAATTGGAAGGCCGGCGAAAAGGCGGATGACGGCAATGAGGTAGGCGGCGGGCGGCCAGGCTAGCCAACTCAGAAACATAGCGTCGTCGGGAAGCACCAGAGCGGTCACGGCGGCAAGGCCCGACGTCAGAGCAACGATTACAAACGCCGGGACGGCGAAGAGGTTAGCCACCGGGGCGACGAGCGAAACGCGGTGGAAATTTATAGCGATTATGGGCATCGTGAAAATCGTCGCGGCCAGCGTCATCGTCGCAACGTCGAGCAGCATTTGTGTGAATGGAAACTCCGCCATCGGCCGGCTGCGGCTTACTAGCTCCTGGAAAGCGGCGGCCAGCCGCGGCGTTAATAGGATGAGGCCGAGTGTCGCCGCGAAGCTGAGCGGCTATGCAACGAAGAAACTTCGTCTACTTCATAGAGACTGAGGTCAATCGAATTGGGGAAGATGCCGCGCACTTCGACATAATGGGTGTGGACGACGACCTTGATGTCGAACAGGTCGAAGAACCGGCGCAACTCCATCGGACTCTCGAATCGTGCCTCGGTCGTCGGCAATCGCAGCCCGTATCCGTTCGATGTCGTGTCGGCGCGAATCGAATTCATCTATCTGGCACTGTCGCTGGCGCTCCTCGTCTTCCAGAGTCTCGCGCGTCTTCGCTAGCTCACGATACTGTTGCTGAAAGTCCTCTTGCGAAATGTGACCCCAGACATACAGGTTTTCCAGTCTCTTTGCCTTCTCAGCGACTGCGTTCAGCCCTGCACGGACTGGTTCTAGCCCCTTGCCCGCTTCGTCCTGTAGCGCCTGCAACCGAGCCAGGTAATCTTCGACGGCAGCGCGGCCAACCTTCGGTGTCATTAGCATCCCCTGTACATACCAGACGACTGCGGCTTCAAGCCGCTCAGCGTCCAGACGGGGGGCTTCGCACCGCGCATCGTCTCTGAGACCGCGTCTTTCCCGTGCGGCGCACGAGTATATGCGGGGACCGTTCTTATTGTTTCTGCGGCACTTGAACCCGCGATCATCACTGGCGCAGGTAACCCGCGCTTGAAGGGGCCATGTCCCCTGGTGTTGACGATTCGGAAGCTTCCGTCGAGCATCTAACGAATCCTGCGCGGCCCACCAAAGACGCTCATCTACAATCGCAGGTACTCGCAACTCGATAAGACCCGTCTTACGCCAATCTCCGCTTCGGAGCAGTTTCACGAAGGCGCTGGAAGATATATCCGACCGCTCGCCATCCACCGCCGTGAACAGCCTGCTAGAATATGTTGGGTTTCTGAGCATTCGGGCGATCTGCGAGCGTTCCCAGGTCCTGCCGACTCGGAATTTCGGTTTTGCGCGTGGGGAATCGGGGTTTGTAAGGGCGGCGCTCGGCGTTGGGATTCCCTCGCGGGTCAGGGCATCGGCGATTATGCTCGCACCTGCGTTTTCAGCGACACACATTTGATATATCCGCCGCACCACTTCAGCTTCGAATTCAACAATCTGCCACCTACCGTCCTTACCCGGTTCGCCCTTGTCGTAACCGTATCCGTATGGAATTGTCCCCCCAGGCCAGCGTCCGTTCGCCTTTGCCTTGAACCGCTTACCGCCCAACATCCTGTCTTTGATGAGGTCACGTTCAAATTCGGCTATCATGCCCAGGGCATTTAGAAACAGCGTTCCCATCGAGTCCTGCCCAAATACCATTGTCTGGCATTGCAGCCTGACGCCTGCGTTGGACAGGCGTTGGGCTACTTGTCTTAGGTCGGGGACGCTTCGGCCTATGCGGTCCAGCCTAGTGGCGAGCACTAGCTCAAAACGTCCCGCTGCCGCGTCGGTCATGAGCCGCGCTCCCTCTGGCCGCTCCGCAAGCGGGATGACGCCGGAGACACCGTCGTCCTTGTAGACGCCGACGACGCAATTACTTCTGGGCAGGCTGTCCTGTAACTCGGCTACCTGCTGTTCAATGTTGCGACCAGTCGTCTGCTCCTCCCTAGACACACGCGCATAGAAGGCTACTCTAACTGTATTCGTGCTTTCCATTGACATGGTTTTTCAATCCCTTATTTACGACGGCCCTAACGCAACGGCGTTTCGTTGCGCTTGCAATAGCTGCTCACCGGCATCGCTGCCGCCGTCTCGTCCGCGCAGCGACCCCACGATGTCGGGTCTTCTTCGGCGTGGGTGGATGCGTAGTGTTCGCGCAGCTCGAAGTAAAAGCCCTGCGCCCATTCGGGTCGAAGCAAGCTCATGATGATGCCCCGCTCGAAGCCGTACGCGAAGCCGCAGGCGTATTCCTCGCCGAGCCGCTCCGCTAGGGCATCGTGGGATTCCCCGCACCAGATTGGCACAGCCTGCCAGTAGATGTCGTCGGGTAGCCCGTCCTTTCGGTTGGGAAGGAAGTCCATCCAGTGAGGTCGCAGTGCATCCTTCTGCTCGTGGGTGGCGTCGTTTGCCTCTGTCATTTTTGCGCCCCTCTCTCTGGCCCAAATAACGAAAAGCCTTCCGTCAAGGGAAGGCCGAGAGCATATCGCAGGCGCGGTATTCTGCTCGTCCCCGATGTCGTCCCCTCGTGGGTTCTGGCTTTGCCACCGTTCAAGTCGGTTGGCGGCGGGTTGTTGGGCCAGTCCCTACCCGCTCTCGTTACATTCGCTTGGCGTTATTTTAACACTAACTCATAACCAGCGTCAAGCAGGCTACGGAACGCAGCGACGCGGCGTGGAGACCACACGGACGTTCGTGGACAATCGTCCGCGCAGTCTGCGCACGGCTAGGGGCCTCTGCTCGCGACATCTACGACTCGGCCGACAAGCGCCTCAGCCT
>VBEJ01000063.1 GCA_005882985.1 Chloroflexota bacterium
GTTGCCAGTCGCGGTCATGTCCAGACTGATCGTCGGGTTCTGGACGGCGTGCGAGGTAAGACGGCCGGAAAGCAGGAACGCGGCGGATGCCGCAATCGCCAGCAGAGCCACTGCCGGCAGCAGCGTTCGAGAGCTCATCGCTCACCCTCCCTTCGGGCGCCCACGGGGGAGCGTCGCGGCACCCAGTATTACGCCGCCTGTCAAGGTGTCAAGCGGCGGTGTCTCCTACTGCGCGACCACCTTGGGACCGTTGCGGCTCGCGCGGTTATCGCTAGAGTCTTGATCATCGTCCGCGAGCGCGTTGAAGCACGCGACGCTCTGCAGAGCGCCGGGCCCGCAGGATGCCAGGTCGTCCCCGCCGTGGTCGGCGACGGCGACCCAGGTGTAGCTGAGGCTGTTGGCGGCGGCGGGGTCCGCGCAGCTGTAGCTGACGGGCACGGAAAGCGTTGTCTTCGCCTCAGCGGCCAGCGTGACCGTCGTTTGCAGCACGCGCCCGTTTGGCGTGCAGCCGCCGTAGGCGGGTGCCATGACGTCCACGTAGACACCGATCGTGTCGGAGTGAGTGCTCTGGTTGGCCACGGTGATGCTGCCGCTGTCGGCGACGACTTCGCCGGGCAAGAGGCGGACGTTTTTCGGCACACCACTTATGCGGGTGAGCCGTGCGTCATGGCCGGACGGGCCTGGCGTCGGCGTGGCTGTCGTGGTCGGCGTCGGTGTGATGCAGCTGAAGCACGCCGTTGGCGTAGATGACACTGTGGCGGTCGCCGTGTGAGTGGCCGTTGCTGTGGCCGTTGGGGTACAGGGCGTGCAGGATGTAGGGGTCGGACTGACGGTCGGGCTCGGCGAAGCAGTAGGCGATGGCGTTCGCGTCGGCGTGGGTGTGCAGCCGGGGCAGGCGGTGGGTGATGCGGTCGCCGAGGGCGTGAGCGTCGGGCGAATTGAGAAGCACTGCGTCCCTATCGGTGTGGCGAAGATCGTCCAATTGTAGCAATGCACCGACGGCTGGCAACCGGTGCCACAGGCGATGGAGAAGGAGGCCGATTCGCCTGGGTCTACGCAGGCCGAGCTCCAGATAACATCGTCCATGAACTCAAAGTCGACGTCTTGAGTCCGGTTGACCGAGATAGTCGGTTGAGTGCAACCGGGTGCGTTCGTCACAAGCTGGATGGCGTGGTTCGCGGTGTTCTGTTCCACGACGATGTGCAAGTCACTCGCCGCCTGTCCGGTGGCATTCGTGAACGTGAATATCGCCTGAGGAGTAGCGGTCGGTGTGGCCGTTACCGTAGCCGTCGGTGACGGGCTGGCTGTGCAGGACAAGCCGCAAGGGCTGGGCGTTCGCGTCGGCGAAGCCGATA
The DNA here is from genome assembly GCA_005882985.1 of Chloroflexota bacterium. Lineage (GTDB taxonomy): Bacteria > Chloroflexota > Dehalococcoidia > SM23-28-2 > RBG-16-64-32 > CF-163. The sequence continues at coordinate 1,356 of VBEJ01000063.1, forward strand.
CCGTGGGCGACGGGCTGGTCGTGCAGCAGGTGGTCGTTGGCGTTGCGGATGGTGTCCGTGTCGGAGTGGCCGGCGGAGCGCTTGAAGTCGGCGTCGGCGCCGGGCAGGACGCTCCTCCCTCTACGTGTCGACCGTCACCCAGGGCACCCTCCGAGAGCTCGATTGTACTGGAGCCAGCACCCGTGAAGACTACGACATGACTGCCAGGGGCGTTCGGGTTGTTATCATCCAGGTCCATAGTCAGCGTTTGTCCGGTCTGATCGCCGACGACCTCCAGGTTTATCAGAGCGAGGACGCCGCCACTCGGCGCGCCATACGACGTATCGTCTGGCGGACTCTTGGCCGGTGAATCGGGCGAGATCGCGAAATCTTGGGCGCCGGTATATTCCCCGCCGAGTAGGGCCGTCTGAGGCCCGGGTGCTGCAGGCGGGATTGACGAAAAGCCGTCGGCGCCGCGGTGATTTAATGTAACCTGATCTATCGGCAGGTTGACAAACCCGACCCCCTGCCCTCTGATGTTGTCCGAAAACGGCGTGACCACGTGGTTTAACGGCCTCATCTTGTCGCCGATGTAGTTCAGGCGTAGGTCAAAACCGATAAGGTCGCGAACGTTTTTGACGATCAGCGCTGCCGTGTGCACGTGCGTGGACGGATTGGCCGTCGCAGATGCGAGACAGCTGTCGATGGAACCGACTGTCATGGTGTTGGTGCTCGCATCGTAGGTATTGTCGTCCGGGACCATATCGAGGCTCATCGTTAGAGGTCCGAGGGGCGGCCCAGCCGTCGGCGTCGGAGTGATGGTTCCGGGCGTCGCTGTTGCGGTCGAGGTCGGGGTTGCGGTGCCGGGGGTGCAGGCTTCCGTATGTGTGCCGTCAAGCAGCTGACTTTCAGTCAGGTCAATCCTGGTCGATCCCGTGCCGTTGAAGACGATCAGGGCGCTCCCAGGCGCGTTCGGGTTGTCGTCGTCGAGGTCCATAAGCAGCGTTTGGCCGCATTGGTTCCCGAGTACCTGAAGCGTGACGAGCGATAGCACCCCGCCGTTAGGCGCGCTGTAGGAAGAATCGTCGGGGACGAGCTTGGCCGGGGTGTCCGGCGATATCTGCGCGTTCTCGGAACCGTTGTAAAGGCCGCTGAGCAGGGCCGTCTGAGGGCCTGGCGCCGCAGGTGGTATCGAGGCCGCTCCGGAGGCGTTTCGGTGAGCCTGCAGCGCAGGATCGATGGGGATATTGGAGAAACCTACCGTCTGAAATGTATTGCTATCGGTGAACGGGGCAACATTCTGGCTTTGGACCCGCATGCGGTCGCCGATGTAATTGAACCGCGTTTGCCAGCCGATCAGGTCCTCGACGTTATTGATCACGAGGTGCGCGGCGTGGGTGTGGGTAACGCTCTGCGAGCCGGTGGACGAGCTTTCGATCTGGCCAACGGTCATCGTGTTCGTCGTATCGTCGTAGGTCGTGCCGGTCGTGACCATGTCCAGCGCGATTGTCGGGTTCTGGACGGCCTGCGAGGTAAGATGACCGGAAAGCAGGAACGCGGCGGATGCGGCAATCGCCAGCAGAACCACTGCCGGCAGCAGTGTTCGAGAGCTCATCGCTCACCCTCCCTTCGGGCGCCCACGGGGGAGCGTCGCGGCACCCAGTATAACGCCGCCTGTCAAGGTGTCAAGCCGCGGTGTCTCCTACTGCGCGACCACCTTGGGACCGTTGCGGGTCACGCGGTTATCGGCCGGGTCCTGATCGTCGTCGGCGAGGGCGTTGTAGCAGGCAAGGCTCTGGAGAGCGCCCGGGCCGCAGGCCGCGAGGTCGTCCCCACCATGGTCGGCGACGGCGACCCAGGTGTAGCTGAGGCCGTTGGCGGCGGCGGGGTCCGCGCAGCTATAGCTAACGGGCGCTGGAATCGTCGTTTTGGCGCCTGCCGCGAGCGTAACCGTCGTCTGCAGCACGCGCCCATTCGGTGTGCATCCGCCGGCCGATGGCGCCATCACGTCCACGTAGACGCCGATCGTGTCGGAGTGTGTGCTCTGGTCAGCGACGACGATGCTCCCGCTATCGGCCACGACTTCGCCGGGCAGGAGGCGCACGTTTTTCAGCACGAACGCCCCAGTCTATGTCTACTACGTTGGACGCGAACGAATACGTGGGTCTCGGGCAACCGGGCGCGTTCTGTACGAGGCCGACGGTTCTTGCCGGGTCACCGAAAGGAGTGCGGACAACGACGTGCAGGCCGCTCGCGGCCTGTCCCGTCTCGTTGAGGAATGTATCGGCGCAGGGCGGCGATTGCCCCTCGATGAATTCTCCAAAGCGTGTCCAATAAAAGCATGACACCTCTGGTGCCGGGCTCAACTGGCTGTCGGCCACAAAAACGAGTCGCACCGATTCCCCCGGGTCCACGCAGGGGGTGCCCCAGACTACCGTTACTTCCTCGTCGAGAGGGGGAGTGGAGTTCACCGTGGGTGACGGGCAACCAGTTGCGTTCTGCAACACCCCAGTGGTACTCGTTGCTCTGCCCTCAAGCTCAACGTGGAGCTCACTCGCGCTCTGTCCCGTGTCGTTGACAAATGTTACTTCCGTGCTGGGGACACAGAACGGGCACGGCGTTGCTGTCGGTGAGGCGGTCGCCGTCGCCGTCGCGGTTGGAGTAGCAACCTGACCGACCGCGCGGTCGGGGCCGTTCGCTGTTAGCCCGACGATCGCGACAATAGCGGCAACAGCCAGCGCGGCTGCCGCAGAAGACAGTCTTCGAGCGCTCATGGCTCGCCCTCCCTTCGGGTCGCCCATAGGGCGATGCGCGGCACCCGTATAACGCCGCGTGTCAAGCTGTCAAGCAGCGTCAATTAAGGGGACCTCGTAACGGGCGTCCCTGCAACTTGACAGATTCAATTCGTTTGGTAATTTCGATGGTTGCAATATACAGACAGTATGTATATTCTAAGGCTTCTGACCGAGGCACCGAGACTGCGGATTTCATAGATCGAGCGCTCTATTCTTAGCGCCGCATCTGGCGGCCATCCTGCAGGACAGGCGTGCTAATGCCAATGATCGCGCTCTTGCGAAATAGTGACATTGGCGGCGTCGCCCGGCCTCAGGTTCTTCGGGACCGTCAATCGAGATCGTCGGCAACGGCCTCCGTCCGACGAACCGTATGGCGGGGAATGTCTGGTGCGAGTACCTCCTCCGGGGCCGGGAGCAGCCTGGCGGAGTTCCAGCGCGTGTTGGCCCGCTACGGCCGGCGCAATGCCGTGCGCGCCCGGCGCCTTTACGCGCCGGCCACGCCGGTCGTCGACCAAGCGACGGCTACAGGGCCGCCGTGAGGGACCGTAAGGGCTGAGCAACTGCGACGTGAATCCCCCGGGAAGCCGTCCCCGCCTTCAACTACGACGCGTCCTGCTAGGCACGGACAGTTGCTCAGCCCCTACGGCGGTTGCGCGTCGAAAGTTCGCCGGGTTGTCCGGATCCTCTGCCCACTTGGCGGGGTTGTCCAGAATGCATTGCTGAATCCGATGGAGATCCTCCTCGTCCCTAATAATGTGCTCGTAATAGTCGTCCTGCCAGACGACACAGCCGCGAGTGCCACGCCTGCTATTAATGCGCTTCGCAGCCGCAGACTTAAACGTCCGAACGATGACCGGAAGGGATCCAGGGTCCAGTCCATCGCGCAGGCCCCGCCGAAGGGGCTGAGCAACTGGGTCGCCGCTTATGGCAATCCGAGGGTAGCGGAGCTCGGTCACCAGATGTGATTCTGGCAGTTGCTCAGCCCTGGGGGTCGTCGGTGTCGCGGGCGTAATCCAGATGATCCCGTGAACATGGTTCGGCATGACAATGAACTCGCCCGGTTGGTCACTCAAGCCGACGACGCTGGCCCATACGTCTTCCGCAATCGCGCGGAACCTCTCGTCGCCAAAGAGGCAATCGCGATCGCGTGTGCAGATCGTGACGAAGTAGGCCCCGGTCTGACTGTAATCCCAGTGCGGCAGCCGGATTGATCGCCGGCGGCGGGCTTGATGATCGTATCGCATGCCCGCACAATATTCCTGGCCTCACCCCGAGGGTAAGAGGGCAATGGCACTCGCCAATGGTGCGCGGAGGTAGGGGCTGAGAAACTGCATTGGCTCTGAGTCAGGCCCGGATTAGGCTTAGATCTTGGCCTACAATCGCGGCGTTAGAGTTGCTCAGCCCCTACGGGCGGGCTCCGCGATCCGGCTCTAATCGTCCTCGTGCCGGCCGTTGCCTCCATTCCCTCCGTGGTTATCCCCGTCGCCGTTGTCACCGTTTGACTGGATCTGGCCGCGCGCCTCGCCGCCCTGATGTGCGACGGTGTGGACGTTGGCGTAGGTCCGGCCGTCGGCCATTGCTTGCTCCAGTTCAGCCAGCGTGGAGCCGCAGGCATTGTTCGTGATGTTCGCGTCGGTGGCGGTCGCGTCGCCGATCCAGTTGCCGTCGACGTCCCAGCCCTTGTCGTGGAAGCCGGCGAGGAAGAGCACGATCGGGCCGTTCTGGCCCTCGGGCCCGCAGTGGATGTGCGCCTGCGTCACGCGCTCGCCGTTCTCGACCGACAGGTCGAAGTGGAGCTTCGTCTTTCCGCGGTTGAACTCGAAATCGGCTTTGCCGCGGGTGTTCGTGTCGACCGGCGGTACCTCTTCGCTTCCGCGCAGCTGGGCCTCGAACTGCGGACCACCATGATCGTTGTCCGCGGTCACCGAGCCGGCCAGCCCCGGCAGGACGAGCGTCCCGAGAGCGGCGGCCGTGAGCACCGCGGCGAGCACTCCCAGGGTGGTCAGGTAAGCCTTGTGCATAACGATCTCCTTTCGTGCTTGGGCGAATGCTTAACGGGCGTTATACGTTCGATGCTAGGGCCGTGGTTCTCGGAAAATCGGCGGCGGCGGATAAACAAGCTCTCGCAATTCCCCTGGCTCATGTCGAGCTCGGCCGCCCGCTTTCAAACTCAGGCCCTCCGAGCTCGAGGGCGATCGTTGTTAGCGTTCCGTAATGCGCTTCGCGAGATTGTTACGGTTCTGAAATGTCCGCTCTCTAGAGAAGCTGGCCTCAGGCGCAATATAATCCGTGACGCCAACCCTGCCCCAATAGCAACCTTACCGGAGGTGCGACTGTGTTCAGGTATCTGCCCTTATTGCTGCTCGCGTGCGCGCTTGCGCTCCTCTCGCTGAGAGGGCCGGCGCCGGCCAACGCCGTGGCCACTCCAGATTACGTGACGACCGGCGGCTGGTTTGATCAGCCACCAAACATGCTCTTCACCTTTGACAACAAGGTGACGTTCGGCGGCGTCATGCAGTGCGACGCCCCGCTCGACCAGCCGAACAACCTCATCGTCCACTACAACGGAAACCTCAATAACCAGCCCGCCGAGTTCAAGCTCGAGACCCTGACCTCGGCCACCTGCACCCTCAACAATCCCAATGACCCCGACGGGGGCGGCCAATTCCGCGGCAACGGTACGGGACGCTGCAACGGCGGACCCGCCACCGCCTTCTTAATCGAGATGAACGACGGCGGCCAGGGGAACGCTAATGACAGCGCCCGCTTCACGATCAACGGCACCCAGTCAGGCTGCGCCTTCGCCGTCTTCGCGACGCTCCTCCAGGGAGGCCAGATCACCCTGCACGCCCACTAGCCCTCGCCCAGCCGCGTAGATTCGCGGCGTCAATTCAAATACGGCCCGGAAAGCGTGCCCTCCCGCTGCCAAGAGGAGGGCGCGCTTGTCGTCAGGGAGTGCCATCTGCCTCTTAGAGAACGCGCTGCGATGCCCTACGCTGGCAGCACGATGCGCACGCTATGCGCGCCGTTACTCGCGGCCCAACGTAGCAGCGCCGCCGTCCCGTATGCCGACGATACGCGGCCGGCGAACCGGGCGCAGGTCTTCGGGAATGCCGTCTTCAGCGAGCGCTTCGACTGGCCCGGCGCTCAAGGTGTGTACGACAGGCTCCGCCAGGTGGACGACTGTAATCTCACCACGGTCGCGCAGGCAGAAAAGACGCGCGGACGCGGTGCTCCGCGCGGCCGCTCTCGCTGGAATGAACGGCGAGGTCACGGTACCTGTGAACTGCGGCCAGGAGCTAATTGACGTTGTCGAAGTTACGGACGCCGGCGCCGGCCTGTCCACCGCCCGTCGCCGCGTTCTCGGCATAGCCATGCGCTATTCAACGGGCGACCG
>VBEJ01000064.1 GCA_005882985.1 Chloroflexota bacterium
AATTCCCGCACAGTATAGCAACTTGGGTGGAGCGCGTAGTGCCGGGCGCGACCCCCTCGCGTCCTCCGCCCGCCTGAGCCGGGCAGTCAAGAGCAGGCTTCTCCCCTAAAGGCTCCCCATCGGCTGTCGAGCGGGTGGTAAGGGTAAAGGCGGGTCCTTCGACTCGGCCTAGTTGGCGGGCTCGGGGGCATCTAGAAGCTCGGCCCTGCGTTCCTTGTCCATAGCGAAAGCCTCCTGGGGGTCGTGATTGACACACTATAATGCCGCCATCAGACAAGGGATCTGGGCACTATACTTCCTGACAAGTACGCAGGCCCTGTCTGAAGGAGAGTCGCTTTGGCCGAGAAGAAGATCGCCCCGTTCGGAGCGTGGAAATCGCCGATAACGCCGGACCTCATCGTCGCGGAGACGATCATGCTGCGAGAGGTGACGGTGGATGGTGCGGACGTCTACTGGCTGGAACTGCGGCCGAAAGAGGGCGGGCGCTATGTCGTCGTCCGGCGCAGCCCGGACGGGCGCACTTCTGATGTCACTCCGCCGGGCTTCAACGCGCGCACGACGGTGCACGAGTACGGCGGCGGATCGTATCTCCCGGCGAACGGAGTGCTGTACTTCTCGAATTTCGAAGACCAGCGGCTCTACCGGCAGACGGCCGATTCGGAGCCGCAACCGCTTACTCCGGAGGCGGACCTCCGCTACGCCGACGCTGTGCTGGACGCGAAGAGGGGCCGCCTTATCTGCGTTCGCGAGGACCACCGGGACGCGTCTCGCGAAGCCGTCAATACGATCGTGGGCGTGGACGCCGAGCAGGGAGGCGAAGGGGATGTGCTTGTCGGCGGGAACGACTTCTACTCGAACCCGCGGCTGACGGCCGACGGTCCGCGACTCGCGTGGCTGGCGTGGAACCACCCGAACATGCCCTGGGACGGCACCGAGCTGTGGGTGGCCGGTGTCAATGATGACGGGAGTCTCCGCAACCCCAGGCTGGTCGCCGGCGGGCCCAAGGAGTCGATATTCCAGCCGGAATGGTCGCCGGACGGCTCGCTCTATTTCGTCTCTGACCGGAGCGGCTGGTGGAACCTGTACAGATGGAACGGCGAGGAGGTCCAGCCCCTGTGGGAGACGACCTCGGAGTTCGGGCTGCCGCAGTGGGTGTTCGGGATGCGGACGTATGCGGTGATGGCCAACGGCGGCCTTGTTTCTTCCTACGAGGACGAGGGTGAATCGAAGCTCGCGGTGATCGAGCCGGACAGCGGGCGGCGCAGAGAAATTCATACGCCATACACGGATATCACGGGATTGCGGGTGCACGACAACAAGGCGGTGTTCCTCGGCGCGTCTCCGACCGAGGCGACAGCGGTGGTCGAACTAGACCTGGAGACCGGCGCCAACGAAGTGCTTCGGCGGTCCAGCAACGTTGAGATCGAGGATGGCTATATCTCCGTCGCAGAGGAGATCGAGTTTCCCACCGAGGGCGATGCGACAGCCTATGCCTTCTATTACCCCACGACGAATAAGGACTATCGCGCCCCGGACGGCGAGCGGCCGCCGCTGCTGGTCATCAGCCACGGTGGGCCCACCAGCGCATCGAGCAGCGAGATGAACCTCTCGATCCAGTTCTGGACGAGCCGGGGGATCGCTGTTGTGGACGTGAACTACGGTGGCAGCACTGGCCACGGCCGGGAGTACCGTGAGCGGCTCAACGGCAAATGGGGAATCGTCGACATCGACGATTGCGTCAACGCTGCCCGCTATCTCGTGGGGCGCGGAGACGTTGACGGTGAGCGTCTGGCCATCCGGGGGGGCAGCGCCGGCGGCTATACGACACTCGCCTCGCTGGCCTTCCGCGAAGTGTTCAAGGCGGGTGCGAGCTACTTCGGGGTGAGCGACCTGGAGGCGCTCGCCAAGGACACCCACAAGTTCGAGTCGCGGTACTTGGACGGACTGATCGGCCCATACCCGGAGCGGCGGGACCTGTACGTGGAGCGGTCGCCCATTCACCACGTGGAGGGTTTCAAGGCGCCGATGATCGTGCTGCAGGGTCTCGAGGATAAGGTCGTGCCGCCGGACCAGGCAGAGGTCATCGTGGAAGCGCTGCGGAAGAAGGGCATCCCGGTGGCGTATCTGCCGTTCGAAGGCGAGCAACATGGCTTCCGTCGCGCGGAGACGATCAAGAAGGCGCTCGGCGGGGAACTGTACTTCTACTCGCGGATCTTCGGCTTCGACCCTCCCGACTCCGCGGAGCCCGTCGAAATCGAGAACTTCTAGGGCTTGCGCGGGTGGTGCGACCGCGGAAGCTAAGGGCGCAGCAACCAAGGAGGGTCGTGGATTGTCGGGCGCGGTCTTGCGGTTGCGGCGCCCCTACGGGATGCGCGGATGTTCGGGGTTCGACCCGCCGGACGCGGCAGAGCCGGTGGAAATCGAGAACTTTTAGGGCGAAGGAGCGAATGGGAAACGTGAATCGGTGGCTACTTGCTGTGATCGGTGCAGTCGCCGGGCTGGCGATTGGGATCGGCGTGAGTCTTGCGACGGACGTGCCTCTGGCGCCGGAGATCGGCGCTCTGGCGGGCGGCGTTGTCGGTTATATGCTTGGCGGCATGCTGAACCGACGGCCGTAGCGCCGGCATCAGTGTATTCGAACCTAGCTGCGACCCCCATTCGGGGAGGCCAATGCGCGCGACCTCTGCCCCACCCCGGATCCCTTCGCGGAGGGGCGAGCGTCAGCGCGCGAAGGTTGTTGTTGCTCAGGATGACGGGGGAGCGGACGTGGGTGCCCCGCTCGATCCTTCGAGAGCCTCAGGACGAGCGGGAAGGGGCGTGGTTCCGGGGGAAAGCGCGTGCGCAACGAAGTGCTTCGCCAGGCTCAGCACGAACGGATGGATGGGTGTTGAGCTGAGGCCTAAAGTCGCGCCCTAGGCAGGAAGGAGCGCGGCGAACTTCTTGTCGGAGCGGTACGGCCCCACCACCGCGAGGTGGAGCTTCGACGGGTCGATGATCTCGCGGGCGACGCGCTGGAGGTCTTCGAGGGTGACGGCGTCCATCTCGGCGACGGCTTCCTCGATGCTGCGGACGTTGCCCATGAGGAGCTCCTGGCCGCCGATCCAGCCGCTGACGTTGCGGGTGTCTTCCATACGCAGCATGAGGCGGCCCTTGGAGAGCTCACGGGCCTTGGTGAGCTCTTCGGTCGTGGGGCCGTCCTCGCGCAGGCGGCCGAGCTCGGCGAGGACAACGATGAGGGCGGCGACGGCGTTCTTGGGGTCTACGCCGGTGTAGACGTTGAAGGCGCCGGTGTCGAGGAAATGGGCGGCGTAGCTGTGGACGTCGTACACGAGGCCGCGCTTCTCGCGCAGTTCGATGAAGAGCCGGGAGGACATGCCTTCGCCGAGGACGACGGAAAGGAACTGGATGGCGTGGCGGTCCGGGTGGTTGAGGGGGATGCCTGGAACGGCGACGCTGAGGTGCGCCTGCTCGGTGGACTTGTACTTGACGGCGCAGCGGACGCCGTTGCCGCCGACAGCCGGGATCCAGGCGGCGGGCTTGGCAGAAGACCAGTCGCCGAGGGCGGACTTGATCGCCGCAACGACTTCCTCGTGAACAATGTTGCCGGCGACGGAGATGAGGATGTTGTTCGGGACGTACTGCTTGGCGAGGTAGCCCATGACCATGTCTCGGTCGATGCCCTTGACAGTCTCCTCGGTGCCGGCGACATCGCGGCCGAGCGGGTTGTCGGGCCACAGGATGGAGTCGAGCAGGAGGTCGACGAGCTGGGCCGGCGAATCGGCAACCATTGCCAGCTCTTCGAGGATGACCTTGCGCTCCTTCTCCATCTCGCCGGGGTCCATGAGAGGGCGGCGGACGAGCTCGAAAAGAACGTCGAGGGCCAGGTCCATGTGCGGGCGGGCGGCCTTGATGTAGTAGACCGTGTACTCGCGGTCGGTGCCGCCGTTGAGGACGCCGCCGACGCCGTCGATAGCCTCGGCAACCTCCTTGGCGGACGGGTATTTTGACGTGCCTTTGAACAGCAGATGCTCGACGAAATAATAGGGTAGGGTTTTGGGGGCGGGAGGGGCAAGTTTAGGTATGAAGCAGGAGGTGCTAGGTGTGAGGTGCCACGCTACGATCACGAGTGGCAAGTTCGAGGGAGCCGGGCGCTATGGCTGCGCTCGGTCCTTCGAGAGCCTCAGGACGAGCGGCAAGAGGCGTGGTCCCAAGATGCGAGGTAAGAGTTAGAACTCAGAGAGGCCAGAGAGCACGAGGCCGCAGGTCGGAAGTGGAACGCGGCGTCGGATACTCAGCGCTCTGCTCTCCGCCCCACTCCAGGTTCCTTCGCGAGGATGCTGGATGTGGTCGGCGCTCAGAATGACGGCTTACACGGCCCAGAGGACGTCGCCGTGGAGATCGGGCGGGTGCTCACACGACGCGTCCTTCGAGACGGCCGCCTGGCGGCGATCTCCTCAGGATGATCGGCATTGCCGCTGATCAGCCCAATTAACCAGCCCAGAGGACGTCGCCGTGGAGGTCCGGAGGGTGCTGACGCGAGGAGAAGGCTGCGTATTCGCGCCTAGAGTCGCCGATGGTGGTGTCGGCGCCGTGGCCAGGGAGGACGAGCGTGTCTTCGGGCAGCGGATAGAGGCGCTGGGTGATGGAGGCGATCGTCTGCTGCAGGTCGGCGGGGCTCTGGGTGCGGCCGGGCCCGCCCGGAAAGAGCACATCGCCGGAGAAGAGGACACGGCCGGCGAGATAGCAGGTGCTGCCGGGGGTGTGGCCGGGTGTGTGCAGTGCGCGCACCGCGCCCCCTCCGACCGTGATCTCCTCGCCGTCGGAGAGCGGGAGGTCGATCTTTGCCGTGGGCATGATGACTTCGGCCGGGTGGCAATGAACGCGAGCGCCGGTGGCGTTTTTCACGAGGTCGTAGTCGGCCCAGTGGTCAGGGTGAGTGTGGGTGAGAACGATAGCGGTGACTTTCAGATCGCCAACGGCGGCGAGGAGCTCGCGGCTGCCGGCGGGCATGTCGACGATGAGCGCCTCGCCTGCGTCCCTATCGGCGATGAGGTAGGCGTTGTTGTCGTACGGGCCGAGTGAGTCGAACTTGGTGATGGTGCGGGGGCCGTCGGTATGCTCGGAGGTCATCGGGAAAGGGCCATAGGCAACAGGTGAGTCTCCATTGGAATGACTCTACACCATGAACTGGTCGTTCCGCGCATATAGTTCTTTCCACTCCTCGGGTGTGAACCGGCGGCCCGAGGCGATTTCTGCGAGCGTCTCGAAATAGCCCTCGCGAGGCGCCCCGGGTGCGAAGAGAAGCAGGAACGATGCCGGTTCTCCTGACTCGTTCCGAAAGCCGTGGATCCCGCCCGCGGGTACGTGTACGAAGTCGTCTGGCGTGGCGTCGAACCAGCGCTCGCCGTTGAACACCCGCACGGTACCGGAGAGGATGAAGAATGATTCCGAGATGGTTCGGTGGAAGTGGGGAGCCGCGCCCGACGGCTGCACCCCCATTTCCCAGCGGTACAAGCCGAAGTCTCCGTTCGTCGATGCTCCGGTCGCGAGGTAATGAACGCTCGTGATGGCACCGATCTGGAGGTCGGCCTGCTTATCCGCGGGACGGTAGACCGCACTGATCTCGCCTTTCTCGTCCAGGTAGCGCGCCTCAGGATAGGACATCGGTGGGAATCAGGAGATAGGAGCCAGGGAGGATAGGAGCCAGGAGTCAGGGGGCGTGGGCGGTCCTTGATCCTTGCTTCCCGTGTGCCTTGTTCCTTCCGTTGTTATACCATAGCGCCACTGTGATTTCGGAGTCGATTCTCGAGGGCGAGAGAGTGCGTCTGCGGCCGACGGAAGAGCGGGACCTGCCGCGCTTCGTCGAGTGGTTGGCCGATCGCGATGTCACGCGCTGGCTGGCGGCGATGGGCGATCCGCCGACGCTTGAAGATGAGCGGGAATGGTACGAGCGGCGGCGTGAGGACCCGGAGAGCGTCATGTGGTCGATCGAGACCCTCGACGGGCGGTTGGCGGGGAATGTCGAGCTACGCCTCGCGCCGCGGGCAAAGCGGGCGGAGATGGGCATTGCGATCCAGGACAAGGTGCGCGGCTGGTGCTCCGCTACGCCTTCGAGGATCTCGAACTTAACCGCGTGGAGCTGACCACGGACGAGGACAACAGGCGCGCAATCCGCTGCTACGAGAAGTGCGGCTTCGCGCGTGAAGCCCTCCTCCGGCAGCACCGGCTGATCGATGGGAAGTTCGGAAACACGCTGGTGATGGCGGTGTTGCGGGAGGAGTGGGAGAGCGGGCAGTGAACAGTGAGTAGTGGAAAGTGAGTGTGACGACGAGGCAGGTGCCACAACTTGATGGAGTGGCTGTGCGGCTGCGGGCGGTCGAGGAGGCCGACCTGCCGCTGCTCGTGCGGTGGATGAACGACCCGGAGGTGCGTCACTGGCTGCACCATTCGGACCGGCCGGACGCGACGGTTGAGTCAGTGCGAGGGCGGTTTGGGCTGACGGAGGAGCGGTTTCCGAACCTGGTGTGGTTGATAGAGATGCGCGAAGGGCGGCCAGTGGGACACGTTGGGCTTCTGCAAGTAGACCCGCATCATAAGCGCGCAGAGCTGGCGATCTCGATCGGGGAGAAGGACTGCTGGAGCCGCGGACTAGGGACGGACGCGGTCCGGACAGTGCTGCGCCACGGCTTCGAAGACCTCGGGTTGCGACGGGTCGACCTGCACACGGACGCGGATAACGCTCGGGGGATCCGTTGCTACGAGAAGTGCGGGTTCGTGCGGGAAGGGGTAATGCGGGCGAGGCGGCTGCGCTACGGGGAGCCGCTGGATATGGTGCTGATGGCGGTGCTGAGTGACGAGTGGTTAGGGAGAGGTGAGTAGCGAGTAGTGACTATGCGGAGGCAGCACTGGAGGGCGGACCGCCAGGAGATTCTTCGCCGCTAGGACGAGGTGCCGGGATGCGCGTGATTGTGTTCCCGAGCATATCTGGTGCTGCGGACTGGGGCTCAGAATGACAATCTCATGGAGCTAACACCCCACATCAACTCGATTCCGGCGGAGCCTTCGTTCTATACGGGGCCGCAGTCGCCGAACGTGTTCCTCGTGCACGACGGTGGCGAAGGGGCCCTGATCGACAGCGGGTTTGGGGACGAGAAGTCGGTGCACACGCGGGTGGAGTTCCTGCGGGAGCGGTCGGACGTAAAGGTGCGTCGCATCGTGCTGACGCACCATCACTTCGACCACTCCAGCGGGGCGTCGCAGCTGCGGGCCGAGACGGGTGCGGAGGTCGTGCTTCACGGGGAGGAGGTGGACTTCCTGCAGAACTGGCAGGCGGAGGTGCCGCAGGACTTCGAGGTGCTGAAGGAGCAAAAGGAACTGGCCGAGCGGATCGAAGCGTTTCGCAAGCAGGCGGCGGAGGCGGGGCCCGACGCTCGGGTGGCCGACGGTGACACGATCACGGTCGGCGGCCTGACGGTCGAAGTGCTGCACACACCGGGGCACACGCTGGGCTCGGTGTGTCTCTACCTGCGCGAGGAGAAGGCGCTTTTCACCGGCGATACCGCGCTCGGCCTCGGTACCGTCGCGATCTCGCCGCCGCCGCACGGGGACATGGCGCTCTATTTGCAGTCACTTGAGCGGCTGAAGGGGTACGACTGTGCGGTGATGCTACCGGGGCACGGGCAGGCCGTCCACGACGTGAGGCGCAAGCTGCAGGAGCTGATCGACCACCGGCTCGAGCGCGAGGAGCAGGTGCTGAAGCTGCTCGCAGATGGGAAGGCGACGCCGAAGGCGATGCTTCCGGCGATCTACATGGAGCTCGACCGGAGGATCGTGCCAATGGCGCTGCGGCAGATCGAGGCGCACCTCGCGAAACTCGAAGCTGAGGGGCGGGTGAAGCGGGCGGGGGAGGAGTGGGCGCTCACGGGGTGAGGCGTTCTAGGTGGTAGGTGTTAGGTCTTCGCGGGCTGATCTTCGAGCGGATTGACTGTCAACGGATTCGGCGCGGATTGACGGATAAACACGCCCGCCAATCGCGCCGGTGCCGTTGAAATCACGATAATATACGTACAGTATGTATATTATCGACCCCAATTCTACAAAACGAACTTCGATGAGAATGACTGAAGGCGTAGGGGCGCGGCAGGCTCTTCGCAGGGTTTCCTGACTGACCCATACTCCCATAACAAGGTGCTGGGTGACTTCGATCAGTCCATTGGATGAGATCCGCGGCAGTTGGTAATCAGACGCTACGACGACGCCGCAGCCGCGGTGTCATTTCGATACGTCCGCACCCACGGCGCAAGTTATAATCGCCTCACTGGAGACGGTTCACAGGACGCCCAGAGATAGGAGCCAGCTAGCTTGGTCAGAGCGACGGAGATTCCTCTTGCGGATGTCCTACCGATGACCGCGGGAATGACGGAGGCCGGGCACCTGACGCTGGGCGGCTGCGATGCAGTCGAGCTGGCAGGCGAGTTCGGGACGCCGCTGTACGTCTTCGACGAGGAGACGTTGCGCGGGCAGTGCCGCGCGTTCCAGGAGGCATTCGGCTCGCGCTACCACAACTCGGTCGTGGCGTACGCGGCGAAGGCGTACCTGGGGCGCGCGCTGGCGGGGATCATCGCGCAGGAGGGGATGTCGCTCGATGTCGTGTCGGGCGGAGAGCTGGCGGTGGCGGCGTCGGTGAACTTCCCGAGCGAGCGGATGTACTTTCACGGCAACAACAAGTCGGAGCAGGAACTGCGTGAAGCGCTGGACTACGGCGTCGCGCGGATCGTCGTTGACAACTTCCACGAAATGCAGCTGCTGAACGGTATCGCGCAGGGCCGGGGCGTGCGGCAGAAGGTGCTGCTGAGGCTATCGCCGGGGATCGACCCGCACACGCACGCGAAGACGACGACGGGCACGCTGGAGAACAAGTTCGGCATCCCGCTGCCGACGGGACAGGCGGAAGCCGCGGTCCGGCAGGCGATGGATATGCCGGGGCTAGAACTCATGGGACTCCACGTGCACCTGGGCTCCCCGGTGTTCGAGCTGGAGCCGTACGGGCAGGCGGTCGATACGGTACTCGACTTCGCTTCGAAGATGCGGAAGCAGCACGGGTTCGAGATGACGGAGTTCAGCCCGGGCGGCGGCTTCGCGGTTGCGTATACGCCGGAGCAGCACGCGCCCGAGCCGTCGGTCTACGCGGAGACCATCGCGTCGACGCTGCGGGAGGCGCTCTGGCGCTACGAGCTGCCGGCGCCCCAGCTCATCGTCGAGCCGGGCCGCGCGATCGTCGCGCGGTCGGCGGTGGCGCTATACACCGTCGGCTCTTCGAAGGAGGTGCCGGGCGTCAAGACTTTCGTGTCGGTCGACGGTGGGATGGCGGACAACATTCGTCCCGCGTTGTACGAATCGCGGTACTCCGCGCTGGTGGCAAACCGCGTGAATGACGACCGTCGCGAGACGGTGACGATCGCGGGGAAGTACTGCGAATCGGGGGACGTCCTGCTGCCGGACGCGGAGTTGCCGCCGCTGGAGGCGGGCGACGTCCTGGCGACGCCCGCGGCGGGGGCGTACGCGCTGGCTATGGCGAGCAACTACAACCTGTC
>VBEJ01000003.1 GCA_005882985.1 Chloroflexota bacterium
GCCGTCATACGGAAGCCTAAGGCGCCCCGCTCTCAGGCGAGTGACGATCTTCCTTCCGAAGTGCGTGAAGTTGTCTCCGAGCTCATCGCGTCGCTAGGCGATGACCTGACTGCCGTCTACTGGCATGGCTCCGAGGCAAGAGCGGAGGCAAAGCCCGATTCGGACCACGACCTGATCATCGTAACGAAGCGCCTCGACGATGACCTGCTACTTCGAATGCAAGGGGTCTTCCTCGGCCGCGAGAACTGGTCGACCTTTGTCCAGACAGAAGAAGAGCTTAGGCAATTTCCGTCGACAGGCCGCCTCCAGTTCCACTTCGGCTTAATTCCCCTATACGGCCGGATAGAGGCGCCGCCGTTCAGCCGGAACGATCTCAGCCATGACTTGCGGCAGTTGACGCTGGATATTCGATTCGAATCACGCTACCGTCTTTTCCACCGCGAGCCAGACTATGGCGAGATGGAGGTGCACTATCGTGACTTCCTGCGTGCCCGCAACGCACGGATGCTTCGATACGCCGCCAAGCTCGCGGTTCTTGCGCTCAAAGCGCGAGAACTCCTGCGCGACGCCTCTTACCCCGAGACACGGGAGCAACTGCGGAAACGTCTAACTGACGAAGATGAACTGGCGATCGTGGACGTTATTGATCTCTGGGAAGAACTGCGTCCAAAGTTCGAGGAAGACGCGACCGCGCTGGCGCTGCAGCTAGACGCCTTCGCCCGCAAGCTCGTTCACGAACTGCAAATGAGTCGGAAGTGAAGCGGCACTTCACCGCAACCGGGTTCGTCGTCGATGGGCCCGGCACCCTCCTTCACTGGCACAGACGGCTGCAACAGTGGATGCCGCCCGGCGGCCACATCGAGCCCGACGAGGACCCGGTGCAGGCGGTCTTGCGTGAGATCAAGGAGGAGACCGGTCTCATCGCCGAGGTGATTCCTGTCCAGGGAACCGCCACGTTCACGTACCCGGAGCAGGTCCCGGCCCCCTACACGATTCTCATCGAAGACATTCCGGGTCCGGGGGAGCCACACAAGCACATCGACATGATCTATTTCTGCCGCCCAGTCGTTCGGAACGAGCGCGCAGTCGCCGCCGATCAGACTCTCCGCTGGGTATGCGAGGACGAGTTGAAAGCCGCCCAGGCGCTTGACGTCGCGGGCTGCGGCATCTCTGCCCGCGTGCCCGATGACGTCCGCGAGCTGGCGTTGATTGCCATTGAAGTAGGGGGCAGATGAAAGAGATAAGCCCGAAGCCTTGAGGCGCATGAGACAGACGCCCGACGCATGCTAAGCATCCAGTTGCTTCGCGAGCACCCGGAGGACGTGCGCCGCGCGCTTGCCCGCCGCCATACTGAAGCCCCGCTCGATGAAGCGCTCGCCCTTGATGGCGAATGGCGCCGCGTACTTTCTGAGGTTGAGTCGCTCCGAGCGGAGCGAAACGCGATCTCGAAAGAGATCGGCGAGCTATCGCGGCTGGCAAAGACCGCGGAAACTAAAGAGGCGAAGCACGCGGAGCACCGACGGACGGACCTCGTCGCGCGGTCTTCGTTCCTTGGTGAGCGCCTTGAAGGCCTGGAGGCGCACGTCCGCGAACTGGAGACGCGACTACGCGACTTGCTGCTCGAGATCCCCAACATGCCGGGGAAAGACGTTCCTGACGGCGCGGACGAAAGCGGGAACGTAGTCGTCCGGCAGTCCGGCGAGCCCGCCTCATTCGATTTCGAGCCCAAGCCGCACTGGGAGATTGGCGAAGACCTCGACATTATTGACTTCGAGCGGGGAACCAAGCTCTCGGGAGGGCGCTTCGTGGTACTCAAGGGAGCTGGGGCGCGATTAGCCCGCGCCCTGATCGCCTGGATGCTCGACTACCACACGGCAAACGGCTACTTCGAGATCTACCCCCCTGCAATGCTGCGCGAAGAGAATTTCTGGGCGGGCGGATGGCTCCCAAAGTTCCGTGAGAACATCTTTCACGACGCCGAAGAGGACTACTGGCTACTGCCGACCGCAGAGGTGGCCCTCACCAATCTGCATCGCGACGAAGTCCTCGACGCTGCGATGCTTCCCCTCAACTACGTGGCGTATAGCCCCTGCTTCCGTCGCGAGAAGGCGTCTGCCGGGCGGGACGTTCGCGGAATGAAGAGGGTGCGTCAGTTCGACAAAGTCGAGATCTATAAGTTCGTGGAACCGGGGCAATCCAATGACGCGCTCGAAGCGATAGTGCGAGAAGCGGAGGCGCTGTGCCTGGCGCTCGACATCGCTACGCGCGTCGTGCAGATCTGCGCGGGAGACCTCGGCTTCAACGCCGCGAAGGCGTTCGACCTCGAGCTGTGGGCGCCGGGAAGCAGCGAGTGGCTGGAGGTCTCGTCGTGCTCGAACTGTACGGACTTCCAGGCCCGGCGCGCCAACATACGCTTCCGCCGCGAGAAGGGCGGGCGGCTGGAACACCTACACACGCTGAACGGCTCCGGGCTCGCCATTCCGCGTGTCCTGATCGCCGTCCTCGAGAACTACCAGCAGCGCGACGGATCAGTGCTGGTGCCAGAGGTCCTCCGGCCATACATGAGCGGCCTTACGATAATCTCGCGAGAGAAAGCCGAGGCCAATTAGAAGAGCGGCGGTGGGAATCCCACCGCCGGTCAAGCTTCCTCCAGCTTCCTCAGCTCAACCGTCATCTTTTCGGCCGTTGTTTCCGTCATGGCCGTCGTTGTTCTCGCCATCATCATTCTGTTGACAGCGGTTGTCTATGCCGTCCCCATCCTTGTCATGTCCCGGCTCGACGGGATGGTCATCGTGCCCGTTCCCGGGAACGTCACACTGATCGTCGGCAGTTCCTTCGTCGCCGCCTTCATCCGGCTCGCAGCGATCGTCTATGCCGTCGTTGTTCTTATCGTGGCCGGGTTCGACATCATGCTTGTCATGCCCGTTGCCCGGGACTTCGCACTCATCCGCCACCGTCCCCTCGTCACCATCTTCAGACGGCTCGCAGCGGTCGTCTATGCCATCGTTGTTCTTGTCGTGGCCAGGCACGTCATCGCCCGTTTGACCGTCACCACCACCCGCGCCATTGTCCGCTGGGTCGTCCGCAGGCCGCTCTGGCGTATTGGCACCCGCGGGCGGCTCTCCACTATCAGTCGGCACCTCGACCGGTGTAGAATTCGGCGCCGTCTGCCCGTGGTCGTCGCTTGGCATCGAAGCTTCGTCTGTGCCCGTCAGTTCATGTGAGGGGGCGATTACTTCTTCAGTTTCTAAAGGCGTCCGTTCGGCAGCGATGACCGGACCGACTGAAGCAGGCGTCTGTTCGTGAGCGACCCGCACCAGCGGCGCGGGTCGCGGTTCATTCGCAAGGACCAGTGGGGTTTCCGGAGCCACGGCGACGATGGAGCCCGTCGGCACGCTGCGCCCGAATTCGGCGATTCCACCGGGCCCTGCGACAGACACGAATGTAGCCAGGGCGATGGGCAGGAGCGATGGATGGGCGAGCGCCTTTGCTGCCCAGGGCACCCATTTCATCAAAACGAAACCCGCACGTTATTACCTGTCTTTACCATTTATGACGCTGGAAACTATCCTTCGGTAACCACAAGGTTGGTGAAATCTCCTTTACCAGCCGTCAACCGGGCATTCACCTTACCTGTGATCGACCGCGCGCTCCCACTTGCAAGCAAAACGGCGGGCGCAATGCCCGCCGTTTTGGGTGCAGTCAGGGCCGACTTGAAATCTAGACCCTAGTCCTCGTTCTCCTTTTCCTTGTCGCCCCCATCCCCTTCATCCCGCTTCTCCTTTTGCTTGCCCTCGTCCTGCCCTCGATTGTCTCCCTGAGTGCACAGCACATCGATCTCTTCTGCGAGGATAGAGTCGTCATTCTGCAGACGGCCCTGTACCCGGATTTCCTCAGCAGATTCCAGGTCACCTTCGATATGTGTCTTATCGTCAACGCGGACTGAGACCTCGCCAGAAGGGGACTCCACGGTCAGGTCGTCGCCATTCCGGGACATGACGGCCACTCGCTTGGCCTCCGCCTCTCCGTTGTGAACCTTGAGGCGCGCCGCGCCGCGTCCATTCGAGCCACGCTTGCAGTCCTCGCTCGCCTGCCCGGGACTTGCCTCGGCGGTCTCCTGAGCAGCAGCGGCTGCCGCTGACGGCGTTAGCGCTTCTGCGCATCGCAACGCGACTGTTAACGCATGTAGCTGCTGAGCGTCGCGAACGCTACCTTCCACTCTCACCGGATCGCCCGCCTTGAGACCGCCTTCAACCTGCGTTCCCGCGTCACGCGAAATCTCTACCAACAGTCCGGGCCCTTGGACGCGAACCAGCTCATTGCTAATGCTGTCCAACCGCCCCGTCACCTCGAACGTATCGCCTTCGATCCGCAACTGGAAGTGTGGGTCCTCCCCGCTGGCGCAGTCGATAACGCCTGCACCGGGGCAGACCGCGCGGATCTCGCTCGCAGTCATACTCCCATCACCAGCGACATTGCCCGCCATCTCCACGGCCGAACCCGCCGAGAGGTCGCCGACGAGGTTAAAGTTAGCGCCCAGCTTCGCCGAAATGGCGCCGGACGGGCCAGCCACGACCGCGTTCGCGCCATCGAAGCTAGAGAGCGTGCCCGTAACCCAGAACTTGTCCCCCTGGCGCTGGAATAGCTGCTCCGAGTCCTCCGGGCCGGCGCCCGCCGGCGGGCAATCGAGCGGGCCGCCGGCGACGCCGAGCTCCGCCTCGCTCGCATCGGTCCCGACACTCGGGCGTCCCGGCCGCACGTCGCTGGCCAGTAGCGCGGCCGATGCCGAACTGCCGGAGAACCAGTCGCTGTTCGTAACAGCGAGCGCCACGACGACGGGAATGATTATCGCGCCGGCTGCTATTACCAATGCTCGACTCATACACAAACCTCCTTACAGCCCCGGTTGAGTTGAGCCATATTACTTAACGCCGTTATGGCTGCTCTGTTTCGCCAGCGGGAGTAACGATTTCGTTTAGACCGAGGCCCAGGGATGCGGTGCTATCATGGGCCCACGATGCGCATCTTAGCGATCGACGTAGGCACGGGTACGCAGGACATCCTCCTCTTCGACTCCGATCAACCGATCGAGAATGCGCTTCAACTGATCATGCCCTCCCCCACGCAGATTGCCGCAGGCCGCATCCGGCGGGCCACGGAAAGCGGTCACGCGGTCTTCCTTACGGGCGTCATCGCCGGGGGCGGGCCCTGCCACTGGGCGCTCGAAGACCATCTGCGCGTGGGCGGACGTGCGTTCGCGACCGAACAGGCGGCCGCGACCTTCGACGATGATCTCGAAAACGTCCAGAGAATGGGCGTGGAGCTGGTCTCGGAGGACGAAGCCCGTTCTCTTGATGCCGAAAGGGTCGAATTGCGGGATCTCGACCTGAATGCTATTCGGTCGGCCTTGGCGGCGTTTGATGTAGGCACCGAGTTCGACGGACTTGCCCTCGGTTGCCTGGACCACGGCGCCGCCCCGCCCGGCTACTCGGACCGGCTCTTCCGCTTCGACCATCTACGACGCGTAGTCGAGACTCGAAACGACCTGCGCGCCTTCGCCTTCCTGCCCGGCGAATTGCCGGAGTACCTGACACGAGCCCGCACGCTACTCGTGTCCGTCGACGTGGATGCGCCGCTCGTGTTCCTCGATACCGGGCCGGCAGCGGCGCTTGGAGCGCTCCAGGACCCGCTCGTCGCCGAAAGCGAGGAACAGCTGGTGCTCAATCTAGGCAACATGCACGCCCTCGCCTTCCACCTTCAGGGGACCCGAATCCTGTCGCTCTACGAACACCACACGGGCGAAGTGACGAACGGGCAGATCGAGGACTTCACCGAGCGCCTGCTTGGCGGAACGCTTGCGCACGAAGACGTCTTTGGCTCGAAGGGCCACGGCGCTTTCTACGCCGACGGAACAGCGCGCGAGCACCGAAATCGGAAGCCGAAAAGGCTGATTATCGCGGTGACCGGCCCCCAACGCGGAAAACTGCGCGGTAGCCGGCTCAGCCCGTACTTCGCGGTGCCGCACGGCGACATGATGGTCTCCGGCTGCTTCGGCCTTCTCTGGGCCTTCGCCGAAAAGCACCCGCAATGCGGAGAGCAGATAACGGAGGCGCTCGGCATCGCAAAAGCGGATGTCGCAGCATCCCGATAAGCGCCCCTTCTTCGAAGGCTATCGCAGCACAGTAGGCAGAAAGGAGAGAGCCCATGGCAAGCCCGGAGCTCAAGACGATCACGGAGATGCTTCGCACAAGGCAACAGGAGGCGCCGGCTGACATCACCTTCACCGAATCGCGGGCGCTATTCGAACAGATGACTGCTGCCTTCCCGCTGCCGCCGGGCGTAACAGCGACCCCGATTGACGCCGGCGGGATACCAGCGGAATGGATCGCGGCGCCAGGAGCCAGCGACAAGCGGACGGTCTACTGGCTGCACGGCGGCGGCTACTGCATTGGCTCCATCAACACGCATCGAGGCCTTCTCGCGCGGATCTCCGCCGCTTCGCGGGCGCGCGTGTTCGCGATCGATTACCGGCTCGCTCCGGAGGACCCGTTTCCGGCCGCCGTCGAGGACGCTGTCACCGCCTACCTCTGGCTGCTTTCCACCGGCGTCGATCCGGCGCAGATCATAATCGGGGGTGATTCCGCCGGAGGCGGCCTCACGGCAGCGACGCTGGTCGCCTTGAAGGAGGACGGCAAGCCTCTGCCCGCAGGCGCCGTCTGCATCTCGCCGTGGACGGACTTGGCGCTGACCGGGGAATCTCTCTTCACGAAGGCGGAGGCCGATCCGATGATCACGAATGACGGCATCGCGCGAGTGCGGGACGCCTACGTAGGCGACTCTGACCCGAACGAACCACTCGTCTCTCCCATCTACGCCGACCTCTCGGGACTGCCTCCGCTGTTGACCCAGGTGGGCGAGAACGAGGTGCTGCTGAGCGACTCGACTCGCCTTGCAGAGCGAGCGGAAGCCGCTGGCGTAGATGTCACCCTCGAGGTCTGGCCGGAGATGATTCACGTCTGGCACTTCTTCGCGGCCATGCTCCCCGAGGGCCAGCAAGCGATCGACCGCATCGGCGAGTGGGTGCGGCAGCGGCTGGGCGCGCCGCTAACGGCTTCCTGAAGCCTCAGAAGTAGTTGACGGTGATCCCGCCGTCGATCACGAATGTCGTGCCCGTCGTCCACGAAGACTCGTCGGACGCGAGGTAAATGCCCGCGTAGACGACGTCTTCCGCCCGGCCGAAGCGTCCCAGCGGTATGCGGTTCAGGCGCTTCAGCCGCTCCTCATCGCTCGGAAAGAGTGATTCGAGCATCGGCGTGAGGATCGGGCCTGGGCAGATCGCATTCGCGCGGACGCCGTGTCGGCCGTACTGGACAGCAAGCGAGCGGGTGAGCGAGAGGACGCCGCCCTTGCTCGCCGTGTAGGCGTCCTGCGGCACGGTGCAGCCCATCAGTGCGACGAAGGAGGCGATGTTGATCACGGAGCCGCCGCCGGCCTTGATCAGCTCCGGGATGCCGTGCTTGCAGCAGAGAAAGACGCCCTTCAGGTTGACGTCGATCACGCGCCGGAAGACGCTCTCGTCGGTATCTACGGCTGACGTATCTTCATCGGGGAAAATGCCGGCGTTGTTGTACAGGACGTTCAGCTTGCCAAAGGCCCGAATGCCGGCCTCCACCGCCTCGCGTACGCTTTCCGAAACGGTGATGTCGGCCGGTACGCCGATGATCGACCCGCCCTCCGCCTCGACTGATGAGACCGTCTCCTTCAGCGGGCCCTCCGTAACGTCGACGGCGACGACCTCCGCGCCCTCCCGCGCGAACATCTGCGCGGCGAGACTGCCCATGCCGCTGCCGGCCCCGGTGATGAAGGCCGTCTTACCGGCGAGGCGCATACGCGCTCGTTCTCACGTTAGACCATCTCGAAATAGCGGCGGCGTTCCCAGTCGGTGACGGCGCGGCGGTGCTTTTCCACTTCCCACTCGCGGAAGGCCATGTACTGGTCACAGAACTCGTCCCCGAACCAGCGGCGGGCAAGCTCGCTTGAGCGGAACGTATCAAGCGCCTGAGGCAGCGAGTTCGGCAGTAGTGCCGCATCCGGCGACTTGTAGGCGCTACCCCGCACCGCGGCCGGCGGCTCGAGCTGCTTCTCGATGCCGTGCAGGCCTCCCGCCAACGTGGCCGCGAACGCCAGGTACGGATTGAGGTCCGCGCCGGGCACCCGGTTCTCGATGCGTATCGCGTCGCGGCTGCTGACGATGGCCCGCAGGGCGGACGTGCGGTTATCGATGCCCCACGTGAGGCTCGTGGGCGCCCAGGTGCGCGCTACATACCGCTTGTACGAGTTCACGTTCGGCGCGTACATCAACATGAAGTCCGGAAGCGTAGCAAGGACGCCGGCGATGAAGTGGCGCATTAGGCTCGAGATGTGATGTCCGTCTTCTTCTCCCCAGAACACGCTCGTCGTGCCGTCCAGGGACCAGAGGCTCTGGTGAATGTGGCCACCGGAACCGTCCAGATCATCAGCGTACTTAGCCATGAAGGTCGGCGTTGCGCCCATCTGCGCTGCGATCTCCTTCGTCGCGCTCTTATAGAGCATCGTCCGATCCGCGGCGCGCAAGGCATCCGTGTAATGGAGATTGATCTCGTACATGCCCGCGCCGTGCTCGCGGTTGTACGCCTCTACTTCTAGGCCATAGGCGTTCAGCATCTGACAGACGCGGCCAATCACCGGCTCGTCGATCGAGGCGTGATGGATGCTGTAGCAGTTTAGTCCGGGGTTCAGCGGGCGAAGGTCAGAGTACCCCTTCTCGCGCAGGCTCTCCTGGTCCTCGCGGAAGAACCTCACCTCGAGCTCGGCGGCCATGTTCGCGACGTATCCGGCCGAACGGGCTTGCTGGACAACACGCCGCAAGACCTGCCTCGGGGCCAGGGCGAGCGGGTCGCCGTGCTCGGTGTAGTAATCGCAGATGACGCTGGCGCAGCCTTCCTCCCATGGGACGGCCGCGAAGGTGCTGAGGTCCGGCCTCATGATGATATCGCCGAAGCCGGCCTCCCAGTTCGAGAAGGGCAGCGACCCGATGACCTCATCCCGAATATCCCAGCCAAAAATAACGTCGCACTGCGGAAATCCTTCGCCTTCCGCCGCGGACAGGAAGTGCTCCGCGCTCACCCGCTTGCCACGGAAGACCCCATCGAGGTCGCCGCCGCCGATCTTGACGCTGCGCAGATGGTTCTTGTCGATGAGATGAGCGGCGACCTTGATGTCCACCGTGCTTGCCTCCCGCCGTCTTCGGTAGGCAGGATTGTACCAGAGAGGCTTGTGCATGGTGCGGCCATCTGACAGCGACTTCTTCGAAGCGATGGTCTTGGCGGCCCCGCGCCGCGGGCTGGAGGCAGCGAAGCGGAAGATTCCTTCGCCCGGCGCCGGCGAGGTGCTCATTCGCGTCCTTGCCTGCGGCCTCTGCCGGACGGACCTTCACATTGTGGACGGCGAACTGACCGACCCGAAGCTGCCGCTTGTGCCCGGCCACGAGATCATCGGGACGGTCGAGCGATTGGGCGAGGCGGCTGGCCGCTTCAAGACGGGCGATCGCATCGGCGTCGGCTGGCTGGCGTCCACCTGCGGGAAGTGCCGCTACTGCGTTGCGGACCAGGAGAACCTTTGCGATTACGCGCTCTTCACCGGGTACACCGTCGATGGCGGCTACGCGGAATACGCCATCGCCCGCGAGCAGTACTGCTTTCCGGCGCCCGCCGGTTACGAGCCGGGTGAGGCCGCGCCGCTGATGTGCGCCGGTCTCATCGGCTACCGCTCACTCGTCAAGGCCGGCGAAGCGCGCCGGCTCGGAATGTACGGCTTCGGCGCCGCCGCCCACATCATCGCGCAGGTAGCCCGGCACCAGGGACGTGAGGTATACGCTTTCACTCGCCCGGGCGACCACAAGGCGCAAGCATTCGCCAGAGAACTGGGGGCAGAGTGGGCCGGCGACGTGGGCCAAGCGCCGCCGGCGGAGCTAGACGCGGCGATCATCTTTGCCCCGGTCGGCTCCCTTGTCCCGGTGGCGCTCAAGGCAGTGCGGAAGGGTGGCACCGTCGTCTGCGGCGGAATCCACATGAGTGATATCCCCCGGTTCCCGTACGAACTTCTGTGGGGCGAGCGCACCGTCTGCTCCGTCGCGAACGTCACGCGGCAGGACGCGGAAGGGTTCCTCGCCCTCGCGCAGCAAGTCCCGGTGCAAACGACGATCCAAACTTTTCCTTTGGCGGAGGCCAACGAAGCGTTGTCGAGGGTTCGTGTTGGCCAAATTAGTGGTGCTGCAGTCCTCGTCCCTTAGGCGACAGGCCTTCCAAACGCTTGTTATCGATTCGCCAAGAACAATCAGATGTCGAAGGGGCAAAACAACCCGGAATCAGTCGAGCCCAAGCCTTGTTAGCTGGTCACCCGGGACTTCGATTTCTATGAGGGCCTGTCGGAGCCTATCCGCGTGATCCTTTTCTCTTTTCGACCCGGCTAGGTTATTGTCCTCGTTGGGGTCGTTGTAGAGGTCGTAGAGATGGTTGCCGCTAAAGGGCCCCAGCGCCCAATAAGGCAGCAGGTCGCCTTCTCGATAGGGCTGTCGAATGACGGGCACCGTTGAACCCGGCATCCTGTCGAGATATGCCCGCTCGTCGGGTGGAGGGAGCCGCAGCTTCGGCATGTACGGTATTGGCATCGTTGACCAGCGATTAGACCAGAGTGACAAGGGCGCATTCGGTCCCGCAGGCGCCCGGGCGTATTTGCAGATATCGTCGATGAGATGCACCTCTCGGCCCCACACTCCGCATAGCGCGAATTCACGGATAGATTTCATCTCACCCTGGATGAGCGGGATCAGTGAGCGACCGTGCGTTGCGTGCGTGATTTCAACTCCAAAGAGCTCGCCGAGAGTGGCGCAAATATCGACGGTAGTTGTCAGCGCAGTGCTAGTCGCGGCTGCCAACCCGGGCCACGCGATCATCAATGGGATATGACCCAACGGTTCGTACACGGGCACGTTCGGCTTCCCCCAAATGTCTTTCTCGCCGAGGTAATGCCCGTGGTCTGTACACACAATGACGACCGTGTCCTCCCAGAGGTTATTGCGCTGGATCGCCGCTATGACGCGGCCGAACCAGGTATCGATCATGGTCAGCTTCGAGCCGTAGCAGGCGCGAAGTTGGTTCGCCTCTCTCTCCGTCAGCACCCCCTGTTTGACCGCCCCCCTCATGTAAGGGGGCCAGATCAGGTGACGACCACTCCACGGTTGGTCATACAGTGAAGCGTAGGGTTCCGGGGTATCGAACGGCTCGTGGGGGTCGAACTCGTCGACGAAGAGAAAGAAGCGGTCATGCCGGCCGGCGTTCTCGTCAAGCCAGCGCGCCGCGGCCATCATCGTACGAGGTCCGGGAAATTCTGGCTCTTCCCGAAAGTAGCCACGGGAGTTGTCGTACGGCATGTGGCCACGGCCGAACATCGGACTGCCGATCCACGTCGGATCCGGTCGTGTTCGCCAGGGATCACTCTCATGCCCCCGCTCGTACTCCCAAGCCGTGAAGTCCGTGTGATAATTCTCACCGCCGGTCTCGAAGAGATGCGGATGGTCAGAGATCAGCATGGTCACAACACCAGCCCGTCTCAGATACGCCACTATCGAGTCCTCCCAGAGCTCGATTGAGCCCCAGGGCTTCCACAGGAAGTCGAGCGCACCACTGAAGATGTCATGGCGGGCCGGGATGCAGGGTAGCGAGCCGGAGTAATGCTTCTCGAAGCGAAGAGATCGGCTGGCGAACGAGTCGAGGTTCAACGTTCCAAACTCCCGGCCACCGTAGCTGCCAAGCACGTGGCGGTTAAGGCTATCGAGAAGGATGAGGATGGCGTTCCTCGGTGATGGCTTCTTGAAATCCGTCTCCGCTTCACTCATCGGCTCATCAGTGTCTGTTGATCCAATCAAATCGCAGCCTCGCTTCCGGCTAGAATACACCTCGTATGGCTACAGTAGAGACGGCCTCGTGGCGACCGTAACCATAAGCACTCAGTCCTGTAAGTTCCGCCCGCTCTAGGCGAAGGCTTGGCGGCCTTGCGGGCTAGACGTTCATAGCGCCACGGCCCTCGTTCGCTGAGGGAGCGATATGAGATTCGGCGCTACATTCAGCGAGCCCTACGCCCGGTCCCTGGGTATTTATCCAGCCGCTGGTGCGACAATCCTCGGCGCAAACCTGTACACGAGAGTCTGGGACAGACGCCACTACGTCGACATCGACCTATCCGCGTCGCGCTACAAGGGCAAGATCCGAGAGGTATCGTCCTCGGTCAACGACGTGATGGTCGCCGGCTTCAAGCGGAGCCCTGGGGGCCGCGGCCGGTTACCGAACTGACGCGTTCGGAAGAGGCCATCACGATGAGCCCGGAGCTGCTTCGGCGGAATGTCAGAATCGCCTCCGGGGCCGGGTTTCGTACTGCTCTCTTCTGGGGTGTGGAATGGTGGTGTTGGTTGCGCACGCGAGACGACCCCTCGATGTGGGAAGCAGCGAGGGCGCTCGTCGAAGAACATCGCTGACCTCAACTTGTGGTCTTTACCGCAGTAGCCGCCGGCGGCCCGTCCACGCCGTACAATGAGTACGGCCGGAGGGGTGGCAGAGCGGTTGAATGCGGCGGTCTTGAAAACCGTTGGTCGCCTCGGGTGACCCGTGGGTTCGAATCCCACCCCCTCCGCCAGAGCTTCCCCTGTCGTTGACAGTACGCAACCGCTCGCCCTATAAGTGTCGTATCCAGTTGAGAGCAGCGATCGCGTCCGCGCGATTACCTTGCCCTCACGACAGGAGCCATATTGGACGAGCGTAACTACTGGAACCGCTTGAGCCGCAGGCGCCTTAGCCGACGCGCATTCCTGAGCGCCGGTGCGACGGTCGCAGCAGGCTCGGCCGCAGCGGCGGTCGTCGGCTGTGGCGGCGGCAGCGGACCAAGTTGGACAAAGACGGCTGTGACTCCGATCGACGGGGTCGACGGCAACCCGATCCCGGGAGGACGCGTGACCTACGGGCGCCTGCTCAACGTCCTCGGCATCGACCCGCACATCGACCTCACCGGTATCGACATCGATTACCTACTGTACAGCTATCTCTACTCCTGGACGCCCTCGACCGAGGAGGCCGTCTTCAATAACTTCGCAGAATCCGTCGAGATGCCCGCCGCTGACCGCACGGAATTCATCTTCAAACTGCGCCCGGGCACAAAAATCCAGCCCCAGGACGATAACCCAGCGAAGGGCGAGGAGTTGACCTCAGAAGACTGCAAGCAGAGCTTCATCCGGCGCGGCACTGCAATCACCGCACCGGACAGGCGTTTTCCACTGCGCATCTCCGGTACAACCACGCCGGACCCCGTCGCGCTCGGCGCGGCGCTTCAAACGCCGGACCCCTACACGTTCTCCTTCAAGATGAACCGTCCGTTTGTACCGGCCTTCCGCGAGATGTCTAACCCTACCTGGGCCATCATGCCGGCGAAGGTCATCGAGAAGTTCGGGACGTCCTTCCAGGCGGCCGGTCTCGGAACCAAGTCTTACGGCAGCGGCCCGTTCATGGTCGATGAATTCCGGGGCACTGAGCGCATCATCCTCAAGCGGCACCCCGAATATTTTCTTGCGCCCCGACCGTGGCTGGACGAGATGCGCTACATCATCATTACCGAGCCCCAGTCGCTCCTTGCCGCGTTCGACTCGGGGCAGCACGACGTAAACGGCGCCATCCTGAACAAGGCGCAGGCCGAGGACCGCATGAAGAACGAAAACTTCATCCTCGGCAAGGTCCCTACCCGGTTCTATCCCGTGGTTCACTTCAAAATCAGACCGCCTTTCGATGACATCCGCGTTCGGGAAGCATTCGACCTCGCGCTCGACCGCGACGAGATGCTCAGCCTGATTTGGGACGGCGAAGGCAACTACAACGGCCCGGTGCAATGGTTGCAGACGAGGTTCTCGCTGCCTCAGGACGAACTGCGGGCAGCGATGCCATACGACCCACAGAAGGCGCGGGACTTGCTGAACGCCGCGGGGTACGCAAACGGCTTCGAGGTCAAGATGAAAATTCCGCGAGTCCCGGGTGCGCCGATCATCGCGGACTTATCCTCTCTGATCAAGGACCAGGTGGGCAAAGTCGGCATCAAACTGCTTCTCGACGAGGTCGAGATCGGCACTTTCATTGCCAACGTCATCCTTCCGGGTAACTTCGACCTCGCCTTTTTTCCCAACCTCCCATACGACGAGCCTGACCGGCCGTTGAGCTTCTATCACACACGCGGTGTCACCGGCGTCGGCAACTGGAACAATTACACGAACCCGGACCTGGACAAGCTCATCGACGCTCAGGAGTCCGATTTCGACGATGACAGGCGCATTCAGACGATTCTCGAAGCCCAGCGGCTGATCCTCAAGGAGCATGGGCCTCAGATCACACTCCCCGGCGGCAACTTTTACGGCGCGCGCTGGAAGTACGTACATCACCCGTACCAGTACTTCCTCGACCTCGGCGAAGGCGACATCCCTCCGGAAAAGATCGGCCCGCCCGGCGCTGATGGCTGGACCGAGAGGGCCTGACGCTGGCCGTTCTCTAAGATGGCGGCCAATCGGCAAGTCAGTCTTGAATCGCCATCGGCCGGGGTCGCCGCATGAAGGACTGTCCATGACCAAAGGTCGGTATGTCGAGGTCAATGGTCTCAAGACCTACTACGAGGTCCACGGTGAAGGCGAACCTTTGCTCCTAATGCACGGCGGCTTCTGCACCATCGAAACCTTCGCGAGGCAGACACCTGATTTCGCTGCCAAATACCATGTCATCGTTCCCGAACGCCGAGGGCACGGCCGGACTGCCGACGTCGACGGCCCAATCACCTACGAGGCGATGGCGCAGGACACGATCGGTCTCATGAAGGCGCTCGGCATATCAAACGCACATCTCCTCGGCTATAGCGACGGCGGCAATACAGCACTAATCATCGCGCTCAAGCGGCCGGACCTCGTGCGCAAGATGGTCTGCATCGGCGCAAATTTTCACTACAACGGCATGGCAGCCGTCGCCGTGCAGGTCATGGAGCACGCGAGTCCAGAGAACTTCTATCCGTGGCTGATCAACAAGTACAAAGAGGTCAGTCCGGACGGCCCCGAACATTTGCCCATAGTCTTCGACAAGATCATCCGCATGTGGCGAGAAGAGCCAAACCTTACGACCCAGGACCTCGCCCGAATACAGGCATCCACGCTCGTGCTCGTCGGCGACCGCGATTGGGTGGCTATAGAGCATACGGTGCAAATGTTCGAGTCGATCCCGAATTCGCATCTTTGCATCGTGCCGGGCGCCACTCATGGCGCCCCGTTCGAGAAGGCCAGCCTCGTCAATCAGGCCGTCCTGGACTTTCTCGTAACCTAACAAAACTGCACCCACTCGCATTTCGACTGTGTAGCCGACCCGTCCCCAACCGTAACCTCGGCAGGTGTGTGAGCGTCTAACCAGGTGCGCTACGGCTCTGTCAGGTTACTTTGCTGCACGTTTACGCGTTTGCAACAGACAGCCCCCCAAAATGGGGCGCACGGAACGGAGGAAATGATGTCGATGCGACCAGCAGCGACGTTGGGCCAGCCTGAGGCGGGTCCTGTTACACACAACGTCGTGGCGGGCTTCCCGAGCCCCGAATCGGCACGAATAGCGGCCGATGCTCTAGCGAGAGTCCCGATTCCGGCGGATAGAATCGCCCTGGCGCCCGCCGAAGAAGGCCTCGCGGCACAATGGCCTGCGCCGTACAGTTACGAGGAGCGGCGTGAGGTTGACAGCTCTGTGGCGACTGGTGCCGTTATCGGGGCAATTCTGGGCGGAGTCGGCGCGTTGGTGCTTGCCGGTCTCATCGCCGGCCTCGTCGGCGCCGATCTGAGCGCGCTTGCGCTTCTTTGCATCATGGTCTTCGGAGCGGTCGGCGTCGGTGCGATCGGCGGCTTTATGGGCGGCTCTACGCTGCACCAGCCGACAAACAAGGGGCCGTCGCAAACATGGCCCAGAGTAAGTGTCCGATGCGAAAGCGACGCTGAGGCTTCCGCCGCTGTTCGAGTCCTCTCGAAATGCGCACCCGTGGAGCTTTACCGCGACGAAGAGCTGCTGCTTAGCCTGTCCGCGCCGGAGTAAAAGCAGCAGCGCTCCAAAGGCATCACCCGCAAAGGATGCGGCGGGTTTCGGGCCACGCTAGGCCGGTCTAGTTCCGCCGTTTGTCTTCATTCGCCTGCTAAACTGATGGG
>VBEJ01000134.1 GCA_005882985.1 Chloroflexota bacterium
CTACTTTATTATGACGAAGGACGGCCGGCTGGATAAGTGGCGTATAACGAAATACCTCATCTTCCTCTAGCCCTTGGCCCGCGCCCGTCAAGGGCCGTGGAAACGTCTGGGTCTTGCCCCCGTTTCTGATCCAGGCCTTATGCAACTTTAGCGGCCGCTCGCACCTCTGATAAGTACTGTTTGGGAGTCCGGTTGTTGAGCGCCGTGTGCGGCTGGTCTTTCGCGCCGGGAATCTGCGACCTGAGCAGTCTGTCCGCGCCGCGGGTAACGGGATCGGAATCGCTGAAGGCGGCGAGGAAGGCTTCGTCCACGCGCGCAGCGTCTCCCAGGCGCGCCTGTTGGCGGTCGCGGCCGGGTCCTCGGGCGAAGTCGGGACGAGAAGCAGGAACCGGCGGTCAGGGACTCGTCATCTTTGCTTCTGCGACAACGTGGATCACAGGCACGCTAAACCGCCGCCGCATCTGATTCGGGACGTCGACGCCCAACCAACGAGAGATTCCCAACGGCAACGTGCTCACGACGATGCCCTCGTAGTGACTGGGATTGTCGCGCAGATCGTCCTGTACTGCGATCACGGGCGCTTCGTCGCCGATTGCGATCCGACTGACCGTCAGCCCGTTCCGTTCTAGAAGATCTTTCGCCTGCTCAGCGGCATTTTGGGCAACTGATCGAGCCTCTCCCTCTGACCACGTAACCAAGTGTCCGACTGGTGTTGCAGGCACCAGCAGCACAAATTCGGACTCGGCATCCTCGCTCGCGATCGCCTTGAGCCGCTCGAGGAGCTCAGCACTCGATGCCGTCTGATTGGCAACCACGAGATAATTACCCATTCTTCCCCCCTCCTATCCGCCCAGGCGGGCTAGCGATCGGCCGAAGGCTTCCTTCGGTCCGCTCGTGCTGACGTCTCTTTAATGACGGGTGGGTAGAATGCCTCGCTATCGCGCTCGATCATCCACGAGCGCGCCGTCAACCAGCCTGTCGAAGTGCTCGAGCGCAAGACTCGCAGTTTCGTCGATGCCGCGCAAAGGGCCGCGGTCGGCGAGGTAACGTTCGGCGTAAAGGGCAGCGACGAGCGACTTGCGGTCGTCGCCGTATTCCCGGAGTTCCCATTCGGCCTGCTCACAGAGGAGGGCGGAGGCATAGACCTCGGCCATGAATTGCGCGAGCGGGTAGAGCCGCGCCTCGGCGACGTCCCCGTCGAGCGCCTTCCAGGCGGTGATGGCCGTCGCTAGATCATCGATGCTCTGGCGCACCAGGCGCGCGGCGGAAACGGCCTCGCCGGCATTTTCTACCGCCTCGCGCATTCGTTCGAGAAGCGGGGCCTCGGCAGTCTCGCGCTCGATCGCACGGCGCACGTCCAGGCAGAGGATGTTGTCGGGGCCCTCCCAGAGCGTGTTGATCTGCGCGTCGCGCAGGATGCGGGCGACCGGCCACGTCTCAACGTAACCGTTCCCGCCATGGACCTCGATCGCGTCGCTGGCCATCGTGATGCCGAGGCGGGCTGCCTTGAGCTTGATGAGGGCCGGCGCGATGCGCAGCCGTGTTGGCGCGCCCTGCTGCCGCTGGCGGTTGGGGTGACCGTAGCCGTCGAAGACAATCGCCTGCACCGCTTCGACATCGACGATCATCTCGGCGAGCTTGCGGCGCATTAGTGCGTGATCGATCAGTATCTTCTTCCAGGAGCGGCGCGACCTGGCGTAGCAGAGGGACTCGACGAGGGCGCGACGCGCGCAGCCGAGGCCCATCATGGCGACGCCCAGTCGCGCGAGGTTCGTCATTGCCATCAGGCGGGAGACACTACGGCCATCGCTAGGACCACCATCCGCCGCTTCTAGGCCTTCAGGGTCGCCGGACAGGAGAAAGGCCTCCGCGTCTCGGAACTCCACTTCGCCCGAGGCGACGGCTTTCGTGCCGAGCTTGTCTTTAAGCTGTCGGATGTGGATGCCGTTTCGCGTCCCGTCTCGGCGCTGGCGAAGCACCAGGAACGTCGCGACGCCGCGGATGCTGTCCGGCGCACCGACAGGCTTGGCCATCACCACGAACGCCTCGCCGTCGAGGTTCGAAGAGAACCACTTGAAGCCGTTTAACCGCCACCCGTCGCCGTCCGGCGTCGCCGTCGTCTCGAGCGCGCCGAGGTCGGAGCCGCCGGTGCGCTCGGTGAAGAACTGGCCGGTCTTGCCGATCCACTCACCCGATTCAAGCTTCGAGAGCACGAGCTGGCGAATATCGGGTGGCGCGAACTGCGCCACCTGACTCGCCACCATCCCAGCGTCAGCGCCCATCGCGCAGGACATGCCGATCTCCGCCTGGTCCAGCAGGTAACCGGAAGCGATCGAAAGCGGCACCGAAGGGACGCCAGCCCCTTCCGCCTGGTCGCGAAAAGTAGGACCGGAGAAGCCGCGCTCGATCAAGTCGCGCTTGGTGGCCATGGCCGATTCCGGGATGCTCACCTCGCTGATGTCGTGGCCCCAGCGGTCGTACTTTACGAGCTTCGGCCCGATCTTGTCGGTGACCTCGGCCCGTTCGGAGACCGGGCCGCCCATCAGCTCGCCGAGGCGTACGAGATGCGGCTCCGCCCAAGTAAACTCTTCGTCAGTCAGGTAATAGCGCATCGCCCGCTGGAGGGTCGGGTCGCAGGTATACCAGTTGAGGCCGGTTGCGCCGTGAAAGCGCTCCGTCGCATAGCGCCCGGCCTTTTCGTCGGAGCCGTAGGGCAACTGATCGACATGCTCCGAGCCGTAACTCTTCGATGCCCTCCCGTTCGTCCTCGGTCGTGCTCGCGGTTCGCTTTCGATTGCCATATCAGACCATCCTTCGAGGAAGTTGCCAGTGTATCGAGTTTACACCTATCGGGCCATCACTGGTGAGAGTAGACCTCGGTCCAAGGAGCCATGCCCACGACGAAACCTAGCAGGAAGAAGCTCGGCCATAGTGTCAGACCGCCGACTCCGACGATAGCCACGAGCGAGAATAAGATCGCCAGCAAGCTTAGTGGCATCATCACCCATACCTGAGCCAGCCTCAACCGCCGCGCCACACGTCCGTTTATCAGGCGGCCGATCAGGACGCCTAGAAGCGCGCCAATCGCCGCCGTCGCCAGCAAGGCGGTCCAGAAGACGAGCCAGAACATATCGTCGGAGAGTCCGTCAGCGAGCGGCATGCTGGTGTCGAACGTGATCGCGCAGCAGGTCGCCGCCGAAGTCACGGTCGGAATCTCGCCAGACCGAATGGACGTGGTTCACGTCGTTCTGCGTGTTGTCGTACTCGACGAGAAATGAGGGCCCCTGGAGCCGGTAGTAGTGCGGCCGTCGCCGCTCGTCCTCTCCCGCCCAGGCGAAGTGGATGGCGTCAATCCCGGCGCGGTGAATGCGCTCCCGCTCGATGGCCGCAAGCGGTTCGGGCAGCCGGTCGACGTAGACATCGACCAGCTCTGAAAGCAGCTTGGTCTGCGCTTTGTCCATCACTAAGGCGGGCAGCCCCTTCGGCCGCGAGCGCTCGAAGCGGACGGCTTCACGCTGCTCCTCGGGCATCGCCTTCGCCTCGGCGACGATGCTCGCGAGGAGCGGCGGCGCCTCGATGTCGCCGGGCAGCGCCGAGTAGGGCACGAGGGGCGAGTTCATGATCACAAAGTCCGGCGGCGCGGTCTCGCAGATAATCGCCTCCCGCCGACGGTCAGCGTCGAGCGAACCGAGCAACTCTCGGGCAGCGTCCTCCTCCTCGGCGCACGGCCGGAGCACCATCGAGTGACCATGTGCTACCTCCGCCGGCTGGGCACCGATAAACAGCGGCGTCGGCGAGACGATTTCGCCGCCGGCCAGTGTGAAGTTGAGGACGACATGGTGGCCTTCAAACCGCCATCCCCAGCGCTCGTCGCCGGGGGTGCCGAAGACCGCAAGAAAATACCGCCTCGGATCGCGGAAAGCGTCGAGGCGGCTGCCCTCCATGAGGTTGACCAGGCTTTCGCTGGCCATCACTGTCACAACTTTCGCGTAAGCCTGGAAGCTAAGCGCACCTGCGATGAAAGCATGCGCAAGCTTCTGCTGACGTGTGTCCATCTCGAGGAGGGGAAGCCCCTTCGTCCTACGGGGA
>VBEJ01000135.1 GCA_005882985.1 Chloroflexota bacterium
TTAATCTGTCAAGTACCGAGGATGGAAGCAGCATGAACCCACACATCATCGTCTGCGGCGCCGGCTTCGGCGGCCTTGAGTTGACGGCTCGGCTCTCTGCCGCTTTCGGGCCGGAGGTGAACATCACCCTCATCGACAAGAGCGACGCTTTTATCTTCGGCTTTTCGAAGTTCGAGATCATGTTCGGGCAGCAGAGCCGGGAGGAGGTCAGCTCGTACTACTCGAACATCGCAAAGCCCGGGGTCGAGTTTAAGCAAGAGCTGATCACAGCAATCGATCCCGACGCCCGCCGCGTGGTGACGGACAAGAACACATACACCGCGGACATCGTGGTCGTTGCGCTGGGCGCGGACTACGATTTCGGGGCCACTCCGGGCTTTGTCGAGGGTGGCCACGAATTCTACTCAGTGGAGGGCGCCGTCAAACTGCGCGACGTGCTCCCGAATGTCACGTCCGGGAACGTTATCGTCGCGGTCGTCAGCGAGCCGTTCAAGTGCCCGCCGGCGCCCTGCGAGGCAGCGATGCTGCTCGACGAGTATTTCTCCGAACGCGGCGTGCGCTCCAGCATCGACCTCAGCGTCGTCTCTCCGTGGGGTATCCCGATCCCGGCATCGCGCCCGGCGTCAGACGCCATCCTCGAGCGGTTTCGTGAGCGGAACATCGGCTGGAGCCCGAACCAGGGGGTTAGAGCGATCGACCCCGCAACGAAGCTGGTACACCTGCGCGACGGCAACACGCTCTCGTACGACCTATTCTTGGGCATCCCGGTGCATCGGGTGCCGGCCGTTGTCGAGGCTTCCGGCCTGGCCGTCGACGATTGGGTGCCCGTGAACAAGGCAAACCTCTCGACGCAGTTTCCCAACGTCTACGCGATCGGCGATGTCACAAGCGCGCCCGTGCCTAAGGCGGGCATCTTCGCCGAAAGCGCTGGACGCGCGGTGGCCGAGCATCTCATCGCGCAGCTGCGGGACTCGGGTACGGCTAAGCCGTACGACGGGGCGGGGTCGTGCTTCATCGAGTTTGGAGATCACAAGGTCGGACGTGTCGACGTTGATTTCCTCAGCGGGCCTTCGGTAACCGCCCCTTTTACGGAAGCCTCTCTTCAGGGAGCCGAGGAGAAGCGGGAGTTCGCCGCCTCCCGGCGCCAGTTCTGGTTTGGCGGTTGAGCTTCGTGACGCGAAGAATCGAGGGGGTCTGATGCAGCCGCGCATTCAGTACGCAAGGACGAGTGATGGCGTGAACATCGCCTGCGCCGAAGCGGGTGCCGGGTATCCATTCGTGATGATGACTTCGCCTGGGTACAGTCATACCGAACTCAGCTGGAAATTTTGGCCGAGCTTGATTCGCGCCGCGACAGGTTTGCATGTTGTGTTGTATGACGCGCGGGGAACGGGGCTATCCGATCGGGACGTCAGTGACTATTCAATCGAGGCGATGGCCCGTGATGTCGAGGCCGTTGTCGCGCTAGCGCGCGTGGATTCGTTTGTGCTGGCAGCCTGGACACTGGCCGTGCCTGTGGCTGTGACCTATACAGTTGCGAATCCAGAGCGGGTGTCCCATCTCATAATTTACGATGGTTATAGCAGCAGCCGTGATCTCGCCCAGTCAGCGGCCTGGAAGGCGTCGGGGGCACTCCTTGAGCTGGACTGGCAGCTCTTCACCGAGACAATCGGCCAGGTTATGTGGTCCCAGTCAAATCCAGAGTTTGGACGGCAGGTAGGCGCTTTTATGAGGGCATGCTCAGACCCGGAGGCGTACCGAGCAATGTGGCAAGCCTGGCAAGAGTATGACGTTACTGAGCTCTTGCCTCAGATATCGGCGCCTACGCTGGTCCTCCACAATAAGAATAATCGCTTGACACCGCTGGCCGCCGGGCAGCGCATAGCCGCCGCGATTCCCGGCGCGCGTTTCGCGACTTTCGATGATCCAACTTACGCCGCCTCAGAGGAAATCGTGAATTCATTCCTGGCGGAACTCGTAGCAGAGCCGGAACCCGCTCAGGGTCCGTCTTCAGGGATGACCGCGATCCTCTTCGCCGACATCGCGGACTCCACCGGCCTTACCGAGCGCCTCGGCGACGCAGCCTTCCGCGCGAAGGCCCGCGACTTGGACGCCGCCCTCCGTTCCGTAATCCGCGAGCACAGCGGCACCGCGATCGAAGGCAAGCTCCTCGGCGACGGCGTCCTCGCCGTCTTCACGAGCGCCCGCCAGGCAATCGAGGCGGCGCTCGCCTGCGCCCGCTCCGGCGACGACGCTCGGCTCCCCCTACATCTGGGGTTGCACGCGGGCGACGTGATCCGCGAGGACAACAACGTCTACGGCGGCGCCGTGAACATCGCCTCGCGGATCAGCGGCCTCTCCGCCCACGGCGAGGTCCTCGTCTCGGACGTCGTGAGGACGCTGGCGCGCACGTCTGCGGGGGTTACGTTCGAGGACCGCGGCGAGCAGTCGCTGAAGGGCGTGGGGGAACCGGTGCGGGTGTGGGCTGTGCGAACGGATGAGGCGTGATGGAGCCGCGCATTCAGTATGCGAGAACCAGCGATGGGGTGAGCATTGCCTGTGCGGAGGCGGGCGAAGGCCGGCCCTTTGTGACTCTCGCTCCGCCCACTGCGGCTCACGTGGAGCTTGTCTGGCAGATGTTTCCCTTCCTCCAGACGCTAGCGCAGAAGTTCAGAGTGATCTGGCTAGATGCGCGAGGATGCGGCCTATCCGATCGCAAAGTGCCGGATTTCTCGATGGAAGCGATGGTTCGTGACGTTGAGGCGGTTGTTTCGCGCATGGGGGATGTCTCGTTCGTGCTTGCAGCCTGGGGTCAAGCCATACCGATCGCTGTTACCTACACAACCGCTCACCCGGATCGTGTATCGCACCTCATTCTGAGTGACGGATTCTCCAGCTTCTCGGACTTTATGCAGGCCGCGCCGTACCGCGCGTTGACTTCTCTGCTGGAAATGAACGATCTGTTGTTATTTACGGAGACAACGGCTAACGTCTTGTGGGCGCATACTAACCCTGCTTTCGCCCGGCGGTTTGCCGAATTGATGCGCGCCTCCGCCGACCTCGACGCAGTTCAATCCCTGTGGAAGGCAATGGAGAACTGGGACGTCATCGGGCTCCTTTCGCGCGTGACCGCTCCGACGCTGGTTGTGAGCAACAAGAGCAGCCGCCTCTTTACGACAGCAATGGCCCAGCGGACGGCGGCAGGTATCCCCGGCGCCCGCCTCGCGCTCATTGACGATGTTACCTATTCATCTTTTCCCGAACTCGTCACGGAATTTGTGTACGGCAGCAAGGCGTCGGAGATCTCGCTCCCCTCCGGCACCGCCGTCATCCTCTTCGCCGACATCGTCGACTCTACAGCGCTCACCGAGCGCCTCGGCGACGCCGCCTTCCGCGCGAAGGCCCGCGACCTCGACTCCGCCCTCCGGACCGTGATCCGCGACCACGCCGGCACCGCCATCGAGGGCAAGCTCCTCGGCGACGGCGTCCTCGCCGTCTTCACGTCCGCTCGGCAGGCGATCGAGGCGGCGCTCGCCTGCGGCGCCGCGGGGGGTCTCGCAGGCCTTCCCCTTCACCTGGGGCTGCACGCGGGCGACGTGATCCGCGAGGACAACAACGTCTACGGCGGCGCGGTGAACATCGCCTCTCGCATCAGCGGCCTGTCCGCGCCGGGCGAGGTGCTGGTCTCGGAAACGGTGCGCTCGCTTGCGCGGACGTCAGCGGGCGTGCGGTTCGAGGATAGGGGCGAGCAGTCGTTGAAGGGGGTGGGGGAGAAGGTGCGGGTGTGGGCGGTAGGGAGGCGCGAAGGATGACGCCTCCGCCGGTGCAGTACGTCAAGACAAGACGGCGTCCCTTGACATCACGTGCCCGACGCTGTTCACGTGGCAGAATGGCGGGTCGTTATCCTCCTGCTTGGCCTGCCCGAGCGGGTAATTGGCGGGCGTGCCTTCGCCACTCCACTGGACATCGAGGTTAATCGTCGTCGGGAAGCACCACGGCGAGAAATTGCTGCAGGTAACTCCGTCTATTGTCGCGGTCAGCGAAGCGCCACGTAGGGGCTCGTCAACTGTGAGCTGGCTCTCTTCCAGGACGGCATAGCCGAAGGTAGCGCGCGACGGCGAATACGCAATGTAGACACCCACCGTGAAAATGGATGCTCCATTATGGGCGACTTGCTGGTCAATGGCTGTGAGTGAGACTGTCGGGTAGGGGTCACCCAAATCGAGCTGAGCGGTGGCGCCGCTTCCCACAACGTGCTCCGGTTGGTCAGCCCCCGCTCCACTGACCGAGCCAACAACCGCGAAGACAAGGGCTCCGAGAGCGATGACGAACTTGCGGCCCAGCATTGGCGTCCCCCTCTTCTGTCGGCTTGTCTCCGCGCTATTCAAAATGTAGCACCCCCAAGGGCCGTCGAGGACAATGTCGAGCTTAAGGGAATGTTAGAATTTCGCCCCCGAAGCGGGCAGAATTCGCGCAACTGGCCGCCGTTGCACTTGCGTTGGTGCTCGTCCTCGCTGCGGCGGGATACGGCATCGCGAGGGGATTCGCGGCTGAAGACGCGAGTCTGAAGTACTCGGCCTGCCGGCTGCCCCGCGTCTCACTCGGAGTCGGGCAGCGCGTTGTGCTCGCTGTGGAGTCAGTCATTGGCCGTCGAAGTTCGTTTTGTAAAATCGCGTAATAAATATACATACAGTATGCATATTATCGCCTCAGCGTCCGACTCGTTGAAGGGCCTCCCGGCTACACTCGGCCGTCGCGCCTCACCCCAG
This sequence comes from Chloroflexota bacterium, assembly GCA_005882985.1. Lineage (GTDB taxonomy): Bacteria > Chloroflexota > Dehalococcoidia > SM23-28-2 > RBG-16-64-32 > CF-163. The sequence goes on from VBEJ01000135.1 coordinate 4,770, forward strand.
TGGAATGCAGAGCACCTGCCCGACGGAAAGCACGTTCGGGTCCGCCAGGCGGTTCGCGATCGCGATGCGCGTCGGGTCGACGCCCCACAGCCGGCCGATGCGCCCGAGGGTGTCACCCGGCTGCACGGTGTACTCCTGCCCCGACGGCGTGCGGTCGCTCAGCAGCGACCAGACGTCGCCCTGCGTTACCCCGTAACGCCACACGCTGACCTCCGGCATGCCGTTCGCCGTCGCGTGGTCGAGAAAGCGGGCCCAGTGCGCGGCGTCCGACGTCCCCTGGCCGACCGGCCGTAGCGGCAGCCCGTAGCGACCGAGCACCCTCTGCGACACGTCGAGCACGAACTCCGGCGTCATCTCGCCATCCGGCGGCGGGTAGCCACTCTTTGCGTAGCCGTCCCGCGTCCCCGGCGAATCGAACGTCTGCCAGTAGATGAGCGGCGCGAGCGCGTTG
>VBEJ01000136.1 GCA_005882985.1 Chloroflexota bacterium
AGACGACGACGATGACGAAGGCCAGCGGGACAGCCGCAGCACCAACGACAGAGACGACGACGACTAGAGCAACCCTCCCCTGAGGACGCTCGCAAACAAGAGGCGGGGCGCATGATACGCCCCGCCTCGGTCTTTTCTTCTAACGCAATAGCGTTATTGTCGATCTTGACAACAAAAGATAATCTTACGTAGACTAGCGCATCGATGTAGCCGGCGGCGACCCGGCGAACCGCGCTCCACTCGCGAAGGGTGGAACGTCGAGACGAAGCCAAGCCGAACGGAGGGTATATGCGAGTGCGTTTTGTCGTCATCGCTGTGGCGGCTTGCTTCGCTGTCCTTCTCGCCGTTACTGGCGCCAAACGCGACCGCACCCGGCTGCTCCGCGCGCGCCACGCCGTTCTCGCAACGCCACCGGCAGAGACATCTAATGGAATCGGGCCTGAAGTTAAGCCGCCGTCACTGGCAGAGGACCTCTTCTCCGCTGTCCATCTAGAAAAACAAAGTCCCGGCCCAGGACTGATTCGAGGCAGGCGGCTCAGCTTTACCGTCGCTAGTCTTCTCCTCGCAGGGTCTGTCGCTATCGGCACGTTATTTCTCTCAGGCGCCCTTACCTCCCGGGCCATCCAAGACCCTACGATCTCACTGGACATGATCACGACCGGCACCACCTATGACAGTACGACGAATACCCTGACGGTCGGGGCCATCGACACCACGTCCACTGGGTCCTCTAACGTCACCCATCTCCATGACGCCGATCTGGTTGTCAAAAATATCGACGACCTCATCGGCTGGCAGGTTCGTCTGAACTACATCGGCGACAGAATGCGCGTCCAGGGCCAGACCGTAAACCCGTTCACAGATACCAAGACCGGCCAGGCCGTCGGCTTCGCCAACCTCCCGATCGACCACACGATCCTCGCTCACCGCGATCTCGCCGCCGTCGCGTCCATTCCTCTCGGCGTCCCGGGGCCTCAGACTGCCCTCGTCGGCGGCGCCTATATCGGTATCGAGGACACCGCCATCTCCCCCGATACGCCCGCCAAGACAACGCCGGACGACAACTCCTACAGCGCACCGAGCGGCGGCGTCCTCGCCCGGCTCACCCTCCAGGTCGTCGGAAACCAGTGCAACGCAGGCCCCATGACGATGGACCTCGACGACGGCGACCCCAATCCGCCCGGCAGTAACGTCGTCGTCTTCGACGGCATCGGCGCGACCACCGTCGTCTTCGCCGAGAACCAGCTCTTCGACGGCGCCCACACCGAGACCGGCGGCGTCTGCGGCACTCCGACCTCCACCCCTGGCGGCGCCACGCCGACCGCCACCCCTACTGCCACCGCTACCGCCACACCGACCCTTACACCCATGGCCACTTCGGCAGTCACTGCGAGCCCAACAGCAACAGCCACGCGGACAGCCACGGCCGGCCCATCGGCTACGGCCAGCCCCGGCGCCACGGCGACCCCTGCGTCTACCGCCACAGCCACACCCACCACGACGGCAACTCCTTCACCCACGCCGACCAGTCCGGCGGACACGGGAACAGCGACGGCTACCCCCGGAGAGGTGACTGCCACAGCGACGGCCACGGCGACGCCTCTCGTCGAGACCGGCACGCCGGCAGAGACGGCGACGGCGACTCCGGCCCCAACGCCAACAGCTACTCCGACCCCAACGCCAACACCTACAGCGACGCCCACGCCGACAAGCACGGCTACTCCCGACGCGGCTGCGACCCCCACCGACGTTGCCGCTGGCACACCGTCGCCCACAGCTACGACAACGGCTCCCCGGACCGCCACCGCGACCCCCGCAGTCGCAGCCGCGTCGGCGACGCCCGCCGGGGTCTCTGCGCTCAGTCTTTTGCCGGGAGCCGCCGTCACCCACCCGTCGGCTGTGCTGCCCGCCGTCCTGCCGCCGACGGGAGGAGGGGACCCGAAGGCGTCTGCCACGACGCTGCTCGTCGCCGGCGGAATTCTGTTCTGCGCCGGCTGGATAATGCTCAAGCAGGCGGCGAAGAGCTAGCCGGCCCGCCAGCCCGCGCCGCCACGCGACCCCCCTGTTCCCTGTTCCTTGTTCCGTTCCGTAATCCTCTAGCCTGAAATAATTATGTTGTCGTTTCGCGCCATATGCCTTGACATGCCAAAAGGCCTTACGTAAACTGGCGACGATTACCCAGTAGCCAAGCTAGTGGCCCGCCCCACGTGTACTACTAGCAAACGGGGTTGGTTACGAAAAGGTAGGAAACAAAGAGCCCAATGGGAGGGTCGTCAATATGAAGATGCGGATAGCGGTCTCTGCGGCAACCGTATTTCTGGCGCTAGGCGTCGCTGCCGGCGCCTTATTTCTTTCCGGCGCCCTCACCTCTCGCGCCGTCCAGAACCCTTCGATGAGTATCGATATGGTCCCGGCGGGTAACACCTACAGCGACCCCGGCCTTGGCGGTAACAACTCTATGACGGTCGGGGTTATTGATAGCTCATCGACCGGCAGTTCAAACGTAGCTCACACCCACAACGTTCACATCATCGTCCAGAACGTCGAGGACCTCGTCGGCTG
>VBEJ01000137.1 GCA_005882985.1 Chloroflexota bacterium
GAGCGCCTCGCCGAGCGCGTTAAACAGACGGCCGAGGCATGGCTCACCAACGGGTACGGTGATTGGTTCGCCTGTATCGATCGCCTCAGCACCGCGGCGTAGGCCATCGGTGGTGTCCATGGCCAGGGTGCGGACCCAGTTGTTGCCGAGGTGTTGCTGGACTTCGAGGACCAGTCTCTTGCCGTCGCCCATGCTGAGCTCAAGGGCGTTGTAGATGTCGGGCAGGCCTTCTGCCGGGAATTCGACGTCGACGACGGTGCCGATTACCTGGACGACGTTGCCTTTGGCGCCTTTAGGCATGGGTTACCTCCTGATTTCGTTGGGACGCCCGTTTAACGCGAGCGAAATTCGCTGCGCCGTCTGGCGGCGCGGGCGTTGCGTAGACGTGGGCGGATAAATCCGCCCAGATGGGGGGTAAGTGGGGGACACCCCCACACCCCCGGCCTGCGGCGCTATTCTTCGCGCTCTAACTGTCGTGATGCGAGCTTCCCGCTCCGCATACCGTGCCGACCGTGAGGCGCTCCAACCTACCCTTAGGGCGGGAAGGTTGGGGGCCCCCTTATGCCCCTGGCCCGCGGCGCCGACCTTCTTGGACTTCATGCCTTCTGGAGCGCCTCCACGCCGCCGGTGATGTCGAGAAGCTCGCTGGTGATGCTTTCCTGGCGGGCTTTGTTGTAGACGAGGGTAAGGTCTTTCATGAGGTCGTTGGCGTTTTCGGTGGCGTTGCGCATTGCGACCATGCGGGCGGACTGCTCGCTGGCGATGGCCTCGAGGGTTGCCTCGTAGACCTGCCGCTCGATGTATCGAGGGAGAAGCTCCGCGAGGACGGTCTCGCGGTCGGGCTCGTAAATGTAGTCGACGGCGAGGGTCTCGGCGTGTGCGGGCGGCTCCACCGGGAGCAGCTTGAAGACCTCGGGCCGCTGAACGACGGTGTTTACAAAGTGCGAGTAAATGAGGTACACCTCATCGACGTTGCCTTCGATGAACTCCTGGATGGCCACCTGGGTGACGGGCCTGATTTCGGCGTAGGTAGGGTTATCGCCGATGCCGGTGAACTCGGCGATGACTTCTTGCCGGGTGCGGCGCAGGAAGTCCCGTCCCTTGCGCCCGACTGCCACCGCACGCGCCGACTTGCCGCTCTCGACAATGAACTGCGCGACCCTGCGGTTGAGTGTCGAAGGCAGGCCGCCGGCGAGGCCACGGTCGGGAGTGATGAAGATGAGGCCGATGTGCTGAGGGTCTTCTGTCTGGCGGAGGAGTGGATGGCGGGCTTCCGGGTCGATCAGAGGCAGCGTTTCCGCGAGGTCGGCGAGCACGAAGCGCATCTTCTCGGCATAGGGACGGCCGGCGAGCGCGTTTAGCTGCGCGCGCCGCATCTTCGAGGCGGCGACGAGCTCCATCGCGCGGGTGATCTTGGCGGTGCTCTGGATGCTGCGGATGCGGCGCCGGATGGTGCGAAGCTGGCCGGGCATGGGTTACCGCGCCTTCTCCCCACGCCCCGGGACAAGGAACAGGGAACTGGGAACAGCGGTGGACTTTCGGCTTGTTCCTTGTTCCGTGCTCCTTCGTTCCTGGTTCCAGCTCAATACGGCACGCTTTCCTTGAACTGCGAGATGGCGGCTTTTAGCTTTTCCTCGGTGTCCGGCTCGATTGTCTTTTTGTCCTCGATCGACTTGAGGATTTCGGGGTGGTTGGACTCCATGTAGCGATGGAAGGCGTCTTCGAACGAGCGGACCTTGGGGACTTCGACGTCGTTCAGGTGGCCGTTGACGGCAGCGTAGATGATGCTAACCTCCTGGCCGAGCGTTAGCGGCTGGAACTGAGGCTGCTTGAGGATCTCGGTGAGGCGCTGGCCGAGATCGAGCTGGCGACGGGTGGCGGCGTCGAGTTCGGCGGTGCCGAACTGGGCGAAGGCCTGAAGCTCGCGGTACTGAGCGAGGCCCAGACGCATGCCGCCGGCGACCTGGCGCATCGACTTGGTCTGTGCCGCGCCCCCGACGCGCGAGACGGAGAGGCCGGCGTTGATGGCGGGACGGATGCCAGCGTTGAAGAGGTCGCTTTCCAGGTAGATCTGTCCGTCGGTGATCGAGATGACGTTCGTCGGCACGTACGCGGAGACGTCGCCGGCCTGCGTCTCGATGATCGGGAGGGCGGTCAGGGAACCGCCGCCGTATTCGGGCGCGAGCTTGGCGGCGCGCTCCAGCAGACGGCTGTGGAGGTAGAAGACGTCGCCGGGGTAGGCTTCGCGGCCGGGCGGACGGCGGAGCAGCAGCGACATCTGGCGATAGGCCCAGGCGTGCTTCGAGAGGTCGTCGTAGATGACGAGCGCGTCCTTGCCGTTGTCAAGAAACTCCTCGCCGATGGCGCAGCCGGAGTAGGGCGCGAGATACTGAAGCGCCGCGGCATCGGAGGCGTTGGCGGCGACCACGATAGTGTGAGCCATCGCCCCGTGCTCTTCCAGCGTTGACACCACCTGGGCCACTTTCGAGGCCTGCTGGCCGATGGCGACGTAGATGCATGTCACATCGCCGCCCTTCTGAGCAATGATGGTGTCCAGACAGATCGCCGTCTTGCCGGTGAAGCGGTCGCCGATGATAAGTTCTCGCTGACCGCGGCCGATAGGGATCATGGCATCGATAGCCTTGACGCCGGTGTGTACCGGCGTGTTCACGGCCTGACGCTGGACGACGTTCGGGGCAATCCGCTCAGCCGGCCGCTGCTTGTCCGACGGCACCGGCCCTTTGCCGTCCATCGGCTGTCCGAGCGCGTCCACAACGCGCCCAATTAGTCCATCGCCAACCGGCACCTGGACGATGCGGCCGGTGGAGCGGACCTCGGTGCCTTCTTTGATGTCGAGGTAATCGCCGAGGATGATGGCGCCGACGGTATCTTCTTCGAGGTTGAGCGCCATACCTATGACTGTGCCTCGGCCTCCGGCGTCGTCGACAGTCTGGAACTCGAGGAGCTCGCTGTACATCGCGTTGCCGAGGCCGTAGACGCGGGCGATGCCGTCGCCGGCCTCGACGACGCTACCGACGTCGACAGCGGTGATGGTGGTGCCGAACTGCTCGATCTGCTCTCGGATGATGGAGGCTATTTCTTCGGGTTTAACGGCCATGGTGTTCTCCTTTGCGCCGCGCCGGGGCGCATCTACGCGGCAGGGCGACCCGATGAGACTCGTCTATGCCTCTGTGGTTTCCAGGTTGCGTTTCCATTCGCCTATCTGCTGCGCGTGCTCCTTGTAGTGGTTGTAGGTATCTTCACGAAAGCGCACGAGCATGGACCAGCCCTGGACTTCCTGCTCAAGCACCTCCGGCGGCAAGGCCTTAAGCGCCGCCTGCGCCGTCTGGAA
>VBEJ01000004.1 GCA_005882985.1 Chloroflexota bacterium
TCCTCATCGTTGTTGAAGGCGGCGGGGGCTGGATCGCATGCGTCGGGCAGACCATCTGCGTCGGTGTCTCCGCCGGATAGGGAGTTGTTGGCGCGCGGGTCCCAACCTCCGTTGGGTGCTGAAGGGCAGGGATCGAGGCCGTTTTCGATGCCGTCATTGTCATAGTCCCGTTGGCTGACTGCGTATTCGTAAAAGCGCACGGTCTGCGGCGTTATGCTGTTTTTCTGGCGGTAGCAGGCGCCCGGGTCGCAAGGCGGCGCGCAACTGGGAGCGCAGGCAGTCCCACATTCGTTAGGAGCCGTCGTCCCCGGACAGCCTCCGTCCGCAGCGAATCTCAGGGTGAAGCCAGCGCCGGCGCCCGTGCAGCTGGGCGGAGGCAACGCGCCTGTGCAGGCATTGTCATGGGGTACGCCGAGCAGGAACGTGTTGGAGGTGAAGTTGCAGAAGTCGGAAATCGCGTTGTTGGAAGGCGGCGCCAGCGGGTCCTGGAGGAACGTGACACTGGAGTATCCCCATGCCGCGGAAGCCCACTGAAGGTTGGGAAAGACAGTCAATGCGCCGGGGTCCATGACGACAAACTGAAGGATGACGATCAGTGTGTTGACCGAAGCTACCCCTTCGTAGCGCGCTCGGGCCTGGACGTACCCGCCGTTGGCGGCGTTTACGTCCGGGTCGAGGCTGTCTCTCACAAAGCCGGGTAAGGAATCGGCGCCGTCCGCCACGCCATTTCCGGCGAACTGCGGGAATTCCGCAGTGCCGTTGTTGTCGAAGTCGCCGTCGTCCTCGGCGAGGTTGGCGAGGAGATTGCCGGGCGGGCCGGCCGGAAACATAACGTTGACCTTGCGGATCTGGTCACCGGCGTTGTGGGCGGCGGGAGTTGTACCGTTCCACCCGCGGATGAGGCCGCTGTAAGTGTTGGTGGTCTGGTTGATGTTTGTGACGAGGATCTGCTCTGAGTCGATCTCAATCTCAGCCCTAGTCTGGCCACCGAGCGAGGCGCCGCTTGGGGGGCCGATCGGGTCACCTGTACTTGTGTATGTAAAGGACGCTTGGCTCGAGGTGATTGCGCTGGTCAACGTGACGTTTGGTGTCATCTGCAGGGCGGATGTCTCCGTGTTTGCTTCGACCAGCTCGAACGTCATGTCAACCTGGGTGTTGCAGCCCTCATTGGCAAGACCGAGTTGAGCCGTCGATTGGAGCCGTCCCACGTAGGCGCCGGTCCCTGGGATCCCTATCGAATCGGCCACGTAGATGTCAGAATCGCCAAAGGTGATCAAGCCCCCGAAATGTGGGGAGAAGTTGGCGGAGGGCGGAAGGATATTGAACTGCGCGTGGGTATCCGAATAGGCGCCGGAAGTTGTCGGGTCCAGCCGGTAGAAGTCCGGAGGCCCGAAGAACGGATTGAACGTCGTAGCCCGCGCGTGGGCTCCCGATCCCCAAGCCATAGCTAGTACGGTCGTCAACAGAAGACCGACGGCGAGGAGCAACCTTCCGGTCATGTCACACCTCCCCGGCTCCCTGATCTCGCGTCTGATGGGCTCAGACGCCGGAGATGCGATCGGTCAGGAAGCCGGTAGAGTATCTCTCCCAAGCGGCGTCCCTGGGTATATGGCGCCATCAAAAATAGCACCAAAACCGTCGCTCGACAAGACATGCCCGAAATAAGCGAGCGAGCGCTCCAAATGCTCGAGACGGCGACAGGTGCTTGTGCTTGCCGCGACCTCATCGCCCTAGAGGTCGAGGGAGAAGAAGAAGATGCCTGGGGCGAGTCCGCCAATGCTGTCGGTCTCGAAGATATTCGCGCACCCGCCCATGACGATCGCGAAGACTCCGAACCCCGCGAGATTGGCTATCGTCGCCTCGCGCACATCGGCGTCAGAGACCTGCTGGATCGCTGCGTTGGTGAACAGTATCGCGATGCCGAAGCTGATCAGGCCGATCGGGACAGCCAGAGCGCCGATGAAGATGAACACGCTCAGGGCGACCGGGGCGAAGGCGAAGCCCATTGCCCGGGTCATTTCCCCGAAGTCCTGCCGCGCGTGGTAGCCCTGGGTCAGGACATAATAGGCCACATATACCCACGAGAACCAGACGACCGTCTGAAGCAGGCTGCCCACGATGAAGGACCTGATAAACGCATCGCGGTCGTCGACGAAGGACTGGAGCGCCCAGAGCCATGAGCCGAGCCCAGCGAAGAGGCTGGCAACCAGCACTATCACCACCGCCGCTGAGGTCGCCGAAGGGTTCGCGCGGACCTCGGCGAGGACGCTGAAATCCAGCCGGAAAAGGCGGCCCAGCCAGTTGGCCACCGTCGAGGCATTCGTGCTCCCAGAGCGCATATATGGGAACTCCCGCTAAGGACGCAAACTGGCACACATTCTAGCGCCTGACCGCGCTGGTGTCTTGTTCACAGCGGTCGCTTGCGCGGCATTCCGGGCCGCCGCGGATAGCGGTCCGGCGTCTCGGCCGTCTTGCGCACAAGCACGAGAGTCGGCGTGGGGCCTGGCCCCGGCACCTCGAGTCGCTCCACGAGCTCGACCGTCCCGCCGCAAACGGCCAGGGCGTTCGCCGCTTCCCGGACTTCTCGTTCAGCGCCGCTCCCTTTCGGTGTAGCGAGGTGACTGCCCACATAGAGGAAAGGCAGCGCCAGTTCCACGAGAATGCGCAGAGGCGCGACCGCCCGTGCGAGCGCCAGGCCGTAGACGCCGCGGTGTTCCGCGCCTCGCGCCAGGTCCTCGGCACGCGCGTGACATACGGTGACGCCGCTCAACCGCAGTTCCCGCACCGTCTCCTCAAGGAATTGCGCCTTCTTAGCCGACGACTCGACCAGCGTGACATCGAGGTCTGGCCGCGCGATCTTAAACGGCAATCCCGGGATGCCGGCCCCGGTGCCGACGTCGATCACGGGCGATTCAACAACGCCGGCCCGTTCGAGGGCGTCCAGGAGGGCCGCCGACTCCCCGAAATGGCGCCGTTCTATCGACTGGCGATCGCGAAGGGCAGTCAGGTTGGCTCGCCGGCGGTCCTCGAGTAACCGCTGCAAGTAGGCCTCGAACCGCTCCTGCTGAACCGCGCTTAGATGCTTTCTTAACCCATTGCGAACTGCCATCGCCAAATACATCGTAACCGGCTCTCCTCCAGCGCCGTCTAAGCCTCTGGAACGCGCAAATCGCGATGGCGAGAGCCTTTGCAAAGCGTTCCGGCCAGGTTTCAAAGACCCGCCGTCAAGGCGGGAGCCGGTGCGGAGTATAGCAGATGGGTTATGGGATCAAGCGGGTAACAAAGCGGCTAGGCACAGCGGCCTTATTGCCTCTAATTGCCTTCGCAGCCGTGATCGCCGCTTCGGCGCTCTCCGCGACCCCGGCCGTAGCTCTGGACGGCGAGGAGCAGGCATTCCTCGGCCTGATCAACCAGTATCGCGCTCAGAACGGACTGGGCGGCCTCTCCCTGGACGGTCAGCTGAACGACGCGTCCAAGTGGATGAGCCAGGACATGTGCGCGAAGAACTACTTCAGTCACACGGATTCGCTGGGCCGAGACCCGTTCGCGCGGATGGCCGCCTTTGGTTACAGCTACAACACCTGGAAGGGCGAGAACCTGGCTGCCGGCACCGATAGCGCGCAGGCTGCTTTCGATATCTGGAGGAACTCTCCGGGCCACAACGCCAATATGCTCAACGGCAACTTTACGGTCATCGGCATCGGACGCGCCCTCGGCTGCGCGGGGTTCTCGTCGTACTGGACGACCGACTTCGGGGGTCAGGGTGGGGCGCCGCCCCCTCCACCGCCACCAGCTCCGGCACCAGCACCTGCTCCTCCGCCCCCGCCGCCTCCCGCGCCTGATCCTACTCCCGCGCCGACACCCGAACCTACCCCGGCGCCCACTCCGGCACCGACACCCGCACCCACACCCGTGCCAATCCCCAGCGAGGTGCAGATCTTCTCGCAGGTCCAGCCGTGGTGGGAACGCCTGATGGTAATCGAGCACGATGGCTCGCTGCTGCACAGCCTCTCCCACCTAGCCCAAAGCTATCTCGAGATATCGAACGGGGGCTTGGTCCAGGCGAACGCTTCAGGTCAGACGCATAGTTAGCGGCGCAGGCACTTAAGGGCCGGCGTTGGCGGGTGCCTGGGCAACCGCCGACACGCGCTCTGCCCGAACCAACACGCGGTGACTGTAGTTGCCCCCGAAGGGGCCTTGTCCGGTCTTCAGCCACGTGCCGCCGCAGGTAATCATCGTAATCACCTCTTTCGAGGTATAGTCCATCGCCTTCAGCACATTCGGGTCTTCGTAAGCAGTCGCGACGTTCCCGGTGACTCGATAGCTCAGTTTCTGACCGTCCTCAAGCGTTATGGTGATGCTATCGCCGATCTCCAACTCGCGAAGGCGGTAGAAGACGCCTGGTATTGGCTGCCTGGTGCTAGTCTGCCAGTCGACGTGCCCCGCGAAAACCGCATTACTGTGCTGCCCGGGGGCTGCGGTGAAGTTGTACCAAGCAACCTGGTCCGGCCGTTCGGGTACCTGGGGATAGCGATCGTCACCGAGACCCATAGTGACGATCGGCGCATCAATGTAAAGGCGGGGTACCGCCATGCGCACCGGCGGTGGCGGTAGCGGCCCCAAGTCCAGCTGTTTTGGGGCAGCTCCGACCTGGCTCTGTGCCGCGCCTTCATTCAGGATCTGCTCGATACTGCCTTGGTCGGGCAAATTCGCGCCATCGTTGTTCAGCGCGGCAAAAATGCTTACAACAGCCGCGCCAAGCAGCGCCAGCGAGGCGACGAGAACGCCGGCGCCGAGTAAGACGCTGCGGTCAATCTGCGAGAACCGTGCACGCATCATCTACAGATTAAAACGACGTTCGACCGATTACAAATACGCTTCTCGCCCCTGACGCCATTGTAGGGCCGGCGAGAGCGATTTTGTTGGTAACTTTTGATTCTGCGCTCGCGTTCTATCTTTTGACGGGGAAATAGGGTAATATACGGGCGCAACCACCTTAAGCCAATAGCAGGGGGGCTTAATTGGGAGGAATGGCCCGGTGAGCCCTAATGGCCAAGCTCAAGGTGACCGTCTGATTGTAGATGCAGCGCGGGCGGGAGACGCCAGCGCATTATCGGAGCTCTACACACTCTATTTCCCCCGGGTGTACCGCTACATACTTGCCCGCACGGGCAATACATATGATGCCGAGGACCTGGCGGAAGAAGTCTTCATGCGCGTGCTGGAGGCCATCGAGCGCTTTCAGTGGCGGGAAGCTCCGTTCTCAGCCTGGCTTTTCCGGATCGCCCACAACGCGGTGATCAGCCAGCGACGCAAAGAGACTGCCCGCGGCCGCTCCTCTCAACTATCGGAGGGTCTTGCCGTGAATTCACAGGGACCCGACGAACTGGTCGAGAACCGGCTGGCCCTGAGTGACATCCGCGAGGCGGCGGAAAAGCTTCCGGAGGCTCAGCGGCAGGTCATCGCCCTGCGGTTCGCGGCGGGCCTTTCCGTGGCGGAAACCGCTCGCACAATGGGCAAGGGCGAAGGCAACGTGAAGGTTATACAGCATAAGGCGATCGTAAAGCTCCGCGAGATGATGGGGCAGGCGAGGCCGGCAAGAGTATATGAAAGCGAGACGGCTCGGTGAGATCCTGGATGAATGCCTTTCCGCTTACACGGAAGGCAGGAGGAGCATCGAGGAAAGCCTCTCGCTTTATCCGTCAATCCGAGATGAACTCGAACCTTTCCTTCGGACTGCCGTAGAAGTAGCGGATACATTCGGCGAGTCCTCACCTCCGGAACATGTTCAAGAGCGCGGACGCCAGGAATTTCTGACAAGCGCATCTGTCCGCCAGCGGGCCAAGCTCCTCACGTACGACCTCAACTTCGGTCAACGAATGGGCGACTTCGCGCGGCGTCGACGCCGGCTGCTGATTGTGGCGGCTCTCGCAATCGCGCTCGCCGTTGCCGGGGCTGTCGCTGCAAGACTGGAGACATCATCTAATAGGACCAATCATGAGGCAGCTTCGAGTTCGCCATCGCCGCTGGCCCCGCTGGTTGGCGACCTCCGGGACACGCAACAGCAACTATGGCGGAGAGCCAACCAGGGCGTCGACGTCTCTCCGGAAATGATTCGCGCGCTGGCGAAAACGACCACCTCACTCGACTCCCGGGTCGGGGACTTCTCGGCGCTAGACAGCCAAGCTCGCATTGACCTGGAGCGGGCTATCGCCGACCAATATTTACTGCTTCACCTCATCGCGAACACCCAGCCGGCACCCACCGCGCCTGAAGCACGGCGAGCACTCAGCATAACCCAACAAGTCGCAGGGAGTTGGGGCATCGACCTACCGCAAGTCCCACCCGCCGCGTCCGGCGAAGCGGGCTCGCAGGTGGATGAGACGCCACCCAGCCGCCAGCCTTCTTCAGCTACGCCATCCCCATCTCCCGACAACGAGACGCCTACGGCTGGCCCGGTAACTCCACAATCAGACGCGGATTCTTCGCCTTGAAAGCAACTCTCGTTGACAGCTTCTCGAGCGCGAAATTACAATTAGCACCCCATTATGTCTGACGTGACGCTCCGGGAAGCGGCCGCCCTATACGCCGACAGCCTGAGAGGCGCATCTCGGCCGCCCGCGCAGATCGAGGTAGATCGTTTCGTGGAATGGCAAGGTCGCGGTCAGCTCGTAAAGCAGCTGCGGGGCCACGACATCGAGCTCTATGCCGAGCGCATTGGCCCGGCCAATCCAAATTCTACGCGCCGGGCTGAACAGCTGCGGGCGTTCCTTCTGTACTTGAAGAAGAAGGACTTAACCGAGACAAACTTGGCTCCTCATCTGCGCCTTCGTAAAGGAGGACCAAAGACTAAGGGTGCCGTTGGGCAGGATGTTGGGACAATGGAGCTGACAAACGAAGGAATTGAGGCGCTGAAGGCCGAACTTGACTCGCTCGTTGCGCAGCGCGTGGGCGTCCGCAAAGAGATCGGCAAGGCTATGCTGGACAAGGACTTTCGCGAAAATGCCCCTCTGGATGCCGCCAAGGACAAGCAAGGGCATATCGAAGCGCGGATTCGCGAGATCGAGGCCACGCTTAAGCGCGCTGTCGTTGTCAAGCATTCTCCTCAGAGCGATCGCGTGCAAGTCGGGGTAACGGTGCACGTTCGGAACCTGCTTAGCGGGGCGGTCAATCGCTTTACGATCGTAGGCCCCACCGAATCGAACGCCGCCGACGGCAGAATCTCAAGTGTTTCTCCGGTCGGCCGCTCGCTCATCGACTGCAGCGTCGGCGATGAGGTGGAGGTGTCGGCGCCAGCAGGAATGATGCGGTTGCGGGTCGAGCGAATAGGCGAATAGATTCCACGCGTCTTGCTCGTCGGCTGAAGCTAAGAGCCCGGGCGAAAAATCTTTGGAAGCATCTCTTCGGGGCCGCTGGGCACGGTGAAATGGTCGTTTATCTCCGGGTCCTCGTACCCGGCGACATACCGCCACGTGCGGATGCCAACGACCGCCACGTCCAACTTGCGGCACATGTTCAACGCCTCGTCGCCCTTCCCGACCGGCACGTATAGATATAGAGGGGCAAGCTCCGAATATGGTAGCCACTCGAAGCGCGCGACGGCCTCGCGGACCGTTTCGTTGGTTTCTACCTCGGCTACGATCTTGGCGTTGTTCTCGGGGTGCTGGACGACGACGATGTCCGGATAGGCGACGAGATTTCCCCCCAACTGCACACCCATCGTGCGCTGCGGGACGTTGGTGTAAGTTTTGAAGTCCCGATACTTCTCGGTTGGAAAGCCGAAACGTAGTCGGACGATATCGCGGAGTGCTTTCTCGTGTAGAAGACCGCGCGCTTCGCTTCGAAGGCCGGCCGTCGGCGGAACATATGCCCGAGGCTGACCGGCGGCGGGGGCCGGTCCGAGCATTTGCGAGAGAAGAAGGCTCTCGGGAAGATTACCCTTCAGGCTTGCGAACGCTCGATCAATAGCGTCGTTCCGCGCCTGGTCTTCCTTCTCCACCTGGGTCATTTGGCCTCCCTGCGATTGATGTCGAGCATTCGGAAGCAAGTATCAGCGACGCGGGTGAAGAGGAGCAAGGCCGGACGAGGCGCCAAGCTTGACACCCGCTCGCGCCGTTTGTGATATTTGGTACAAAGGACCCGCTGTGATCTCTTTCGCGTTTCTTTCCCTCCACTGTCCCGTCTTGCGCTTTTCCCGAGGGTAACCGGGGATGCAGAAGACCGGCGTCATATCCCCGCCGCGACGGAGCAATCTCTTTCCCTTTCTGGCGAGCCTTTTCGGCTTCGAATCTCTGGCGCTTATCACGATACTGGCGACCTATGGCTTGATCGTGCTGGGCGGCGCGGTCCGCGCCACTGACTCGGGCACTGCCTGCCCCGATTGGCCGCTTTGTCACGGCCAAGTGCTTCCTCAGTGGGACGGGCACGTGCTCGTGGAATATTCCCATCGTGTGGTTGCTTCCATCGTGGGCGTTCTCATCTTCGTGACCGCGATTTGGGCGTGGCGCCGCAACCCCACCGCCCCGATCGTCCCGGGCGCCGCCCTGCTCTCGATTGTTCTTCTCGTCGTACAGGTGCTTGTAGGGGCAGCGACAGTGGATACCGAGACAAACGCCAGCGTGGTTGCGCTCCACCTCTCGATAGCACTCAGCTTGCTGGCAACACTGATCGTGCTTGCTCTGGGGGCCACTCGAACGAACTCCGATACAAGCGCGGCGCTTCCGGTCTTGCCGATCATCGTCGGTCTCGGAGCTTTCGCACTGGTCATCAGCGGCGCTTACGTCTCACAAGAGGGCGCCGGGCTTGCGTATCCTGACTGGCCGCTCTTCAACGGCAAACTGGTCTCCGCGGGCGGCCGTCTTGCAGACCTGCATTACGCCCACCGCCTGCTTGCCGCAGGCTTAGGCGTTCTCATGCTTGCGCTGGCGGCGGCCACCTGGCGGCGAGAGAAACGCCGCGCCGTCCTCGTAGCTGTAGCCGTTGCCGTTGCCATATATATCGCGCAAGTTTTCGTCGGTGCCGCGAATATCTGGCTTACACTAGCGACGCCGTTGCGTGTCCTGCACCTCGCGCTGGCGTCGGCACTCTGGGCCGTGTTAGCTTTCACCTCGGCATGGAGTTACCTCACGCCGGACAACAAAGAGCGGGCAGTCTGAAATGTTGAGCGCGGTGACCACAACCACTCGAGTTGCCCGTGACGTTAATGGCGCAGTCCTCGCCTATGTTCGGTTGACGAAGCCGCGCATCGTTCTTCTGCTTGTAATTACGACGATTCCGGCGATGATGCTGGCGGACGGGGGTCTCCCGTCGCCCTGGCTTATCCTTGCCACAGTCGTCGGGGGGTCGGTTGTTGCCGGCGGCGCCAACGCCTTAAACATGTATTTCGACCGCGACATCGACGAACTCATGCTGCGCACGCGCGATCGCCCGGTTCCCGCGGGGCAGATCGAGCCCGAGAAGGCTGCGCTCTTCGGTCTCGCGTTGGCGCTGGGCGGATTCCTGTTCCTCGAGTGGACAGTGAACCTGCTCGCCGCTGCTCTTACTCTTGCTGCGTTCGGCTTTTACGTTCTGATCTATACCGTACTTCTCAAACGAGCGACTTCGCTAAACATTGTAATCGGCGGGGCTGCGGGCGCCATGCCGCCGGTCATCGGTTGGGCAGCGGTCAACAACGAGCTCGCTATCCCGGCACTCATTATGTTCACGATCGTTACCCTCTGGACGCCGCCGCACTTCTGGGCGCTTTCGCTTAACTACAGCCGAGACTATGAGCGAGCCGGAGTGCCGATGCTTCCCGTCGTAGCCGGGCCAGCGCAAACGAAGCGGCAGATCTTTGCCTATTCGCTGGCACTCGTGGTTGCATCGCTGCTTCTCGCGTTTTATAGCGATGCCGGCGTCGTCTATTTCGCGGCGGCGTTCGCGCTGGGCGGTGGCTTCTTGTACTACTCGCTTCGCCTCTTGCGATCCTCGTCTCCCAGAGCCGCCTCTGACCTCTTCCGGTATTCGATCGCTTATCTTGGCCTGCTGTTCGCCGCGATCGCAATCGACGTGCTGGTGAAGGCGTGACAGCGCGCGACTTGCCTCACATCTCTGGTTGCCCCATCATATCTGGCGGACTAGCGCCCCTCTCATGCGGATGACCGTGAGTAATCTGCGTCTTCCACGACCGCGATCAGCTCACCTCCTTGCCGGTATCTTTCTGCTTATCCTGATCGCGTTAGTGGCAACGGGCTGCATCGGCGGTACCGACACACCTCAGAACACGCTCGCGCCGGAAGGGGAAGTCGCGCGGCATCAACGCAATCTGTTCATGCTCGCGATGTGGCCGGCCCTCGTCGTCATGATTCTCGTCGAGGGCGCAATCATCGTGACGCTGCTCCGCTTCCGGCGGCGCAAGAACGACGCGGTTCCCAAGCAGACCCACGGTAATACGCCGCTCGAGATCGGCTGGACGATCGTTCCAACGCTGATCATCATCGGCTTCGTCGGAGTGCCGATGCTTCCGGTCCTCTTTGACCTCGGTCGCGACCCAAAGGCGGACGCTTATCCCATTGAGGTGACCGGCCAGCGGTTCCAATGGTCGTTCAAGTATCCGAACATCAAGGACGCTCGTACTGGGGAGCCCTTAGAATCGCCGCCGGTTACGCCCGGGCGGGCCGCGGAGCTTCACATTCCTGCCGGTAAGGAGATCGCCCTGACGCTGACATCCATTGACGTAAATCACAGCTTCGGCGTGCCAAGGTTGGCTGGAACGCAAGACGCAATAGCGGGGGAGCACCACCGTTTTTGGATGAAGGCAGACCATCCGGGGTCATTCTCTGGGCAGTGCCGGGAGCTGTGCGGAGTCGACCACTGGGGCATGCTCATTACTGTGATCGCTCAGAGCCAGGAGGACTTCGACGCCTGGGCTAAGGAGGCGGCCGCCGGGGTGAAACAGACGCCGGAAGGCCGCGTGCCAAGCGCGGTCGCTGCGACAGGAAGCGGGGACTAACGTATGGCGACAGAATGGCCGCAGACTCGAAGGACCGGACTAGCCGATGCGCTGCGCGGGGCACGCGAGATGGCGGACCAGCACTACGGCATCTGGAGCTGGATCGCCCCGGTCGACCACAAGCGCATCGGCGTCATGTACGGGGTGACAGCGTTCATCTTCTTCCTCGCCGGCGGAATCGAAGCACTTCTCTTGCGGACACAGCTCATCGTTCCTAACGCGGGCGTCCTCAACCACGACCAGTACAACCGCATCCTCACGATGCACGGAACGACGATGGTGTTCCTCGTGATAATGCCGCTGAGTGCGGCCTTCTTCAATCTGATGACGCCGCTGATGATCGGCGCGCGCGATGTGGCGTTCCCGCGATTGAACGCCTTCAGCTACTGGGTGTTCCTTGCTGGCGGAATCTTCCTGAATGCTAGCTTCTTCACCAAAGATATCTTCTCGGGAGAGCTCGGCGCGCCCGACTGCGGCTGGACCTGCTATTCGACCCTGTCCTCCAAGGCCTTCTCGCCCGGTCACGGCGTCGACTTCTGGGCGCTCGGTGTGCAGATCCTGGGTATCGCCTCACTGGCCTCCGGATTCAACTTCATCGTCACGATCCTGAACATGCGCGCGCCGGGAATGACGCTCTTCCGCATGCCCCTGTTCGTCTGGATGACCCTCGTGACGTCGTTCCTGATCATCTTCGCGATGCCTGTGATCGCCGTTGCGCTGTTCGAGCTGATCTTCGATCGGCTCTTCAACGCCAACTTTTTCAACCCCGATAAGGGCGGCAACCCCCTGCTCTGGCAGCATATGTTCTGGTTATTCGGGCATCCGGAGGTGTATATCCTTATCCTTCCCGCTATGGGTATCGTGTCTGAGATCCTGCCCACCTTCTCGCGAAAGCCGTTGTTCGGTTATCCATTCGTCGTCTTCTCAGGCATTGCCATCGGCTTCATGAGTTGGGGTGTCTGGGTGCACCACATGTACACGACGGGCCTGGGGACGGTCGCGAACTCAGCGTTCGGAATTTCGACGATACTCATCGGTGTGCCCACCGGCGTCAAAGTTCTCAACTGGATGGCAACGATGTGGGGCGGCTCGCTTAGCCTCAAAGCGCCGATGATGTTCGCCGTGGGCTTCGTTGCCATGTTTACGATCGGCGGGCTCAGCGGCGTAACGCACTCTGTCGTGCCTTCTGATTACCAGCAGCAGGACACGTATTACGTCGTGGCTCATTTCCACTACGTGCTCTTCGGCGGCGCGATCTTCGCTCTTTTCGCCGGCTTCTACTACTGGCTGCCGAAGTTCACCGGCAAACTGCTCGACGACCGTTTGGGCCAGATCCACTTCTGGCTGATGCTCATCGGCTTCAACCTGACCTTCTTCCCGATGCACATCTCAGGGCTTCTTGGCATGCCCCGCCGCATCTCGACCTATTCTGAGGGTCAGGGATGGGACATCTGGAATATGCTTTCGACGATCGGGGCGTTCACGATCGCGACTTCGATACTCATTTTCATGATTAACGTAATCTACAGCCTGAGGCGCGGCGAGGCCGCCGGCTACGACCCCTGGGACGGTCGCACGCTGGAATGGACGATCCCGTCGCCGCCACCGCACTACAACTTCGAGAAGATACCCGTAGTGCATGCGCGCGACCCGTTCTGGCACGAGAAGTACACGGAGGATGAGCAGGGACGGCCGATACCGGTCGTAGCCGGGGCTGCCAATGGACATCCAGATGAGGCGCATGAAGAGCATGGTGGCGGACACGGCATCCACATGCCTTCGCCGTCTTACTTCCCACTCATAGCGGCGCTCGGCTTTCCGATCATGGCGACGGGCCTGATCTACGACTACGCGCTCGTTGCTGTGGGTGCTGCTGTCCTGTTCGTCGGCATCTATGGATGGGCGCTCGAACCGGCCACCGAGGGAGAGGAAGCCTAAGAGTGGCGCAGGCAGTCGGCACCGCCCACCTCGAGACCTCGACTGGCCTCGACAACCGCAAGCTCCTTATGTGGCTCTTCCTGGGCTCTGAGTGTCTCTTCTTCGGGTCCCTGATCGCCGCCTACCTGCTCTACCGGGACCGAAGCGTGGCGGGACCTTATCCGTCGGACCTTTTCGACATCCCCTTCACATCCGTCAGCGCGTTCGTCCTCCTGATGAGCAGCGTGAGCATGGTGCTCGCGCTCGCCGCCATTCAGCGCGGCAACGTACGCGGAATGCAGATCTGGCTGTTCACGACCGCAACACTCGGCCTTCTGTTTCTTTCGGGGCAGGCGTTCGAGTTCACCGAGTTCAACCACGAGGGCCTTTCGTTATCCACGAACCTATTCGGCACAACGTTCTTCGTGCTTACGGGCTTTCACGGCGCGCACGTTACAATCGGTGTGCTAATCCTGCTTTCGCTGTTCACTGTGTCGTTGCAGGGGCGGATCCAGCAGAAGGACAGCCTGAACGTCGAGCTGGCCGGGCTTTACTGGCACTTCGTCGATATCGTATGGATCGTGATCTTTACCCTCGTGTATCTAATACAGCCATGAGGCACCCAAGATGACGCTTGCGGAGTACCGGAGGCGCGGAGGCGTTGAAGCGCCGCGCGGTGAGGAGCAAGGTGCGGAGGCCGCACATGCCGAAAGACACCCGGGTCCGCTGGAGTACGCGCAGATCGGCTTGATCCTCGCTTTAATCACGGGCGTAGAGGTCGCGATCTACTATCTCGGCCTCGCCCATACGCTGCTGGTCATCGCCCTGTTGGTGCTTTCGGCGACCAAGTTCAGCATGGTGGTGCTGTGGTTCATGCACCTCAAGTTCGACAACCGCCTCTTCTCGACGATGTTCATTCTAGGGTTCATCCTGGCGCTTTCGGTGTTCACGGTCGCACTTGCCACCGTCGGCGGCAAGCTGGTCTGACGAGGAATGAGAAATGGGCAATGGGAAATGGGCGTCGAGAGTAAGGCAACTGCCGTCCCCGCCCGCTGTATCCCGAGCGTCTTGCTTCCCACCCGCCCACCCTCGAGGGGTTGGTTGGAGGACACGCCCAAACCCCCGGCCGTCCGGCGGCTTTGATTCGGGACCGGCCGTCTGGCCGGATGGGAATTGGCAACCGTCTTTGCTCACCATTCATTTGGCGGCTGAATCGCGATGACTCTCTTCGACAACATCGGCGGCGTCGAGTGGCTCGACTGGCACCTGCATCCGGATGTCGTGCTGCTCTGTGTCACGCTGTTAGGCGCCTACTTCTACGCGATTAACGGCCTGCGGCCACGGCTGTCGGATGCTGGGCGGGTGAAGCATTCGCAGGTCGTGCTCTACTTGTGCGGCGTGTTGGCGATCTTCGTCGCGACGGGTACGCCGATACACGACCTGAGCGAGCAATACCTGCTTTCGGTGCACATGGTCCAGCACCTGCTGTTGACGCTGGTCGCGCCGCCTTTGTTGATCGCCGGGGTGCCGTCGTGGCTGTGGCGGGCGATGCTCGGTGGCAAGCATGTGCTGCCGGTGACGCGGATCGTGTTGCACCCGCTGGTGACGTTCGGGGTGTTCAATTTCCTAATCGTGGTGACCCACCTCCCGTTTGTGGTGGACTACGCGCTCCGGGAGCACTGGTTCCACTTCTTCGTGCACGCGGCGCTGGTCGGATCGGCGCTGATGATGTGGTGGCCGGTAGTCGGCGGCATCGAGGGGGCGCCGCGGCTCACGTACCCCTACCAGATGGCGTACC
>VBEJ01000138.1 GCA_005882985.1 Chloroflexota bacterium
TCGATGGCCGTCGGCGCAATCGACAGCTGCCTGACCAGCGCAACCGCCAACCCGAACAACCACGACCACGCCGCTCAGTTCATCGTCAAGAACGTCGAGGACCTCGTCGCGTGGCAAGTGCGCCTCAACTACATCGGCGACAAGATGAAGCCCTCGGTCTTCAACCCAACGCCGTTCGTAGACAACATCAATGGCGGCACCGTCGGCTTCCTCAACCTGCCGCTCGAGGCCGGCACCCACCGCATCGTTACCCCGTCGCAGTCCATCCCGCCTGCGCCCGCAGACGGCACGAACACGCCGCAGACGGCTCTTGTAGGCGCCAGCTACCAGGGCGCGCCGACATTCCCCGGCTCACCCGACACCCCCGCCAAGTCGCCGCCGGACGACGGCACCTACAGCGCGCCGACCGGCGGCATCCTCGCCAGCCTCACGCTCCAGATCGTCGGCGACGAGTCGGGGAACCAGCTCTTCATGAACCTCGACGACGGCAGCCCGAACGCGCCCGGCAGCCGCGCCGTCGTCTTCACGAGTAGCGGCACACAGGATATCAACCTCGCCTCGAGCGCGATGGGTGACGGTTTCCACGGCGAGGGCGTCACCTGCGTGCCGATCGACTGCACCACCAATGAGTGTCCAGGACCGGTCACCACCACGCCTCCCCCACCGGTTATCACGTGGGCAGTGGCGTTCCCTGACAGGACCCAGGTCTCGGCGACCCTGGACGCGGCGCCGAACGCCAACTACCGGATTGACTTCTACCGAGACGAGAACGGAAACGCTACTTGCGAAGGCACTGCGTTTGCCGGTTCTACCAACGTTACCACCGATTCCAACGGACACGTGAGCTTTACGACTTTCATCCAGGCTAACTACAACCAGACGATAACGGCGACCGCCACAGACACCTTCGGAAACACGTCGGCCTACTCAAACTGCTGGACGATCGCGATCATTGGCGACCCTACTCCCAGCGCTAGTCCAACACCAACGCGCTCGCCGACAGCGACCGCGACCCGGACGGCCACGCCCACGCCCTCGCTGACGGCGACGCCAACGCCAACGTTGTCATCTTTCACCGGCGATACGTTGATTCTCACGCCCGCCGGCTATCGTCGCATCGACAGCCTGGCCGTTGGCGATCCGATCCTCTCCTACGACATCGAGGCGCGGAAGTTCATCGAGACATCCATCTCTTACATACGCTCACGATCTGTCAACGATTACCTGAGCGTGACCCTTGCCGACGGTGGTTCGATAAGGGTAACGCAGGAGCACCCGATCTACGACGCAACGAGCAAGGGTTACCGGCCGATCAAGGAGTTCGGCCCGGGCGACAGCGTGGTAAGGCCCTCCGCCGGAGGCCTGACCCCTGAAACAGTTACGTCGATCGAGCGTATTGCCGAACCTACGACCGTTTACAATCTGCACGTCGAGAACGAAAACCACAATTACGTGGCGGCGGGGATCCTGGTGCACAACAAGACGTTCACCCCACCCCCTACCGCGTCGCCCACGCCATCGCCCCCCTGCTGCACAATCAGCCCGACCGCAACGCCGGGCACGCCTAGCCCTTCACCCACAGCAACCGCCACGGCTACACCCACGCCGGTGGGTAACACCGCGTCGTTCATCAATACCACCGGCCAGACGGCGAGCGACCTCCACATCGTGGCACGCACCGGTACACAGCGGCCCGATGCGCAGGTCAGGACCAACGCTCCCGGTTGTTCGAATCCCACAATTTCGCGGTTCAATGCGACGCTTTCTCACACGATCTACAACGTTGTCTGGCCGAGCGCCTGTGTAGACTCCGGTGAGACCGTCGAGGTCGAGTTCCTCTGCGTCTGCCAGATCCCGGTCGAGTGCTTCCACTGGACGATCTCCGGCCAGCCCATCGGCACGCCCTGCCAGGACCCGGTCGAGGGCACCCCGACGGCCACCGCTACGGCCACTGCATCGCCGTCTCCGACGCCCGGCGTACCAACACCGACACCCACCCCCGGCTCAGCTGGGCATGACGCCCGGCTCACCCGCGTCAGCGGCGTGCCGAAAAACGTGCGCCTATTGCCCGGCGAAGTCATCGCCGATAGTGGCAGCATCGTCGTCGCCAACCAGAGCACCCACTCCGACACGATCGGTGTCTACGTGGACGTCATGGCACCCGCCTCCGGCGGCTGCGCGCCAAACGGGCGCGTGCTTCAGACGACGATCACGCTCGCGGCAGGCGCCAAGACAACGATTCCAGTGCCCGTCAGCTACAGCTGCGCCGATCCCGCAGCGTCGAACGGCCTCAGCTACACCTGGGTCGCCGTCGCCGACCACGGCGCGGACGACTTGGCCTCCTGCAGCCCGGGCGCTCTCCAGAGCCTTGCCTGCTTCAACGCCCTCGCAGACGATGACCAGGACCCTGCCGACAACCGACTGAGCCGCAACGGACCAAAGGTCGTCGCGCAATAGAAAGCCGCCGCTTGACAGCTTGACAGGCGGCGTTATACTGATGCCGCGACGCTCCCCCGTGGGCGCCCGAAGGGAGGGTGAGCGATGAGCTCTCGAACATTGTTTTCGGCGACGGCCGCGCTGGCAGTTGTCGCCACTCTCGCAATTCTCGTGTTGACCGCCAACGGCCCTGACCACGCGCTCGGCCAGCAAGTCACGCCGACGCCCACAGCTACCGCCACGGCCGCCGCGACTCCGACAGGCACGCCAACGTCCGTCCTCGTGACGGCGACAAACGGCACCGGCGTGACCGCAGATGACCTCCATTTCTACGCCCATTCGTCGAGCATGACTTTGACGGTTGAAGTGCCGGTGAACGCGCCTGGATGCGCCACCCCCACGGGCAGTGCCGGAACCACCACTGGACTAGATTTCACATTCGCCGTAAACGTCACCTGGCCAACAACCTGCGTAGACAGCGGCGAGTCTGTGACGGTGAAGCTGAGTTGTCCTGGATATTGCAGCTTTATCAATACGTTCGGGTGCGAGGACTGGACCCTCTCCCGGTCAGTCATTGGGTCCCCATGCCCGACGCCCAATTGCGCCGGCCAGCCATGCTGCGGCGGACTCCCGTGCCCAACAGCAACCGCCTCACCGACCCCAGGTGGGCCGACCGCAACACCCACGGCGACGCCGACGCCAGGCCCAGGAGGCCATGACGCCCGGCTCACCCGCGTCAGCGGCGTGCCGAAAAACGTGCGCCTCCTGCCCGGCGAAGTCGTGGCCGATAGCGGCAGCATCGTCGTCGCTAACCAGAGCACACACTCCGACACGATCGGCGTCTACGTGGACGTGATGGCGCCCGCTTCCGGCGGCTGCGCGCCAAACGGGCGCGTGCTCCAGACGACGATCACGCTCGCGGCAGGCGCCAAGACGACGATACCGGTGCCCGTCAGCTACAGTTGCGCGGACCCCGCCGCCGCCAACGGCCTCAGCTACACCTGGGTCGCCGTCGCCGACCATGGTGGGGACGACCTCGCGTCCTGCGGGCCCGGCGCTCTTCAGAGCCTCGCCTGCTTCAACGCGCTCGCGGACGACGACCAAGACTCTAGCGATAACCGCGTCAGCCGCAACGGCCCGAAGGTCGTCTCCCAGGTCACGGCCACTCCGACAATTTCCCCCACACCGACCGCCACGGTGACGGCCACGCCGACAGCGACGCCAACGGCCACCATTTGCCTCAGTTGCACGCAGCCACCGCCAACTCCTACAGCAACGGCAACAGCCAATGCGACGCCGTCACCTTAGCGTCCCCTGCTGGCGAAGCGGGGGTTGCGGGTTGAAGGCTCGCCCAGTCGCCCTCGCGGACGATGACCAGCACCTGGCCGGCGACCGCGTCAGCCGCAACGGCACGCGCGTCCTCGCGCAATA
>VBEJ01000102.1 GCA_005882985.1 Chloroflexota bacterium
CTTACCGGTGAGTTGCTTCTCGATGCCCTTCATCTCGTTCCCGACGATCTCGCGGATGTGCTCCTTGGTGAGAGCGTGGAAGACGATGGTGGCGTCGAGGCGGTTGAGGAACTCGGGCCGGAAGACGTTCTTCATGGCCGTGAGGACCTTGTCCTTCATCTTGTCGTACTGGGCCGCTTCCGCCTTGGAGTCCTCGGTCTTGATGGAGAAGCCGAGGGCCGTCTCCTTGCGGATGAGGTCGGAGCCGACGTTGGAGGTCATGATGATTATGGTGTTGCGGAAGTCCACGCGCCTGCCCTTGGCGTCGGTGAGGTGTCCATCGTCGAACACCTGGAGGAGCATGTTGAACACCTCCGGGTGCGCCTTCTCAATCTCGTCGAGCAGGATGAGGCAGTAGGACTTGCGGCGAACGGTATCGGTGAGCTGGCCCGCGTCGTCGTAGCCGACGTAGCCGGGAGGCGCGCCGATGAGCCGCGAGACGTTGTGCTTCTCCATGAACTCGGACATGTCGAGCTTGATCATGGACTCTTCGCTGCCGAACATGAACTCGGCGAGGATGCGAGCGAGGTAGGTCTTACCAACGCCCGTGGGGCCGAGGAACATGAACACGCCGATGGGCCGGCGCGGGTCCTTGAGTCCAGCGCGGGCGCGGCGAACAGCCTTGGCGATGTTGTGGATAGCCTCGTCCTGGCCAACGACCTTCTCGTGGAGGGCGTCCTCCATGTGTAGCAGCCGCTGAGACTCCTCGGAGGCGATGCGGGTGACGGGGATGCCCGTCCACATCGCGACGACCTCTGAGATGTCTTCGCCCGTGACTTCCGGCTTGTGCTCTTCGCGCTCGGCCTGCCAGCCCTCTTCCATGTTCTCGAGCTTGTCCTGGAGCTTGACCTCGCGGTCGCGAAGCTCGGCGGCGCGCTCGTACTGCTGGTTAGCGATGGCTTCTTCCTTCTCGCGGCGCAGGCTGTCGAGCCCCTTGCTGGCCTCCTGGTAGGAAGGCGGAGCGTAGGAGCGCTTGATGCGCACGCGGGAAGCGGCCTCGTCGACGAGGTCGATGGCCTTGTCGGGCAGGAAGCGGTCGGGCACGTAGCGAGAGGCCAGCTCGGCCGCGGCTTCGAGGGCCTGGTCGGAGATTGTGAGGCTGTGGTGCTCTTCGTAGCGGCCCCTAACGCCCTTGAGGATTTCGATGGTCTCCTCGACGCTCGGCTCGGCGACCATGATCGGCTGAAGGCGGCGCTCGAGGGCGGCGTCCTTTTCGATGTGCTTGCGGTAGTCGTCGAGGGTGGTGGCGCCGACGCACTGGAGCTCGCCGCGAGCGAGAGAGGGCTTGAGGATGTTGGCGGCGTCAACAGCGCCTTCGGCGGCGCCGGCGCCAACGAGCATGTGCATCTCGTCGATGAAGAGAATGCAGTTGCCAGCGCCCTTCAGCTCCTCGATGACCTTCTTGAGGCGCTCCTCGAACTCGCCGCGGTACTTGGTGCCAGCAACGAGCGAGCCGATATCCAGGGTGACGAGACGGCGGTTGAGGAGCATCTCAGGGACTTCGCTGCGCGTGATGCGCTGCGCGAGAGCCTCGACGATTGCAGTCTTACCGACGCCGGGCTCACCGATGAGGACCGGGTTGTTCTTGGTGCGGCGCGAGAGGATTTGGACGACGCGCTCGATCTCCTTCTCGCGGCCGATGACGGGGTCGAGCTTGTTGGCGCGCGCGGCTGAGGTGAGGTCGATGCCGAGCTGGTCGACAGTGGGCGTGCGCGTGGCGGAGCGGCCGCCAGAAGCGGCGCCCTGCGGCATGCTCTGCGAGAGAATGCGGGTGACCTCAGCACGGACTTTGTCGAGGCTAACGCCCAGGCTCTCGAGGACACCGGCCGCGATGCCCTCGCCCTCGCGGACGAGGCCGAGGAGCAGGTGCTCGGTGCCGATATAGTGGTGGCCGAGACGGCGGGCCTCGTCAACGGCGAGCTCAATGACCTTCTTGGCGCGCGGGGTAAGGCCGATCTCGCCCATGACGGCGCGATCGCCGCGGCCGATGATGAACTCGACGGCGGAACGGACCTTGTTGAGCTCCACGCCGAGGTTCGCGAGGACCTTCGCGGCCACCCCTTCGCCCTCGCGGACGAGGCCCAGGAGCAGGTGCTCGGTGCCGATATAGTTGTGGTTGAAGCGGAGCGCTTCCTCCTGGGCAAGCGTGAGGACGCGCCGGGCTCTTTCAGTAAACTTGTCGAATCTATCTGCCATAACTCAGTACCAGCCCTCTAGCTCAATCCTCTCTTACAGTATTCAACGCTGGGGACTCTTCGTCCGTTACACCCGGTTTGTCGTTTTCAACATCTGTAACTTCTTCTTCACCGGCCTCTTCGGAGCGAGCGTCTGGTTCAGACGACTCTGGTTCCGCGGACGCTTCAGGACCCGACGCGTCCACCTCATCCTCAGAAGCGGCTTCGGCTACAGGTACGGATTCCGGCTCGGGCGCGGATTCTCCTTCCGGCTCGGCCAGCTCGTCAGTAGCTGTTTCCAGCGCGGCCTCGGCTTCGGCCGGCTCATGCTGAGCCAACTCGGGCGCGGCATCCGCTTGGACCGGCTCCTCCTCAGTCGATTCGGGCGCAGCCTCGGCTTCGGCCGGCTCCTCCTCAGTCAATTCGGGAGCGGCCTCGGCTTCGGCCGGCTCCTCCTCAGTCAATTCAGGCGCAGCCTCAGCTTCGGCCGGCGCCTCCTGAGCCAACTCGGGAGCGGCATCTTCAGCAGCTTCCGCTGTGGGCGCTGCGACCGGCGTCTCTGCCTCGGCGTCCACTACTCCGAGATCACCGGCGGCCGCTACATCGACCTCGGATGCAACGGTGTCCGGCGCGGCCTCGCGGGCCGGGGGCGCGGTCACACCGAGGCGGTCGAGAGCCTCCTGGGGAGCGGAGAGGACGTTGCCCGTCTCGTTGAAGGACCAACCGTCTTCTTCGGCCTTGTCGCGCGCCTGGCGCAGGCTGAGGCCGAGGCGATGGCGGTCGTACTCGATGCGAACGATTTTGACGGGGACGACGTCGTTCTCGTCGACGACTTCTCGGGGGTGGTTGATGCGGCGGTCGACGAGCTCAGAAATGTGGATAAGGCCTTCGATGGGCCCCTCCAGGCGGACAAAGGCGCCGAACGGTGCGAGCTTCGTGACCTGGCCGGGAACAATCTGTCCCTCGCGGTAGTTCGAAACGATTTCTTCCCAGCG
This sequence comes from Chloroflexota bacterium, assembly GCA_005882985.1. Classification (GTDB taxonomy): domain Bacteria; phylum Chloroflexota; class Dehalococcoidia; order SM23-28-2; family RBG-16-64-32; genus CF-163. The sequence continues at coordinate 3,209 of VBEJ01000102.1, forward strand.
CTCGGGTTGGGCGCGCCGGACGCTAAGCGCGATCTTCTTGCTTTCGTTGTCGATCTTGAGCACATAAACGGGGACGTGATCGCCTACCGAGAACAGCTCGTGAGGAGATTTGGGAGTGCGCTCCCAGGAGAGCTCCGAGAGGTGAACGAGGCCGTCAGCGCCGCCGATGTCGACGAAGATCCCGAAGTCGCGGATGCTGGTCACCGTGCCGGTCTTGACGTCGCCTTCCTCAAGCTCGAGGAGGAGGCGTTCCTTCTCGGCGGCGCGCTTCTCCTGGACGGCGGCGCGCTCGGAGAGGATGGCGCGGTTGCGCCGGCGGTTGAGCTCGATGACTTTGAGGGTGATGGTCTTCCCGACCCACTGAGAGAGCGCGTTTTGGGTGTTCTCGGGCGAGGCGCGGTCGGGGCCGCTGACGAGCTGGGAGAGCGGGACGAAAGCGTTGACGCCTTCGACGTTGACGAGCAGCCCGCCTTTGTTGCTGCCGGTGATGTAGGCCTCGAAGGCCTCGTTGCGGTCCATGTAGTCTTGAAGGACGCGCCAGCCGCGCTCTCCGCGAGCACGGTCGAGCGAGAGGATGATCTGTCCCTCGGGCGACTCCGGCTGGACGATGAAGACGAGGACTTTATCGCCGATGCTGAGACGGGACGAGCCTTGCGTGAGGGCCGGCCTGCCTGGCGGCGGGTGGGGGCGCCTCGTGGGTTCATTATAGCAGACGATCTGTGCGGGAATAGTGATGCACGGCACGGATGGAGCGCGTGGCGAGTGGCGAGGTGGGAAGGAGGAAGAATGAGGGGAGTGGCAGGTAAGAGGGTGAGAGGTTCGAAGTACGCGGTACGAGGAACGAAAGCTGCGGAGGTGTTACGCCTGGGCTAGCAGCGCTTCGGCCATCTCGATGTGCTTGGGCATGCCGATCTTCCGGTACATCACAATTGCCTCCTCCAGAAGCTGGCGCGCCTTCTCTCGGTCGCCGGGGGCGTTGCGGTCGAGGAGCATCCGAGCGTAGAAGCGGCGGGCCTCGGGCTGTTCAATTATGTTCGGAAGGTCCTCCGCCCGGCGGAGGGCGGTGCGGAAGTGCTCCTCCGCCTGCGTCCAGTTCTCGCGGGCGCCGGCGGCGATGCCCGCAAGCGTCTCGAGGAGCCGACTATCTTGCGGACGGAAGAGATTCCCCGTCTTCATACGTTCCAGGACCAGGGGATAGAGCTTCTCCGCTTCCGTCCTTTCGCCGAGAATGGCCAGCCCCTCCACCGCGGCAAAGAGCATCGTCGACGAGCCAAAAGTGGCTGGGCGTCCCGGAAGTGGGAGGGGGCCGCGCTTCGCCATGGAACGCGACTCTCGGATGAGGCCCACAAGGCCTTTGAGGCCGAGCCCGGAGCTCCGTGCGGCGCGTAGCATTGGAAGAAGAAGCGATGCTGCCGAACGGCCTTCGGCGGCTTGGGCTGCGGCTGCGCCTTTCTGGCGCAGCGAAACCAGCGCCGCTTCTTTATCGCCCTTGTATGCTCTCACCAGAAGCGCGCAGGCCGCAGCCGTTCCGGAGAAGGTTCCTGCGGGCTCCAAGTGCGAAGCGGCTTGGAAGCTGTCAAGCGCTTCCTGCCAGCGCCCCCTCCAGAAGCACACCATACCGAGGAGAACCTGGCTTTGCGAAACCCAAAACGAATGCTGGCGGCCGCGGGCGCGTTCCAGCCACTCGCGCCAGAAGGCCTCGTAGGCGTCAATGTCACCTGTACGCAGTGCGAACAGATTGTCGTAATTGCCACCCGACCAAACCGTGTGGCCGAGGCGTTCAGCGAGCGGCGTGAGCTCACGAAAGATTTGGGCGCTTTCGTCCGGCCGTCCGGCGAAATTTAGCGCCACGCCGGTGTAGAAAAGAGTATCAGCTAGGTACCAAAGAAGGCCCGTCTTGCGCAGCAACTCGGCACCTTTCAGCCCAGCCTCGGCTGTCTCGCGAACCTCAGGATATACCCAGTGGTGGACGGCCCTCGCGGAGAGTCCGAGGCCAATCAGGCTCTCATCTTTCAGTTTCACGCCTATCGCCTGGGCGCGACGGAGCATGGCATCGCCCGCCGAGTAGTAGCCCGCCGAGCTTAGGGTCAACCCGCCCCAACCTGCCAACCGGGATCGGTAGTAGTTGTCGCGCCGGCCGACCACCGCCAGCCCGCGCTGGCTGATTTCCAGTGCCTCCGCGAAGTGCTGACCGTAGAGCACTTGATAGCACATTGACTCGAACGTACGCGCCGCCGCCTCGGTGTCACCCAGCTTCTCGTACGCATTGGCTGCCTCGCGCCAGTCCGAGAGTGCTTCGTCCCAGCGATCAAGACTGCGCCGGGCGAGACCGCGCTTGTAGAGGAGATCGGC
>VBEJ01000005.1 GCA_005882985.1 Chloroflexota bacterium
TTGCACGCGTGCGGGCGCTTTTGAGGCGGTCCGAGCATGCTCCCGCCAACGAAAGCAATATTCTTGCGGCTGGCGACCTTACGATCGACCCGCGGAAGAGGGAAGTTACCAAGAATGGTGCCCCGCTGCCTCTTAAGCCAAAGGAGTTTGAGCTCCTTTCGTTCTTCGCACGCAATCAAGGTAAGGCGTTCACCCGCGATCAGCTCCTCAACCAGATATGGGGTTACGATTTCGCCGGCGATACAAGGACAGTGGACGTACACGTACGTTGGCTCCGCGAAAAAGTCGAAGACGCACCGGATCGCCCGGCGAGGCTGATAACGATCCGGGGCGTCGGCTACCGGTTTGACGGTTGATATGTTCGGCCCCATTCGCATCCGCATCGCTGCGGCCTTCGTAGTTTTGCTCGCGGCCACCTGGGTAGCGACCGCCGCCCTGCCGCTCATCGTCGCCATTGGTTTTGCGGTAGTCGTGGCCGCTGTGCTGACCTTGGCCGTCAGCACTTCCATTATCAGTCCGATCAGCAGGGCGATAGAGGTCGCCCGCCGGATCGCCGGAGGCATTCGACAGGAGCGGGTCACGCCAAGGCCATCGGGTGAGATAGGCGATCTCGCGGACGCGTTCAACGAAATGGCCCAGAGCCTAGACCAACTTATCGCGGCCGCCTCCGAGGACCACACCCGCATGCTGGCAGCCCTCAACAGCAGCGCCGACGCCGTTATCGCACTCGACGAACACGATAGCATCGCCTTCGCTAATGCCGCTGCCGGGCATCTTCTCTCTGAGCGCTACCAAGATATGGTCGGCAAGCCGCTGGCATGGAGCATGCCCGATGCCCAGGTTGTGGAGGCAGTGCATTCCAGTCGAAGGCTCGGAGAGCCTCAAAATGTGGTCGCCGAGCGGCCCAACAGACGCTTCCTGGAGGTGACCATCACCCCAATTATCGGCGGCGGGGAGTGGGCCTCACTCATGGTTCTACATGACATCAGCGAGGTCAGGCGAGCGGAACACATCCGCCGCGACTTTGTAGCCAACGTCTCCCACGAGCTGCGAACGCCATTGGCGGCAGTGAAGTCAGTGATCGACACGCTTAACGCCGGCGCGATCGAGGACACGACCACGGCCCGTGATTTCCTCTCGCGGGCGGACGCTGAGTTGGACCGCCTGGTCGCGATGGTGGAGGAACTTCTGCAGCTATCGCGCATCGAATCGGGTGAACGGTCGCTAGCTTTCGAGGATCTCGCGGTTGACGAGTTAATCTCTGGCGCCGTAAACCGCCTGAGGCTGGAGGCCGAGAAACAGGGACTGAGCATCACCATCGACGTGCAGCCATTAACCCCGCCGATTAAGGCCGACCGCGATCTCCTCGAAAGCGCACTTGTCAACCTGATCCAAAACTCCGTCAAATACACGCCGAGAGGCGGTTCCATCGAAGTCTCCGCCCGAGCGGAGGACGGCATCGTCACAGTAGACATCTCCGACACCGGCGAGGGCATAGACCCCACGGACCTTCCCCGCGTATTTGAGCGCTTCTACAAAGCCGATAGAGCCCGGCGCGCGGGCGGCACCGGTCTCGGTCTCGCCATTGTCAAGCACACGGCAGAAGCTCATGGCGGCACGATAAAGGCTGAAAGTCACCTCGGGAAGGGGTCTACATTCAGCCTCTCAATCCCTGTTCGGCCGATGGATCGAGGCAGCGGAGACTGAACACGTAGCCCTTCAAAGTGGGCGCCGCCAACAAAGAGTTCCAACTTTTTACGTCGCGTTTACATGCGTTAACTCGCGCTTAAAGCGATCTCTCTACCGTTTGCTGCAGGTGGTAACAATGGCCGGCAGAATCAAGGAAGCCAAAGCCACTCCGCGATGGTTCGCGCTCCAATTCGACTTCGCCGGCCGCCGGAAGGCTCCCCACGCCTTTCGGCGGCGCTCTGTCAAGTCTGGGGGTGATGCCTCTTCACCCCCACGGTGGAGGAGGCGGTCAAACGGCCCCCGCTCCTTCGGGCCTGATCAGTATCCGCGCGCATGTTCGCTCGCTTAGGTCGTTCGCACTTATCACGGAGTTATTGCGGGCGAGCGTTTTCAGAGCCCCAGAACGTCGGGTTGCCGGTTCAGGCTTGTCTCCTTTCCTTGCGTTCTGGCGCTCTGAAAACAGACTCGCTTCGGCCCATCTGGCACGTCAAGACAATCTGATGCCCCCACCGCTGGGCGAGGCAGGGCTTGTGCGGCTGCCCTGTCTCGCCTGATGTCACGAACATCAGGTTTTACGAGCCGTTAAACGCTGTTAACAGACCGTTAACAAGGCGGTCGTTATCGTGAAGTCAGACGAATATGAGAGTAAGGAGGCAATTCACATGAAGCTACTCCGCCGGAGGATTTCGGCGAGTATTTTCCGCAGCCCGTTCATGGTTCTTACCACGCTGGCGCTCGGCACGTTGTTCGCGCTAGCCCTGACGGCCTGCGGCAGCGACGATGAGAAGAGCCCAAGCGGGAGCAACTCAGCGGCGGCGACGAAGGCTCCGAACGTTACGGGCACCGTCACTATCGAGGGGTCAAGCACAGTGCAGCCCTATACGATAGCGCTCATCGACGAATTTGCGAAGACATATCCGGACGTAAAGATCAACCCGCCGAGCGGCAAGGGGTCCGGCGCCGGCATCACGGCCTTTATCAACAAGCAAGTCGATATCGCGCAGTCCAGCCGCGCAATGAAAGATGACGAAAAGAGCCAGGCGACTGCAGCTGGCCTCACGCCCTTCGAGGTTCACATTCTGGACGACGCTCTGGCAATCACTGTGCATCCTGACAACAAGGTCGCCCAGCTAACCTTCGAGCAGGTCGCCGAGATCTTCGCCGGGGAAATCAAAGACTGGAGCGAAGTGGGCGGTTCCGGCGGCGCCATCACCATCTACACTCGAAATGAAGAGTCCGGCAGCTTCGCATACATGAACGAGGACGTCGTTCAGAAGGCACTGGGCAAGGACAAGACCTACAGCCCGGACATCAACAAGCAGGCAAACGCGCCGGCCGGCCTCACGGCGGTCTCGGGCGACGCCTCAGGGATCTTCTACGCGGGCCTCGGAAACCTTGGGGAAATCCCGCAGGGTAAAGTCAAAGTAGTTCCGGTTAGCAAAGATGCGTCCTCTCCGCCCGTCACGCCCAGTGAGGCAACGGTCAAGGACAAGAGCTACCCGATTTCGCGCCCTCTCTTCTACTACACCAACGGCGATCCCTCCAAAGCCACGAACGCCGGGTTGAAAGCTTTTGTAGATTACGCACTCAGTACTGACGGACAGAAGCTCGGGGAGGAAATCGGGTTCGTTGGCATAAAGTAGCTTTTGGACAGGCTAGTCTCCCCTCGGAGTCCAGGCAAAAGCCTGGACTCCGCTAAACTCTGGAGCTATAGCAAGGAAAGCAATGGCCACCTCACAACAGGCAATACCACCCATCGGCATGCTCGGGCGGTCGGTCATGACCCGTCGGCGCGGAGCCCTTCTCGAGCTAGGTGCCGAATGGTTCATCCGCAGCACAGGACTGCTCACGATTGTGTTGCTGGTCGGCATCCTCATCCTCTTGGCGCGCCAGGGCTTGCGGCTCTTCATCGAACTCGACTACCCAGTCGGGAGGTTCTTCACATATGGCAACGCTATTACGGACAACACAACCGATCCGAAGGAGTTCAAGTTCGGCGTAATGCCGCCTCTAGTCGCTACGTTCTGGGTGACCGTTATGACCCTTGTCTTCGCGATACCGTTGGGCCTTATGACGGCCGCGTTTATTTCGGAGATCGCGCACCCCAGAGTTAGGCTGCTCATCAAGTCGGCCGCCGAACTTCTTGCCGGTGTACCGACGATCATTTTCGCCTTCGTCGGCCTTGCTCTCGTGGTCCCGCGCGTAAACGACTATTTCGGCTGGGGCGCGGGCGGGCTGTCCGGACTTACAGCCGGATTCGTCGTCTCTTTCGTCGCTGTTCCTCTGATTATTTCGATCTCGGACGATGCCATGCAGGCTGTTCCAGTGGACTACAAGGAAAATGCCTACGCACTTGGTTGCAACAAGCTCCAGGCTATTTGGTGCGTGATTATGCCGGCAGCGATCTCAGGAATCGCCGCAGCGGTGATGCTCGGAATGGCGCGCGCCATTGGGGAGACAATGATCGTTGTCATCCTCGCTGGGGGAAACAGCTCTTTGCCGCATGATCCGACCGAGTCCATGCGTCCGATGACGGCAACGATCGCCGCGGGCTTCGGGAATGCGTCGGAGCAATCGCTCGTGCGACCAGCCTTGTATATGACTGGCGCCATTCTTTTCCTCCTTACTTTCGCTACCACGCTAATTGCAGACACGATCCTGGAACGACAACGAAAGAGGTTCGGCAGGTGACGGCTCTCACCGTTCGTTCCAGCCGTAATCAGCGGCTCGACTGGCTGCAGAGAATCGTGTTTAGCCTCACGTTCCTCGCAACCGTCGTGGTCTGCGTGCCGGTCGCTATTGTAGCCGTCTACGTGATCAGCCATGGCGCGTCTGCGATCTCGTGGGAATTCCTCTTCAGTGGACCCGCCCGCGCTGGACGCGAGGGTGGGTTCTTCCCTGTCATCGTCCTAACTATGTATGCACTGCTCCTCGTTATGGCCTTTGCAGTCCCGGTAGGCGTACTCTGTGCTGTCTACCTTGCCGAATACGCCCGCCCGGGACGGCTCCTTCGACTCATCAACCTCACAATCATCAATCTTGCAGGTGTGCCGTCGATCGTATACGGCCTCTTCGGCGTGGCGCTCTTCTTCGATGTCATCCACACAAAGCAAGCTCTATGGGTCGCATCGGCGACTCTTGCGATGCAAGCGCTGGCAATCGTCATAACTAGTTCGCGGGAGGCGTTGCTTGCCATCACACCAGGCATTCGCGAAGGTTCGCTGGCCCTGGGCGTCTCGAAGCTTCGAACGACGTTTTTCATCGCGCTACCGCAGGCGTTCCCCGGCATCATTACAGGGAGCCTGTTGGCCGTGAGCCGCGCTGCGGGAGAGACGGCGCCCATCCTCGTGGTAGGTGCGATTGCTGCGACAAATGTTTCGCTTAGGCCCGACGCGATTATCAACGACCGTCCTCAGATGCTTTCGTACGAACTGTACTACCGGATTACCGAAGGATTAGGGCTGGCCGACGAGAGAAAGTGGGGTTTGGCGCTCGTGTTGCTAGGCATAGTTTTAGTGTTGAACGTGTCGGCCCTGCTCTTGAGGATTAAAATACAATCTATGGGCTACGAAAAGAGGAATTAAGCAAATTGAGGGAAACGACAACTCCAGGGAAACAGGAGAGCCGTGACGGTGCACAGGCAGTCGGCGTATCGCTCGGCGGACTGCCTTACCGTCCCGCCCATTCGGCGGAGACGGCGCCCGTCGTACTCCGGCTCGATAAGGTTGGCGTCAGTTACGGCAACGTCCCGGCTGTAAACGATGTCAGCATGGACATTTACAAGAACCGCATCACTGCGCTCATCGGACCGTCCGGCTGCGGCAAGAGCAGCATCCTCCGTTGCCTCAACCGCATGAACGACCTGATTCATTCCGCCAGGGTCACCGGCAGCGTCTACCTCGATGGCGTCGATATTAATAGCGATGCCGTTGATCCCGTGCAGGTCCGGCGCCACGTAGGCATGGTGTTTCAGAAACCGAATCCCTTTCCGATGTCGGTAAGAGAGAACGTCGCATTTGGCCCAAAGCGTCAGGGCACCAGCGGGCGCGGCCCCCTGAACGACATCGTCGAGAAGGCGCTGCGTTCGGCAGCCCTTTGGGATGAAGTGGCGGACAAGATGGCCCAGTCGGGCACCGCGCTGTCGGGCGGCCAGCAACAACGCCTGTGTATCGCGCGGGTGTTGGCCGTCCGTCCTGAAATAATCCTCATGGACGAGCCATGCTCCGCCCTTGACCCAGTCGCCACATTGAAGATCGAAGACCTCATGCGAGAGCTCGCGCGCGACTACACAATCGTCATCGTCACTCATAACATGCAGCAGGCAGCGCGCGTTTCTGACTACACGGCCTTCATGCTCGCTTCCGAGCATGGTGTTAACGGCCAACTGATTGAATATGGGGCCACCAACGAGATCTTTACGAACCCCAAGGACAAGCGGACGGAAGACTACATCACCGGCCGCTTCGGATAGGAAAGACAGATGACGCGAACAGCATTCGAACGCCAACTCCTCGCAGTGCAAGAAGACATGCTCGTTATGGCCGGTATGGTCGAGACGGCGATCGAGCGCGGCGTTGAGGCCCTCAAGACGCGCAACGTCAACCTCGCGCAACAGATCATCGAGGATGACCTGAAGATTAACCGGAAACGCTACGAGACCGAAGATAAATGCCTGGAGTTAATCGCGACACAACAGCCGCTGGCGAGCGACCTTCGCACGATCGTTTCCGTCCTGCACATTACGGTCGACCTCGAGCGAATGGGCGACCACGCTGAGGGAATCGCGAAGATCGCCCTCATGCTCGCGGACGAGCCCCCACTCAAACCCTACATCGACATACCGCGAATGGCCCAGGTTGGAATTGAGATGCTGATGGGCAGTCTCGAAGCGTTCAAGGACCGCGATCCAGCTCGCGCGCGGGCCATTTGCGACCAGGACGACGAGGTTGATGCACTCTATGAGCAGGTCTATCGCGAGCTGCTGACGTTCATGATCAACGACCCGCGCACGATTCAGCGCGCGACCTACCTTATCTGGACGGCCCACAACCTCGAGCGGATCGCAGACCGGGTCACCAACATTTGTGAGCGGGTGATCTACCTGGTTGAGGGGCACATCGAAGAGCTGAACGTCTCGAAGTACTGACCGTCTCGGAGGCGAGTTCCCGCACAAAGAGGCAGCGAGTCGACGGCAGCGACCGTCTGTGCAGGGGGATCGTCGTGCCGAGCTCGATTAGGCGATTCGCAAAGAGCTGTCGGCGGTGGCCGGCGAGACCCCCGCTCGGACCTTCCGAAGCGCCCCGAGGAGCGTCGCGGATATCGCCTGCTCGGTTGTCTGCATTAGCTTGCGGATCGCTTCGCCGTTCAATCGCGCATCGAATACGAGCGCCAGTAGCTCTCGCTCTCTGCTGTTCAACTCATCGCTCGAATTCTCGGCGGGCCGAATCCTGCGGCAGCGATCGCGCACTTCAGTAAAGAGCTGGACCGCAAATTCTTCCTCGCTAGTGTCGGTACGACCACCGAGGGCCCGGCTGAACGCTTCGATTGCCGCTTCCTTAGCCGCGGTTTCGTCCGCGGTCAACGAATGGGCAAACGCAAACACCCGCGGAAAGTAAGCGCCGAATCGTGCTCTGTGGAGTTCGGTGCTCGCCGCCGGATCGCGCCTGGCTGCGCCGTTGTCGCCCCTAAATCCCATCTCCGCCTCCCGTGAAGAAACTGGTTGGTTTCAGGCTAGCAGAGTCGGTCGCGAGCGTGACAATCGCGCCGTAAAGGGCGGGTTTGGATCGAGTAAACGTCCCGTAAAGGGTAAATAAAAGCGGTGGGCGGCCGTCGAGCTACTCGGTCTCGATCAGGGTAGCCAGCGGGTCGTCTTCGCGCTGGGCGGAACGCCGCTCGAGCATGTAGCCGAAGCCGCGGACACATAGGATATACGGATACGTCGTCCGGGAATCGTTGAGCTTGCGGCGAAGGTTCGCGATGTGGACCTTCACTAGGTTCTGGGCATCCCGCTCGCCGTAGTCATGTTGATGGACGGCCGAAAGCAATGCTCTAGGGTCGACAACGCGACCGGCCTGTTGTGCCAGCACCGCCAGGAGTCGAAACTCCGTAGGAGTAAGCGCTATCGTCTTGCCGTTCAACGACACAGAGAACTTCTCGAGGTCGAGAACCAGCTCGCGAATGGCCAGCATCCCGCCGTTCCGTGAGGCCGGGCGGGCACGGCGCATTAGAGCGCGCACCCGGGCACCGAACACCGCGGGGTCGACGCGCGCCACAACGGCATCGTCAGCACCTGCGTCGAGGACTGGAATCAGGTCGCCTTCGCGCGGCATGACGACCATCATGGGCGTGTCCTGGAGCCCACGGATCACGCGGCAGGCGCGCACCGCGAAGGCGTTGTTGCGCTGCGCGAGGACAAGAAGCGAAGCGGGCCGGTCGCGGCATACCTCGAATAGCTCGTGCAGCTCAGTGCACGAGAAGACCTCGAGTCCAAGCCCCTCGAGCGCCTCGCCCAGGGTGCGCGACCACACCTCAACGTCTGCAAGGACGTACGCAGCCCGCGTTGCGATGGCGCCGGCGACTTGAGTTGCTTCCGTGGTTGGTCTCATAGCTGAAAAGTTAAGGACTCCTTGCTCAAGATTGAGGACGGGTAAACCATGCTCATCGTTACAGCGCGGAGTCTCGGCATCAGAACGTTTGACACCCGCGACGACGGCTGCTAGGTTGCAGCCAGCATGCCGAGGCGCTTCAGCAAGGCGGAGGTCGAGCGGTTTCTGCGCGGCCGGCGCGTCGCGGTACTCGGCACGATAGGCGCAGACGGGGCGCCAGTGCTCACGCCCATCTGGTACCTCTATCGGGATGGGCATCTCCTGATGCGGACCGACAAGCAGAGCGTCAAAGCCAAGAATGTCGCCCGCGATCCTCGGGTGACCGTCTGCGTGCAGGACGAGCGACCGCCCTACGCCAGCGTCACCATCCACGGCAAAGCAGCTATCGAGCCGCCCGGGGAAGGGCTGGGGGCGGAGATGGCGAAGCATTATCTGGGAGCCGTCGGCGCGGCCGGGTATCAGCGCGCCGCCGCCGAGGCCATCGAGGGGAGCGAAGAGGTGACGCTCGTCGTCACGCCAGAGCGCGTACTCACGCAGGACTTCTCGCAGGAGACACCGTGGTTCGGGAAGGCGTGGCTGGTTATGAAGCGCGTGCTGCCGCCCGGCCTTTAGGTATACCCGGGTCAATCAACGGATTTCGAGGGTTAATCAATGCTATTTTCGTGTGTGCGGAGTGATCATTTCCTGGGACTCAGGTTTGCTGTCTGATTGATCCCGCGCCGTTTTTCTTTTTTTACGGTTCCGCTGCGTTCGGATCCGGCTCCGGTTCGCCTGTCTTGTCTGATTATGTCCGAAACATGAACACTGAATCGTTTGTTCAATCAGACGAGTCGGCCGAGATAGGCGGGCGATCCTTGTTTCAGGCAATCTTCTCTCGCGTGACCATGATGGCTGGTCTCTGGTTCTCGCCAATAAGTGTAGGGACCACCGGCGAGAAGTCTAAGGGGCGAGTGGCACAATCTCAGCGGCCGGCGATGCCCGTGGGAGCCGGCTGCGCCGCGGGAGGCGGAGGCGTGTCACTGGTCAGACGCTTGGCGAGCCGTATGGCACGGTAGATGCGTAGCAGCTCATAGCCGTACCGCCCAGCGAGCCTCTCTCGCGCGCCGACGATGTTTTGCCAGCCGGTCACGTGGAAGGCTGCCTCGATTTCCGCTTGCTGGCTGGCTGATAGAAAACGAGCCAGATGGATGTCTTCTCCGGCCTCGGCCGCAAGCGCGAGGTGGTTCATTATCGTGCCGAGCACGAATCCGCGCTCCTGCGCGATCTCTTCGGGCGACCGGCCCGCGCGGAACTGGCGCAGGGTCCAGGCCGGCGAATCGCCCAGGCGGCTTTGGCTGCCGTTGCGATTCTTCTGAGGCTTGAAAACCTCAGCTACCGGGCGATCTTCGAACTGCCTCTTCTGGTTCGAGCGAAGGTGCTCGGCGATCTCGCGGAGGAAGAGCGCGGCGAACTCGCGCAGCTTTGAGGCGCCGACGCCGCTTATGCGCGAGAACTCACGCCCGTTCGATGGGTATTCGCGCGCCATCTGGCGCAAAGCGACGTCCGAGAACACAACGTAAGCCGGAACATCTCGCTCATCCGCGAGGCGCTTGCGCAGGGCGCGCAGCCTCTCGAACAGCGTTTCGTCGCATTCAAGCCGGATGCGGGTGGCCTTCGTTGTGGCCTCGACAGCCTCTGGAAGCATCACCTGGCCCCGGCCGGAGAGCACTGCGCGGCCTTTGTCGGTCACCTCGAGGACGTTGAACCGTTGTTCGTCTCGCCTCAGGACGCCCTGACGCACCAGCTCTCGGCCCAGCTCGGCCCACTGCTTGCGGTTGCGCTCTTTCCCGCTGCCGTGCTCGGACAACTGGTCATGGCGCCAGCGAGAGATCTTCTCGTTGGTGCTGCCGAGCAGGACCTCGGCGACGTGGCCGGCGCCGACGCTAAAGCCGCCCTTCTGCTTGATGCCAAGAAGCGCGCCCAGGAACTTCTTCGCGAGCGCTGTGCCGTCGAACGTCTTGCGCGGGGAGAGGCAGTTATCGCAGGCCTCGCAGTTTTCCTTTGTAAACTCTTCGCCGAAGTAGGCGAGTAGCTCCCGCCGCCGGCAGCCGGGGCTTTCGGCGTACCAGACCATCTCGTCGAGCTTCTTGCGCGTTACGTCTCGTTCGTGCGGGTCCGTAATCTCATCGAGGAAGCGGAGGAATTTCACGGCATCGCTGTTGCTGAACAGGAGCAGGCATTCGCCCGGCAGGCCGTCTCGTCCGGCGCGGCCGGTCTCCTGGTAGTAGTTCTCGACGCTCTTAGGCAGGTCGTGGTGCAGGACGAAGCGCACATTCGGCTTGTTGATGCCCATTCCGAAGGCGATTGTTGCGCAGATGACGGGCACGTCATCCCGGACGAATGCCTCCTGGTTCCGCGTGCGTTCCGCCGGCGTGAGACCGGCATGGTACGGGCGCGCCTTCACGTCGTCGCCGCTCAGCCGCTCGGCGAGCGACTCGGCGCCGCGGCGGCTGTTGCAGTAGATGATCCCGCTCTCGTTCGGCCGAGCCCGTACGAATTCGAACACCTGGGAGTAAGGATTTTGCTTGGGAACGACGCGGTAGGTCAGGGTGGGACGATTGAAGCTGCCGACGTGGCAGGCGGAGTCGCGCAGCTTCAAGTAGCGAACGATGTCGGAGCGTACCCGCTCCGTCGCCGTCGCGGTAAGCGCCATTAGTGGGACCTGCGGCACCTGCTCTCGCAGCGACGCGAGCTGGCGGTACTCCGGACGGAAGTCGTGGCCCCATTCGCTGACGCAGTGCGCCTCGTCGACGGCGATGAGACGCACGTTCCAGCGCCGCAGCGCGTCGAGGAATCCGGGCATCATCACGCGCTCCGGGGCCACGTAGAGGATGCGGTATTCGCCCGCGTTGAGCGCGCGGCCTCGTGCCTGCATTTCGCGCCCGTCCAGCGACGAGTTCAGGAACGCCGCCTGAATGCCGGCGGCTCTCAGCGCGTCGACCTGGTCCTTCATCAGAGCGATGAGCGGCGAGATGACAACCGTGAGACCTGGCCGCGTCAGCGCCGGGAGTTGGAAGCAGAGCGACTTCCCGCCGCCGGTCGGAAGAAGGGCGAAGACGTCGCGCCCCGCGAGCGAGTCGGCGATGATCTCCTTTTGTAGTGGGAGGAACGAATCGAAGCCGAAGTGCTCCTTCAGGAGGGCAACAAGCGAACCGTCAGCAGGCAAATGAGACTCCTTCCATAGAGGAGAACGCTGGCGGGGAGTATAAGTGCGACGGTCGCTGGGCTGTAAGAGGGAACTGTCACCTTTCGGTCTGCGGCTCAATGTTTGGGCGGAGTGCTGAGATTCCTCGCCTCCACCCCGAGCACCCTTCGATACGCCGCCTTAGGGCGGCTACTCAGGGCGAACGGTTGGCCCCGCCCGACTCGCTCGCAATGACACGCCCTTCGACGGCGAGCGCCATTGCCTACGCCCACGCGTTGACGATGCGCGGGCGCCCCTGATACCTTGCAGCCACTCTCATGCCCCAATTCGATCTCATCATCCGCGGCGGGAACATTATCGACGGGACGGGCGCGCCCGCGTTCCGCGCAGACGTCGCCGTCCGCGATGGGCGAATCGCCGCGATCGGCGGAGACCTTGAGGGCGACGCGACACGCATCATCGACGCCGCACGACGACGACGCGGTCATGAGCACATGCATGGACTTCAAGCTGCTGCAGGGCGTGACGACGAACATCGTGGGCAACTGCGGTACCGGGATGGCGCCGCGGGACCCCTCGCGGCCGCCTATGCCCGGCGTAAACGTCGTTCTCGGCGCGAGCCAGGAAGGCGACTGGCAAAGCTTCGGCGAATACATGGACGCTGTCGATCGCGCCGAACTCGCGGTTAACGTGGGGTGCTTCGTCCCGCACGGCGCGGTGCGCTACTTCGCGCTGGGGATGGAGCGCCGGGAACCCGACGACGCAGAGCTGGGCCTGATGCGAGACGCGGTCGCCGAGGGGATGGCCGCCGGCGCGCTGGGGCTGTCGACCGGCCTGATTTACCCGCCGGGGGCCTTCGCCAAGACTGAGGAGATCGTAGCGCTGGCGGCGGTAGCGGCGGAACACGGCGGCATTTACATGACGCACATGAGGGATGAGGCCGAGCAGCTGCTCGAGGCGATCGAGGAGGCGGTACGGATCGCGCGTGGTGCGGGGCTGCCCCTCGAAATCTCGCACCACAAGGCGGCGCGGCGCGAGAACTGGGGCAAGACCGAGCAATCGATCGCGCTGATCGAGAAGGAGCGGGAAGCCGGCGTCGACGTTACGTTCGACGCCTATCCGTACACCGCCGGCAGCACGATCCTCGCGGTGATGGCGCGCAGGCCTGAAGCCGGGCCTGATAGCGTCATGGTCTCGTCGGTCAGGGGTAAGCCGGAATTCGAGGGCAAGACGCTCACGCAGATCG
>VBEJ01000006.1 GCA_005882985.1 Chloroflexota bacterium
ATAAATATCGAGCACGCCGCGCAGCTCCGTCTCGGCTTGCTTTAGCTCGCCGCACCAGTTGAGGGAAATCCCCAGTTGCTTTTTCGCCTCGGTAAGCAGTGGCGCCGGTCCATCGTGCGCTAGAAGAAGCGCTTCCGCCTTCTTGAGAGCCTGCTTCGACGCCTCGTGGTCGCCCTTCGCGCGCAGGCACATACCTTCGATTACCAGCGCTTCTGCCTGCAGTGCCCAATCCTGGCTCGCTTCGAACGACGCGATGGCGCGCGAAAGCAGGCTCAGCGCGAGGTCGATCTGGCTCACGTTGTGCAGGATGCGCGCCTTCCAGAGCATCAGCTTCGGTTGCTGCGCTAGCTGCTCGTCGGGAACGGCGTCAAGCCATTCGGCCAGCGTGTCCCAGCGCCCCTCTTCGAACATTTGCCAGCCCACGCGGTCCGTCACCTGGACAATGCGCTCCCAGCTGCCCGCCTGAATGTAGTGATAGACCGCCTCTTCCCACTGCTCGGCCTTCTCCATCAGCTCCGCGCCCCGAATATTGAGCTCTCGAAAGCGCTCGGGCTGCTGGCTGCGTAAATGGCTAACGAGAAAAGCGCGGAACAGCCGGTGATAACGAGTGCGCCGGCCGTTCGCTTCTTCCGTTAGGACAAACAGGTTCAACCGTCGCAGCTGATTTAGACGGGCCTCGGCGTCCGTTACATCGAGCAGTTCGTCCAGAAACTGCTCATCGAGCCAGCGCGGTACCGCACTGCCGGTCAGGAATTCCTTGAGGTCGTTCGCCAGCGGGTCGAACTGCTCGAGCTTGACGTACTGAAACAGCGTGTCCGAGCCGCGAAGGTGCTCGAGCGAGATGGCCGTCCGGCTCATCTGCACCCTCTCCGCGAGTAATACGAGCGCCCCTGCCCACCCTTCCGATACATTAGCCAGGTGCTGAGCGTCATCGAGCGAGACGTCTCTTCTGAGCACATCGCGAAAGAGATGCACGACTTCTTCGCAGGTAAAGGAAAAATCGGTCGCGCCGATAGTGTCCACCTCCTGGCGGACAGACATTAGCGGCAGTATTCCGAGCTGGCGCTGCGTCCGCCCGGAGAGGATGACGTGGCAGTCCGGCGGCAGGCGGTAGAGGCAGCCTTCGATTATCTGCGTCAGTTCGGGCTCCGCCTCGTCCAGATAGTGGAAGTCGTCGAGCACGAAGGTCAGCAGCGGGCCCGACTGCATTGCCGCGATCAAAAGCTCTACCGCGCGGTCTGCGATGATCGCATTGCCGCTCGTCAACTCCGCCGCCAGCTCGCTGCCGAATTCCGGATATTGTTCCCGTGCTGAGGCCAGGAGATAGCGGAGGAACGTGAGGGCATCGCGGTCGCGCTCGTCCAGGGCGTACCAGCAGACGGGCTCTCTCGCAGCCTGCGCAAAGTCGAGCAGAAGCGTCGTCTTGCCATACCCCGCCGGCGCGCTCACCAGGGCAATCCGCCGCTCCCGTGCCCGCGACAGCGCTTCGATCAGGCGCTCGCGCCTTACGATCGCCGGGCGGCGGACAGGCAGGCGCACCTTGGAAGGGTATGGGACTTCCAAGGCGCTTTGACCCCGTTTACGGGTCTCTGCGGTTTCTGTCATCTCACCCCGGTCTATAGGGACTGTCCCACTCGTCTGAACTAAAGACGTGGACGCGAGGTTGGTGTTACGAATCACCAACGAAAGATTTATCGATGGGCCGGGTAGCGAGTGTATTCGAAGGAGTCGCGTCTACCGGGCGTTACGCGCGGCCTTCCTGCTCGAGCCGGCGGCGGCGCTGGGCCATAAGCCGGCTGTACAGCAGCAGATCGGCATCGCTGTAGACGGCGTCGCCCATCTCGCTGCCCCGCTTCAGCGACTTCATCGTCGCTTTTGTTAGCGCCACAGGCAGCGGTGGCTTCGCGAGGATGTTCTCCGCCAGCCCGCGCGCTGTCTTCTCCTCGTCTCCGTCGGGCGAGATATGCGTGACGAGACCGTACTCGTGCGCCTTAGCGGCGCTGAAGCGATCGCAAGTTATCGTAAGTTCGAGCGCCCGGGCGTGGCCCACTTCGCGGGCGAGGCGCGGCAGCGCGTTCCAGCCGAGCGGCAGGCCGAGCTCGACCTCGGGAATCGAGAACCATGCTGATTCCCCGGCGACCCGGAGGTCGCAGCAGGCCGCGAGGACCAGCGCGCCGCCAATGGCGAAACCCTGGACAACCGCGATTGTGATCTGGTCGAGCCCCTCGATCGCAGCCGACGTCCGGCCGCCGATCCCGGAGTTGTGCCGCACTTCCAGTTCGTTCGCGGAAGCCGATTCGCGCCACTCGCTCGTATCCGCGCCGGAGGAGAAGATGCCGCCCTCGCCCCCCAGGATCACCACGCGCGTCTCAAAATCATCAGCCAACGCGCGGCAGACCGCGTGCAGCTCGACGTGCATCTGCCGGTTGATGGCGTTCTTCTTCTGCGGCCGGTTGAAGCGCACCAGCATCAGAGCACCTTCGCGCTCGACCTTCACGGTCTCGTACTCCATCACGATGAAGTCTAGGCGAGCCGGGGCGGCATGTCACTAAATCTGGGATTTCGTTTTTGCGTTTTTGGTTTTGCAATACAACATTTTCTAGAATCAGACTACCGGCCCAGCCTCAGGCAGCGGCGGTCCCGGCGGCCCTTCAAGGGCTCCGGCCGGCGCCGCTCGTAATCGGAAGACCGGCGAAGCGGCGAGCCACAGCGCGGCCAGCAGCATGGCCCCAGAGGCGAGCGCCAGCGTACCGCGCAGCCCCAGTGTCTCCCCAAGCGCGCCCCCAGTGAGGATGCCGATCAGCAACACACCGTGGGCACAGATCTCGAAGGCCGCGTTGACCCTCCCCAGAAGACGGTCGGGCGTTATCGTCTGGCGCAAGCTGACCTCGTTGATGCTATAGACGATGAATCCCCCGTCGCCAAGCTGTTGGGCCACCAGGAATGTGGCCGCAAGGAACGCGGCCTGCGGCGCCAGGGGCACGAGAAGCATCGACGCGCCGATGAACGCGAGACCCGCCACCATAGCCGACCCGATACCCAGCCGCGAGGCCGCCCGCGCAGCGAAGACTGCACCGACAAGCGAGCTCACGCCGCCGACCGCGTAGATCATGCCGAGGACTCCCGGCTGGAAATCGAGGACGCGAATCACGTAAAGCCCGAAAGCCGCGCCGAACATCCCGAACGCGAAGTGGTTGAGGCATTCGCTCACTATGGTCGCTCGAAGGAACCGGTTGTCCACGATGGCCCGAATCCCTGCCTTCGCCTCGAGCAGCATCCCCGTGCGCTCCTCCTTCGCCGGGGGAGGGCTCTCGACTCTCGTGATGCGTCCGATGAAGAACGCGGAGAAGAGGAACGAGACCGCGTCGATCAGGATCGCAACCGGTCCTGTGAAGACTTGAACGAGCCAGCCGGCCGCACCAAACGCGCCGACCTCAGCCGCTGATTCGCTCGCGGTCAGCTTGCTGTTGCCCTCTAGCAATTCTTCCCGCTTGACGAGCGAAGGCAGATACGACTGGTAGGCGACGCCGAAGCAAATGCTCAGAGTTCCGGTGAGGAATGACACCACGTACAGTTGCTCCATGCTTAGAGCGTCGAAGGCGTAGGTCGCCGGGATTGTGGCGAGCAGGGCAGCGCGGCCGATGTCAGCGGCGATCATGATGGGGCGGCGCCGCAGACGGTCGACCCACACTCCCACGAACGGCGCAAAAATCAGTTCCGGCACGATACCCATCGCGAGCAGCGTCGCGATCTCGAAGGGCCGCGCGTCGAGGACCAGGATCGCCGTGAAGTGCAGCGCCGTGCGGCCGATCAGCGAGCCGAAGACCGAGATCGTCTCGCCGGCCCAGAGTCGCACGAAGTCCGGATGCTGCCAGAGGCCGTCGAAGCTGAGCCATGTGCGCAGGCGTGCCCGAATGTTCCCGCTCATTTCTCCGGAACCTCATGAGAGGAAGGCAGGTTGTCCTGCCTAGGCTCGCTAACTACGCTTGCCCGCGCGCGTGCTCCCTCAGAATCACGGGCGAGCCTTGTCGGAGGAATGACCGAACCACCTCCGGTGCTCGCGCCGGTCGTCCTATGATCCGCCGGAGGCCGGGGGTTTAGGGGTGTCCGCCAATAACCTCGCGGGCGGGTGGGTGGGAAAGACAACGGTCGGAACACAGAACACGCACGCGCGTTTCTCCGGAGGCTCGCCTCGGGAGTGAAAAAGCGCATCGCTAAAGCCCCTTGTAGTTGATGAACTGACCGATCTTTGTCACCGGCTCGATCAGGTCGGCCGAGTCGTCGATCACCTGCTCGATCGGCTTGTAGGCCGACGGCGCCTCGTCCAGCAGCTTCTGAGCGTCGCGGTCAAGCCAGGTCTTGCCCGCCATCTGCTTGCGGAACTCGTCCTGCGAGAGCGTCTTCCGCGCCTGGTTCCTGCCCATCACTCGGCCGGCGCCGTGCGGGCTGGTCGCATATGCGTCCGCATTACCTCGCCCGCGGACGATGTACGTCGCCGCGCCCATGCTGCCGGGAATGATGCCCATCTTGCCAACGCTCGCGTCGATCGCGCCCTTGCGGGTAATCCAGGTGCCGTCCCCAAGCCGCTCGGCGTAGTTGTGGTGGCAGTTGATGCGCTGCACCTCGTTCCACTCGCTGCCGAGCTCCAGCGAGACAGCCTCCATCAGAGAGTCCATCATCGCCTCGCGCTGCGCATAGGCGTATCGCTGCGCCCAGAGCATGTCCTCTAGGTAGGCCTCCGCCTGCGTGGTGCCGGCCATCAGGTACGCGAAGTCCTTATCCTCCAGCGCGATCCCCTCGGCGGCGCAGGCGTCCTTGGCCACGTGGACATGCGCGGTCGCCAGCAGGTTGCCGATACCGCGCGAGCCCGAGTGCAGCAGCAGCCAGACCTGCCCGCGCGCGTCCTCGCAGACCTCGACGAAGTGGTTGCCCGCCCCGAGCGTACCGAACTGGATCAGCGCCTTATTGCGCAGGTCCGGCGAGCGGCCGGCAAGGGCGGCATCGTCGATGCCCGCCGGGAAGCCGTTGTCCGCGATGAACTGCCGGGCCTGCCGAAGCGGCCGCTTATGGCTTGTGCCGACACCGGAGGGGATCAGCTCGCAAATGTGCGCCAGCACACGGCCCTCCTTGCCGACGAAGTCGTTCCGCTGTAGGTCCGTCTGCACGGCGATCATCCCGCAGCCGATGTCCACGCCGACCGCGTAAGGCATGACGGCCTTCTTCGTCTTGAGCGCGCTGCCCACGGGAGGTCCGAAGCCGAAGTGCGCGTCGGGCATCAGCGCGAGGTAACCTTCGATGATCGGCAGCCGGCTGATACGCTCAGCCTGCCGCATCGTCGCGTCGTCGATAATCGACGCCCAGGACTTGACGGTCCCCTTACCGTATTCGTTTTCGGTCTCAATCGTCTGTTTCATGCCTGTTCCGTTCGTGCTGAGTTCATCGAAGCATCCAGCCGGCGTCAGCGGAGGCTGAGTTCATCGAAGCCGGAGCTCGCCTCGCGGCCAAGCTCTATCCCTGCCTCTTCAGCTGCCCCGTCTTTCGGGCCCACTTCTCCGCCACCGCGAAGACAGCAATGCTTCCCGGCACGAGAATGACCCCGAACAGAACAAGCGTCGCCAGCGTCCCGAGCAGGTCCTGTACGCCGTCGCCGTCGATGATCGCGCCGCGGATGCCGTCCAGGAAGTAGGTCGCGGGAGAGATGTAGGAGAAGACCCGCAGCCACGGCGGCAGCACGTCCACACTGTAGTAGACACCCGAAATCAGCAGGACGACCGCCTGGATCATGAACGACATCTGAGTCCCCCGCTCCGGGTACAGCAGCGGCAGCACCCCTGTCAGGATGCCGAGCCCGGCGACGCTCGCACTGCCGACAACGATGACCACGGCCGCGGCGAACCAGTTCGCCTGCCCCAGGTCCACGCTGAAGAACGGCACGGCGATCGCGAAGATCAGAAGTGTCCGCACAATCGCGTGTAGTACCCCAAAGATGGACATGCCGATCAGGTGCACCGCTCGAGAGACCGGCGCCATCAGCGTGTGCTCGATCGTCCCTTCCCAGCGCTCCCACGTGATCACGAGGCTGATGTCGTCTAGGACCGCCGAGAGGTAAGCCCAGACAAGCGTGCCCAGCAGCAGAAAGAGTACGAGGTGCGATGCATCCGTCGTGATCCCCGCCTGCTCCGCCTCCTTCGCGATGAACGTAATCGCCAGCGTGTTCACGACGCCGTACACGAGCCATACCAGCTCCCACGCCCAGTACCGCTTCCAAAGGTTCGTCTGGCGCTCGACGAATGCGTAAGCGAGGGTGACCGGCCCGCGGATGAGGCCCGGCTGCGCTGTCCGTTCTGCTATGTTCAACATCTCGTTACTCCGTGACATGGTGGAAGCTGGTTAGTTCGTTCCTACCGCCTAGTCCCGTCGCCGGTCGATCAGCTCCCGGACCGTTCCGTCCTTCACCTCGTAAACTCGCGTCGCGATTCGGTCGAGGATCGCCGGATCGTGCGCCGCGCACAGAATCGTGCCCGGGTACTTCTCGAGCACCTCGAGGAGCTTGCGTCGAGTCGAGCGGTCGAGGTGGTTCGTCGGCTCGTCAAGTACGAGCACGTTTGTGGGCTTCAGCACCAGTTTCGCCAGGGCCACCCGACTGCGCTCTCCGCCGGAGAGCACTTCTATGCGCTTGAAGGCATCGTCGCCGCCGAACAAGAACTGCCCGAGTACCGTCCGCAGCCTCGCTTCCGGCTCGTTCGATGCGACAAACTGCACCTCCTCGAGCACCGTGCGGCCGCGCTCCAGGGCCTCGTCCTGGTGCTGGTCGTAGTAACCGATACGCGCCTTAGGGGCCCAGCGCACCCAGCCCTCGAGTGGCTCGATAAGCCCGGCGGCAACCTTAAGGAGTGTCGTCTTACCACTGCCGTTCGGGCCGACGAGCACCGCCTTCTGCCCGCGCACCACGTGCAGGGACGCATCCATCAGGACCAGGTTCTCGCCGTATGCATGGGCGATGCCCTCCATCTGCAAGACATCGTGCTCCGTGCGGCCGTCCGCCGAGAGCGATATGTGGACCTCCGATTCGGGCCTTGTGCGCTCGATGCGCTCAATCCTCGCCAATGCCTTCTCGCGGCTCTTGACGAGTGTCGCCTTGCTATTCTTCGAGCGAAAGCGCTCGATGAACCGCTCCTGGCGCGCGATCTCGCGCTCCTGTCGAGCTGCCGCTCGGTCCTGCTGCTGCAAGCGCGCGGCCTTCTGTCGCTGGTATTCGCTGTAGTTGCCGGCGTAGCTCTCGATGGACCGCTCACGCAGTTCGACGATCCGCGTGGCGACGCGGTCGAGAAATTCGCCGTCGTGGGTAACCACCAGGACTGTCCCGCGGTAGTTGCCTAGCTCTTCGGCGAGCCAATCGCGTGACCGCGCGTCCAGGTGGTTTGTTGGCTCGTCGAGCAGGAGACAGTCCGGGCGTCGTACCAGCACCTTCGCCAGCGCGATCCGCATTTGCCAGCCTCCGCTGAACTCGCCGCACAGCTTTGTCCGTTCCTCAGCCGCGAAGCCGAGCCCATTGAGGACGCGGCCGATGCGCCGCTCGATTCGATAGCCATCGAGGGCCTCGAACCGATCGAAGAGACCGCCCTGCTCGGCGATGAGACTGCCGATGTCTCCTTCGCCCCGTTCGATGTCCTCGGCGATCTCATGCAGCCGCTCCTCGGTCTGCCGCGCCTCCGGAAAGGCAGTCCACATCTCATCCACGAGCGCGCGATCGGAATCGAGTCCAGCCTCTTGCCGAAGATAGCCAAGCGAGCCGCGGTGACCTGCCTGGCCAGCGTCTGCCGATTCCTCTCCTGCCAGCAGTCGCAGGAGGGTGGTTTTCCCGGCCCCGTTTGGCCCGACCAGACCCACCCGCTCGCCGGTTCCGACCACAAGCGATACGTCCTCGAGTACATCGAGGCCACCGAAAGACTTGGAGACGCCCACTGCAAAGAACATGGCTATCGCGCCGCGAGCACCTTCTCCGCTTCCTCCTCGTCCTCCTCAATCCGCTTGCCCGTAAGCTCCATGAACACGGTCTCCATCGTTATCTCCTCGACCGGCCGCCCGCGCGCCACGCGCTCTCGCAGCTTGAAGGGCGTCCCTTCGGCCACGATCCGTCCGTTCGCGATGAAAGCGATGCGGTCGCACAGCAGCTCTGCCTCTTCCATGTCGTGCGTCGTCAGCAAGATCGTGCTGTCATGCTCGTCCCTCACCTGACGGACGAACGCCTGCACGTCCCGCTTCGAGCGGGGGTCGAGCCCGGTCGTCGGCTCATCGAGCAGCATCAGCACTGGGGAGGTGAGGAACGACCTCGCGACGGCCATCTTCTGCTGCTGCCCGCGAGAAAGGTGGCTCATCGGCTCAAGGGCGCGCTCCCATTCGAAGCCCAGCCGCGCGAGAATGCCCGGCAGCCGCCGCTTGATCTCTGCCGGCGAGAAGCCGTAGACCCGTCCGAAGAAGAGCAGGTTCTCGACTGCCGACATGTTGCGGAAGAACGAGGGGTCCGCCGACACCCGGTTGATCAGCGACCTCACCTCGCTCGACTGACGGACGACGTCCAACCCGAAAATGCGAGCTTCTCCGCTGTCGGGCAGAAGCAGAGTGCTCAGAATGCGAACCAGCGTGCTCTTGCCCGATCCATTCGCGCCCAGCACTCCGTAGATCTCGCCCCGCTGCGCGGCGAACGAAACGTCGCGCAGCACGTGCGCGGGGCCCTTCTTCGCTCCGTTCGCCCTGAGCCTGTCGAAGGGTGGTGGCAGCAGGCGAAGGTAGTCGAATCCTCCGCCGAAGTATTTGTTTACGTGTCTCGTCTCGATTGCTGGCGAAGCCATCCCCGTCTCCGTTCAACTACACACGTACTAGTTCACGAGCTCCGGCCCGGTTGCCGCTCGCCGCGCCGGGCGACACCGCTCTCCGTCCGCACCTTCCACGCCTTCGTAAGCGACGATCTAGGTGAGGTCTCCGGTCGGGCGGGGGTCGGGCCGCTGAAGCTCCGTTTCTGCGTCCTGTTCCTCTTCTTTTTCCGGCGCGACATCTGTTTTCTCCTCGGTTCTTGGCAACAAAAAACCCACCAGGGCCAGCCCTTGGCGGGTGAGAACGGAGCGTTGCGGCCGTCAGTCTAACTCAGGTAGGGCCTCCTGAAACGGGCGCACTCGTCCCACCCACGCTCGATCCACCGTTCGGCGCGATGGGCACCTCACGGCTGACCGGGGCAACGAACGTGTTTATCAACTGACGAATGTCCCTTTCACAACTCCAAAATATCTTGCCGGATAGTAGCACCAGCGAAGGAAGGTGTCAAGACGCACGCCCACCTGTAACATCGTTGCAGTCGCCACATCATGTCCTGCGAGATGGCATACCGGCTTGAGCAAGAGCCAGCTTCCTTCCTCAGGCGCGCGGCCGCCTTCCTCATCGACGTCGCGATCGTAGCCGCCATCTGGTTTGCTACTGTGATGGCGGCGGTCATCCCGGACAACTACGGCGAGGAGGACCTGTCCGAGCCATGGGCCACAATCGTCGTGGTCCTGGTCTTGGCGATCCCTCTCTTCTGGTTCGTCTACCAATGGATCAGCAACTCTATAGGCGCAAGCATCGGAAAGAAAATGCTGTCGCTGTCCGTGGAGCCTGCCGACCCCGTGCTGCGGTCTGCCGTCGTACGCGGCTTGGTCCGCGCCATCGGCCAAGTGATTAGCGCAATCCCGCTTGGCCTGGGCTACTGGGCGGCGGTGTGGGATCACGAAAACCGCGCGTGGCACGACAAGCTTGCCGGAACACGAGTGATCCGATGGCACATCGAACGCGGCGGTAGTGCAAGAGCGGCAGGAAACTTGACATTCGAGAGCGAGTCTTCATCGTCGGGAGGAGGTGTCCGCTACATCGAGCTGCGCCGCGAGGGCGTCCGCCTCATGTACGAGCACGGTGTGCGAGCGATCCCCTATGCGGGTATCGAGTCAGCCACGATCGTTCCGACGGGCGATGTCGAGCTTCGATTCAAGGGCCGCGATATGTTTGGACGGCCTAACGAGCAGATCGTCCGGCTTACCGTCCGTGACCGCGAAAGCTTTGCCACTGAACTGGATACTCGCGTAATGGCTGTCAAAGGCGCGTCGCTGGGGAACTCCCGCGCGCCAATGTAGCGGCGCGCTCTCGCTTGTCTGTCCCTCGCCGCGCCCACCATACTGGATTCATGCCTACACGAGATGACCTGCGCAATGTTGCCATTGTCGCGCACGTTGACCACGGCAAGACGACCCTTGTCGATGCGATGCTCTGGCAGTCGGGCGCTTTCCGCGCGAACCAGGACGTCGCGGAGCGCGTGATGGACTCGATGGACCTGGAGCGCGAGAAGGGGATCACCATCCTTGCCAAGAACACGGCGGTGCGCCACTCCGGCGTGAAGATCAATATCATCGACACCCCAGGCCACGCCGATTTCGGTGGGGAAGTCGAGCGCGGACTGACTATGGTTGACGGCGTGCTTCTGCTCGTCGACGCGAGCGAAGGACCGCTGCCGCAAACGCGCTTCGTCTTGCGCAAGGCCCTCGAGGCGCACCTTCCGGTGATCCTCGTGATCAACAAGGTCGACCGCCCGGACGCCCGCATCAAGGAGGTGGTCGACGAGGTCTACGAGCTATTCCTCGACCTCGACGCGGACGAGCACCAGATCGAGTTCCCGATCATGTACGCCAATGCCCGCGCCGGCTGGGCCTCCACCGACCCGGCGGCGCATGGCACGGACCTCGAGCCGCTGTTCGACGCGCTGTTCCGGCACATACCCGCGCCTTCATATGACGACGGCCACCCGCTACAAGCGCTCGTCACGAACCTCGACGCCTCGCCGTACGTCGGGCGGCTAGCCCTGTGCCGGGTGCTCCACGGAACGATCCGGCGCGGTCAGACAGTCGCCTGGTGCCGTGTAGACGACGCCATCGAACAGGTGAAGATCACCGAACTTTACGTCACCGAGGTGCTCGAGCGCGTGCAAGCGGATGAAGCCGGTCCCGGCGAGATTATTGCTATCGCCGGCCTCCCGGACGTAACGATCGGTGAGACGCTCGCGGACGTCGATGACCCGCGCCCGCTGCCGGTCCCGCACATCGACGAGCCGAGCCTCTCAATGACCATCGGGATTAACACTTCGCCAATGGCGGGAACCGCTGGATCGAGGCTGACCGCGCGTCTCGTCAAGAACCGGCTGGATGCCGAAGTGGTGGGTAACGTCTCCGTCAGAGTGCGTCCGACAGACCGGCCGGACACCTGGGAAGTGCAGGGAAGAGGCGAGCTTCAGCTGGCGATCCTGGTTGAGACGATGCGCCGCGAGGGGTTCGAACTGACCGTCGGCAAGCCACAGGTCGTCACGAAGCTGGTGCACGGAAAACTCTGCGAGCCGGTGGAACGGCTGTCGATCGACATCCCCGAGGACTACCTCGGCGTGGTCACACAATTGCTGGCCCTGCGCAAAGGACGCCTCGAGCAAATGGTCAACCACGGGACTGGCTGGGTGCGCCAGGAATACCTTGTCCCTGCGCGCGCCCTTATCGGCTTTCACACAGAGTTCCTGACCGAAACGCGCGGCACCGGCATCCTGCACCACGTCTTCGAGCGGTACGAGCCGTGGCACGGCGACCTGCGCACCCGTCCCACCGGCAGCCTTGTCGCAGACCGCCGCGGCCAGAGTTCCTCCTACGCGCTGATCAACCTGCAGGAGCGGGGGACGCTGTTTATCGGCCCCGGCACCGAAGTCTACGAGGGTATGATCGTCGGCGAGAACGCCCGGTCTGAGGACATCGACGTAAACCCCGCGAAAGAGAAGAAGGCGACCAACATTCGTTCCTCCACCGCCGAGCAGACGGAGGGGCTCATCCCTCACCGGCAGCTGTCTCTGGAGCAGGCCCTCGAGTTCCTGCGTGAAGACGAGTGCCTGGAGGTGACGCCCAACCATATCCGCCTGCGCAAGACGGTACTGAGCACGCTGGACCGCGGGCGGCGGAACAAGGCAGCGGCCCAGGCTGTCTCCTAACGCCGTCTCTGTCTACATCAGCGTCTCGTCGTACTCGACTTCGCCCGCCGTTATTAAGTCCCGGTACCAGTAGCCGCTGTCTTTCACGAACCGCTTCTGCTCGTTCTCGAAGTCGCAATACACGATTCCGAAGCGCTGGTTGTAGCCCATCGCCCACTCGAAGTTGTCGAGCAGCGTCCAGGCGTAGTATCCGCGCACGTCAGCGCCTTCATCGATCGCCCGGCCCACCTGGCCGATGTAGCCCTTGTAGTACTCGATGCGCTCCTTATCGGGCACACGCCCCTGCGGATCGGGCGCGGTCGAATATGAGCAGCCGTTCTCGGTAACGTAGGTCGGCAAACCATAGTCGCGGTGGACACGCATGATCATCTGATAGAGCGCGGCCGGCCAGACTTCCCAACCGAAGTCGGTCTTCGGTCCGGGCGGAGGGACCTGCCGGATACCTAGGTACTTATCGTCGGCGTTGTGCGCGGCGATCGTCCGCGTGTAGAGGTTGATGCCGATGAAATCGTGCGGCGCCTTTATCGCCTCGTCGTCGCCTGGGCGGATGTCCATCTCAGTAAGCGCGCGCTCTTGGTCCACGTAGGCTCTCGGATAGACCCCTTCCATTAGCGGGCGCAGAAACCAGTCGTTGGAGAACGCGTGCTGGCGCTCGGCAGCCGCCCGGTCTGCCTCCGACTCGGTATATGGGTAGGCCGCGGTCATGCTGAAGGCTGTCCCGATCGCCGCCTCTGTGCCGACGGCGCGCATCGCCCGCGTCGCCGACGCCTGCGCGAGGTT
>VBEJ01000103.1 GCA_005882985.1 Chloroflexota bacterium
AGCGGCCTACCTCTCGCCCAGGTCTACCGGATCATACAAACGGAAGGCGAAGCTAGGCTTTAGCTGCGTGCGCAGAGGCAAGTTGGGGTAGGCTTCGGATGGCGAGCTAAGCGAATGGAGAAAGACCCCGGCCCCGCCTTGCCTTTGCCGTCGACGCCTTTACCACCGCGGTGCCCGCGACGATGTCACCCAGCCGCTGCTTCTTTTCTGTCGCCGCAATAAACACGAGACCGACGACGTAAAGCCCAAACGGAAAAGAATCGACAAATCGAAGTAGGTTACGGAGAAGCGCCGCTCCGAGACCATACGGTGCCCCACTCACCTTTATTACTCTGAGGCCTAGCATCAATTTGCCGACCGTTCCTCCGAATAACATCTCTAGTACAACGTAGTAGCCATATACGATTGCTAAGTAGAAAAGGAACTGCTCGTTCCATAAGCCTATTCGCACGGTCTGCTGGTTGTTCCCGGCTTGCTCAGTGCCCGCGAACGCCAACGCCATGACTGTAAACAAAACGATCATTAGGATGCCGTCGATAAGGCCCGCAATAAGGCGCTGACCGGTCGCGGTGCGTGCCTCGTAGACATCCGGGCTTCCTTGAAGAGAGTAGCGGCAATACCCGCAGAACTTGGCGTCCGGCGAGGCAAACCTGCCGCACGAAGGACACAGCGACCCGGCGGGCGAAGATCCCGAAGCCGTTCCAGGCCGCTCGGCGATGCTCTGCGCCACGCGCTCGGTCCGCGCCTCCTCCTCGCTGCGCTGACGCTCGACGCAGTCGGCACAAAACTGCCCGCCCTGCGTGTACGAGCCGCAACGCAAACACCTTACGGTGGCAAATCCACTACTCATCGCAGCATTAAAGACTACGTTAGGGCGCCGGGAGTTACACCGGCGAGTTGCCGATGCCAGGTTACCGGCGAAGAGAATCAGTGCCGTCGAGCGGGCTGTAGATCTTTAGGAAGCCAGCCGGTTGCCGCACTCGCCGCAGAACTTCGCGCCTGGCACTGTCTCACTGCCGCAAGCAGGGCAAAGTCCTCCCGGCCATCGTTCCGCGGCCGGCGGAGTGGCCTGCGCGGCTGACGCTGTCGTTGCGGCCCGGCGCCGCCGCTGTCTTACTGGCGCCTCCGGGATCGCAGCGGTCTGAGCAGGCGCCGTACGCGCCTCGCGAGCACCGTTCAGGAAGACCCGGCCGACGACAAGCGCTGTCCCGATCGTAATTAGGCAAAACAGTGCGAGCATCGCGCACTCATGTTACAGCAGGAACTTCCGGATCGCCCAGGCGACTCCGTCCTCGTCGTTCGATGGTGCGACATGAAGCGCCTCGCGCTGCACTTCGTCGGGTGCGTTCCTCATCGCGATCCCGAGGCCGGTCAGGCGGAACATCCCGATGTCGGACTCCGAATCACCCATCGCTATCGCCTGGTCAGGAGGGACACCGAGCTCCTTCAGCACTACCCCGAGGGCATGCGCCTTCTCAGCGTCTGGGTGCGTCAGTATCACGTAGTGGGCGCTGTTGGTCGGCCGGTTGATCGAGAAGCGAGCGCGGCCGTCGTACACAGGAAGGAACCGGCTCGAGATCTCGTTGACCGCTTCTTCGCCGAACACCAGCACACAGGTCGGCGGCCCTTCATCAACGTGCTCCGACTGGCGTTCAGCGATCTTTAGTCCACCCGGAAGCCGTTCGGGAATGATCTCCGGCCGCATCTGCATATATGTCACATCCCGGATGGTCGTGAACATCTCCCAACCGCGCTCATCGCCGAGGGTTGTGACTTCGCGGGCGAGATCATGGTCCACATACAGGTGGATCAGTTCGTGGCCGTCTGTCGGCCGCTTGACGAGCGCGCCGTTGCTGCATATCAGCGGCGTCTCAACGCCCAGTCGTGAAGCCGTGCGAAGCGCGATGCCGTAGAAGCGCGCAGTGGCCAGGACCACCTGTACGCCGCGCTCCATCGCCGCCCGCACCGCTTCTGCGTTGCCGTCGGACAACCGAAGCCCACTGTTGAGGAGCGTTCCATCGAGATCAAGCGCAAGGAGTTTGAACATGACGAGCGAGCCGTATTATAGCCCGATCTTGTAGGCGCTTAGAAAAGTGTGCCTTTGCCTCTCGGCCTTGTGGATAAGGGGGTTGACCGAGCGATGCAGGTGGATAGCATTGACACATCCCTTGGGAGCGAAGTGGCTGGGAGGATGCCGCCTCATGCGACAATCGATGCTTACGAGAACACCTTCCTTGGTGAGTGAAATTGGTTCGCTTGCCAGGCTTTACCGTACCGTCTTCTGGATGATCGGCAGGAAGGCGCAATACGGCCGCATTTGGCCACGCGAGGCCGATATGGGTCCGGGGGAGTCTCCGGCCATCGCACCAGCGCCGTCAATGGCGTCGTTCGAAGCGCCACCTGCAATGCCAGTGGAGGCGGGCGCGCGCGATTAGCCTAAGCGGTGTTCAAACATTCCGGGCCGAGCTTGCCTCGGCCCGATTGCTTGTTAGAAGGTAAGCGTCGTCCTCCTCGATGGCTTCCGATCTTGAGTACTGGGAGATCTGGTACCCGCGGGCAGCGGCCACAGGCATGCTGATCGCGCGCGGCCAACTTGAGCGAACCGATATGATTTTGCTCCATTCCGCCCCGGAGATAGTCACGGTGGAGATATCAGACAACGAGGGGCGACGCGTGGCTTACCAAGCCGATCTGGAGCGCACGCAGGACTCGCCCATGTGCAGGCTCCGACGAGAGGGCGGCTCCATAAGCCGGGAAGATATCTGGCCCGGCAACGATGACCTGGAGTCGCCGGTGATCCTACCGGGAGGCGAGGTCGGAATCCTGAAAAGCTGGTGGAACGCCAAGGACCGTACGGAGTGGCGCTGGCAGGTTGAGTTTTGCAACTCGCGAAGATAGCGAGACCGCTCAGGCGCGCATTTTCGGGAGGACTTCCGCGGCATAGGCCTCGACATGCGGCATGAAGTCCGCCGGCGCCGGAACGATTGGGACGAGGATGAAGTGCTCGACGCCCGCGTCGGCGAAGGTTGCAAGCCGCGCGGCACAGTCCTTCGCTTTGCCCATCACGACGTAACGATCGACGATCTTCTCGAAGGGTTGGTTATAGCGGCGCGACAGGTCGGCGGCGGCTAAGCTCTTCGCTTCATTGTAGTTATCAGCGAGACAAATGAACTGGTAGATCGCTCCCGTGATTGCGCTCGGGTCGCGGCCCGCCTTCTCGGCGTATCCCCGCGCTTTCGCGAGCCCATCGCGAAACCGTTCGGGCGAGAACAAGTAGGGAAGATAACCGTCCCCCAGGCGGCCCGCGCGCCTCATCGCTGCCTCAGAGCGGCCGGCGACCCAGATCGGCGGTCCACCCGGCTGTACTGGCTTGGGGGCCAGCGTCACACCATCAAGTCTCGTGAACAGGCCTTCGAACTGGACGTTGTCTTGCGTGTATAGCAACTTGAGGACACGCAAGGCCTCATCGGCGCGCGCCCCGCGCTCCCGCACCGGTACGCCCACCGCCTCGAACTCCTTCGTGTACTCGCCGCCGATGCCGGCTCCGAGAATAACCCGCCCGCCGGAAATGTTATCCACAGAAGCGATCTCCTTCGCGGCGAGAGCTGCGGGGCGCAGCGGGAGGAGAAGCACAGCCGTGCCTAAGCGAATGCGCGATGTGCGGGCGGCCATTGCGGCGAGCGAAGTGAGGGCATCGAAGGTGGGGAAGTAGAAGAAGATGTGCTCGCTCGTCCAGGCGGAGTCGTATCCGAGCTCCTCGATACGAGAGACATCTTGCCATTGGTGGGGCCAGAGGTTGATGCCGAACTGGAGGGGCATGACGGGGCAAGGTTAGCACGCACGACGGAGCCAGGAGCAAGGTGTCAGGTGTGGAGGCGTTTTTGACGAATCGTCGCTATCAGTAGGGAGGCGTCAGGAAGCGCCAAATCGCCTCGAGGGCTTCCGTTGCTGTGAACCCTTCGAACCATTGGCCCACGTGGAGCATGTATTCGTGGAACATCTTCGCCGCAAAGATGACAGAGAGCGCGACGACC
>VBEJ01000104.1 GCA_005882985.1 Chloroflexota bacterium
GGATCCTGGAGCGCTTCGCCCACGATCTCGACGGTTTTGTGCTCGTGCCGTACGCGATCTATGCGTACGGGCAGGTCATCCGAGTTCTCGACCAGGCGATTCATGAGCCGGTCGAAGATTTCGACGAGTCGGTCAAAGACGACACGCGGTTCGACAGGCGCTGGGTGATGGTGAAGCGCCCGGCGGTGATTCTCGGAGCTGAGCTCGGCTCCGAATCGCTCGACCTCGCCTACGACCCGCTTTCGCGCTTCTACCAGGCGCCGCCTCACATCAAGGCGCA
>VBEJ01000105.1 GCA_005882985.1 Chloroflexota bacterium
AGGAGTTCACAGAGATCATGCGCCAGGCCTGCCGCCAGAAGAAGGTAATGGTCGCGGAGGGTGCGATTGAGTACGTAGTCGAACGGCTGTTCAATGAGCCGGGAATCAAGCCGCGCGGATCGTATGCCGGCGACCTGCTGGACATGGTGAGCGAGAGCGCTTCGTTCGATGGGCGGGAGCCGGTGCTGGACAAGGACTCCTTCGGGCGGGTGTTCGGGCTGTTCGTCGCGCAGGAGAAGCGGGAAGAGACCGAAGAGCTCTAGGGAGCTTCCCAGCGGAAGTTAGCGGCGAACCATCGGGTTCCTCCGGACGCTTGTAGTCAAGGCGCTTGCTTTGTTGTATCCCGTAGCGCCGGTCTCAACCGAACCGTTTGCTCGGGACAGATCCTTCCTTCGTCAGCATGACAGGGGAGGCGGACAGCGCAGCTCGCGCAGGTTCGGGAGGCCGGAAGAAGAAGCGCATTGGTCGGCGTGGTGGGTAGCTAATCCAACGTGATGGACGGCTCGGAACGCTGAGAGCGCAGCAATCTATTGCGCCGGGCTATACCGTGCACCCAGGTTGTCTGCCGACCGGCGAATTGCGGTAAATGCCGCGTGCTGCGCCCCTACGAAGATATTTCGGCGGCGAAATCGATGAGCGCTTGGGCGCGTTCTTTGGGGCGCTGGATGGGCACGTCGTGGATGGTGTCTTCCATCGGCACGACGCGTACGTCCGGGAGTAGCTTCTTCGCGGTCTCGATGCCGTGGAGCTTTGCCTGCGTCCATGATTCGCGCCTAGGGTCGTCCGAGTGCTGCATCGCGGGGACCATGAGGACGGGGGATTTTATTCGCGGGTACAGCTCGGATGGCTTGTGGTCCCAAATTTCGCGAGCGATCTTCATGTGGTCGGGGATAGGCAGGCGCCGGTAGACCTTCCCGTCGCGCACTTCGAGGTTCGATAGCACCATTTCCTGGAGCTGCTCGCCCCAGATTGGGGCGATATCCGGCCACTTCTTCATGAACCCGACAAACCTGTCGACGGGAGTGCCGTCGATCTCCGGCGGGCGCATCATCGTCTCCGTCTGCTCCCACGTCTGAGAGGATGAGCGTTCGGCGAAGCCGCCATCGATCAGGGCGATGGCGGCCGGGATTTCCGGGTAGTCGGCGGCGAACTGAAGGGCTACGCCGGCGCCCCAGGAATGGCCGGCAATTACGGGGCGCTCGAGGCCGAGCGCGTCGATGAAGGCCGCGAGGTCGCCGGTGACTTCGGCGAAGGTGTAGGAGCCGGGCTTGTCGCTGAGCCCGTGGCCCCGCTGGTCGAGGGCGACGGTGTGGAAGTGCTTAGCGAGCAGAGGGGCAGTGAAGTCCCAGATGCGGCAGGAGGAGGCGAGACCGTGGAGGAGGAGGAGTGGGCGTCCGGAGCCGCCCCAGTCGAGGTAGTGGAGGCGAATGGAGGTGGGGAGGGTGAGGTAGGCGTCTTCAGGTGTCATGCGGGCAGTTTACAACGCCGCAGGGAGGGCGAGGCATTGAGCGCCAAGCAACGTTATCGAATTCGAACCGTGGTGCACTCGGCTCCCCAGAGAGGGTGATTCGATGGGTGCCTCGCCCCTACGGGTTTGGGCGGCTAGGCCTTCTTGAGCTCCTGGACGATTGACGCGAGCGCCTCCTGCTGTTCGGGGGTGCGGACGCCAAATCCGAAGTCGAGGGTGGTGACGAGGCCGGCGTAGCGTTGCTTGAGCTTGTCGGCGAGCTGGCCGTAGGGCGCGATGACGGCGAACTTTTCGAGCATGTCGTCGTTCATCATGTTCGCCATTTCGCTCCACCTGCCTTCCATTGAGAGGCGGAAGAGCTGGGCGCCGACGTCTTGCCAGCCGTGGACCTCAAGAACGGGGAAGTAGGCGCGGGTCGAGGCGTAGAAGGAGAGCTGCTGACGGACGGGGCCCTTCGCCTTCTCGATCTCCTCCTCGTTCTTGCCCGTGATGACGAACGCGCCGCCGACGATGTCGATATCGGAGTACGTGCGTCCGGCCTTTTCGGTACCCTCTTTGATGGCGGGGATGATGACTTCGTTCGTGTACTTGAGCGTGTTGAAGCCGTGCATGCGGATACCGTCGCAGAGCTCGCCGACGAGGCGGCAGTTGTAGCGGTTGACGGCCGAGATGTAGATGGGCACGTTCTCGGCCTGCGGCGGGTTCGGGCCGGGGCTGAAGAAGGGCGAGATGAGCGTGAACTGGTAGTGCTTGCCCTGGAAGTCCGGGCGGGCGCTGGTCTGGAAGGTCTTGAAGATGGCTTTGAGGCAAAGGATGTATTCGCGCAGACGGGGTCCGGGCGGCGAGGGCCAGGCGGTGGAGTAGCGGCGCTCGTTGTGGCCCTTGACCTGCGTACCGAGGCCTAGCATGAAGCGTCCGCCTGAGTAGCGCTGGAGGTCCCAGGCGATCTGCGCCGTGACAAACGGGCTGCGCGGGAAGGCGATGGCGACACCGGTGCCGAAATGCAGCCGCTTCGTGTGCTCCGCGATGATCATTAGCGGGAGGAACGGGTCATGGCCGGCCTCCGGCGTGATCACGGAATCGTAGCCGGCGTCTTCGATGCGGCGGGCGGCGTCGCCGACGGCCTCGATAGAGGGGGCGACGAGGGCGGTTTCGACTTTCATTGGTAGGTCTCCTTTCGATCAGCAAACGCGATGGAGAACTTGCGGAGATGAGGTGAATGTAGGTCGGGGTCTTCGGATCCCGATGCAAGCATCTCGGGCCAGATTAACGACCCGCTATATGGATAATCGGTGATGGTTTCGACCAGTCCAGCGCTATCCGGATTCCAGAGAATGTAAAGCGCGACCCGCGCTTGCTCGTCCTCGGCCCTCAGCGCACGATCGAAGAATCTCGCCTGCCAGAGGGGAAAGCCGCCAAGCAGAGTTTTAGACTGAAATGATGACAGCTGCTTGAAATGCCGGACGAGATCGATCAGGCTCCCGTCTGGCACGGACGCAAGGATATGGCAGTGATCCGGCATGAAACAATACGCGAAAACACGGGCTTCGTACCGCTTTGCCGATTCGCGAAGAGATTCGACGCAGAGATCCGCGACGTCGCGACGCATGATGAAATGTCGTCTATGGTACGTAGCAATCGTTACGGCGAACGCCGCGCCGCTGCGATAGGCTTCTTCGTTCATTCGAATCTTCTTCACAGACGTAGCGTCCGTTCGCGGGCAGCTGGAAGCTACCCGCCTACATTCTCGTCGTCGGCCGGCAAACCGTCATCTGTCTTCACTTAGCACGAACTCCGTGATCGCTTGGTTTACCAA
>VBEJ01000038.1 GCA_005882985.1 Chloroflexota bacterium
GCTTCCCCGGATGCGAATGCGCTGAGGGCCGCGCTCCAAACGCCAGACGCGAATACGTTCTCCTTCAAGATGAGCAGTCCGTTCGTTCCGGCGTTTCGCGAGATGTCCAATGCGACCTGGGCGATCGTTCCGGCGAAGGTCATCGAGAAATACGGTAGCTCGTTCACGTACGGCGGCCTTGGTCAGAAAGCTTGGGGCAGCGGTCCTTATATGCTCAACGAGTTTCGCGGAACAGAGCGGATTATCTTGAAGAGACATCCCGAGTACTTTCTTTCCCCGAGGCCCTGGGTCGACGAGATCCGTTACATCATCATCACGGAACCACAGTCGCTGCTCGCGGCCTTCGATTCCGGCCAGCACGACATCAACGGCGCTTTGATGAATAAGGCCCAGGCCGAAGAGCGCATGAAGAAGAAAGACCTCATCGTCGTCAAAGCGCCCACCCGCTTCTACCCGGTGATCCACTTCAAGATCCGCCCGCCGTTCGACGACATACGCGTTCGAGAAGCGCTCGACCTAGGGATCGACCGGGACGAGATCATCGACCTGATCTGGGACGGGGAGGGCAACTACAACGGCCCAGTTCAGTGGCTGTTGGCGCGGTTCTCGCTACCACAGGACGAGCTGAGGGCGGCGATGCCATATGACCCGCAGAAAGCGAGACAGCTATTGACCGCGGCCGGCTACGATAACGGCATCGAGGCCAAGATGAAGATTCCTCGGGTGCCGGGTGCTCCGTTCATCGCGGACCTGGCGTCGCTCCTTAAGGACCAACTGGGCAAGGTTGGCATCAAGCTTCTTCTCGATGAGGTGGAGCTGGGCACATTCATCGCAAACGTTATTCTGCCGGGGAACTTCGATCTCGCGTTCTTCCCTAACCTCCCTTACGACGAGCCCGATCGCCCGTTGAGCTTCTACCATACTCGCGGCGTGACCGGCGTGGGCAACTGGAACAACTACACGAACCCAGACATTGACAAGCTAATCGATGCGCAATCCGTGGACTTCAACGAAGAGAGCCGGATCAAGACGATTCTCGAAGTGCAACGGATGATCCTTAAGGAGCACGGGCCTCAGATTACGATGCCGGGAGGCAACTTCTACGCCGCGCGGCACAACTACGTATACTTCCCCTACGAGTTCGGGGTTGACCCGGGCGAGGGCGCGCTGAAGGACAATGAAATCGGGCCGGAGGCGGCTGACATCTATACCACCGGCAAGACGTAGCACCAGCCAGACGAGATGCTAGGGTCTGAACGATGAGAGACTACATTGTCCGCCGACTGTTAATACTGGTTCCGGTCATGATCGGGGTTAGCCTCCTGACATTCTCGTTATTCAATATCATCCCCGGCGATGCGTGCGTCCTGAGACTGGGATTCGGGTCGACACCCGAGACGCTCAAAGCCTGCCGGGAAGCACATGGGCTTACCCGGCCACTCTTCCCAGTCTCGATTAATTCTGATGTACCAGTCATTCACGTGCAGGACAGTCAGTACGGTGGCTGGTTGTGGGATATCGTCGCCCACCAGGATCTGGGTCAATCGCTAGCCGAGGGGAGCGCTAAAGTTTCCACGGAACTCGAGCGCAGGCTGCCGATTACCCTCGAGCTGATGATCATGACCGTAATATTCGCCCTTGTGCTTGGGATTCTTCCAGGGATGTTATCAGCGATCAGGCCAAACACGCCGATCGACTGGATTGCCCGAGTTCTGAGTGTACTCTGGCTTTCAATTCCATCATTCTATTTAGCCATTCTGATGATTACTTTTGGCCTGCTGTGGTTCGGATGGACGCCACCACAGTTCGGACGCGGCTACGTGCCGTTTATGGACGACCCCTGGGTCAACCTTCAACAGTTCGTCTTCCCAGCGCTGGTCCTCTCCGTGGGTATTGCGGCGGTGATCATGCGTTTGACACGATCGGCAATGCTGGAGGTTCTAAGGAACGACTATATACGCACTGCGTGGTCGAAGGGGTTGCGAGAGCGCACTGTCGTCTGGCGCCATGCTCTTAAGAACGCATTAATCCCAGTCGTTACCCTCATCGGCCTGCAGGTCGGAGCTCTCATCGGTGGCGCGGTAATCATCGAGTCGGTGTACAACCTCAATGGTGTTGGCAAATACACGCTGGAAGCAATCATTCGGCGGGACCTCTTCGTCGTCCAGAGTCTGACACTCCTGTTTGCTTTCGTATATGTGTCCTGCAACCTGTTCGTTGACATCGCGTACGCGTGGCTCGACCCGCGTATTCACTACAACTAAGGAGAGTTATGGCGCGCGAAGTCGCACTACCGCTGGAGATTGAGGAAGAGCGCCCACGACGTAGACGTTGGCAGCGCATACTATCTACCGCCCGTAAGCATCCGCTGGGCGTCTTCGGATTGTCTTGCGTGAGCCTGCTTTTCTTCTGTGGCATCTTCGCGGATCTCATCGTTCCGTACGACCCGGAGGCCACGCTACGGGAGAGACAAACATTTGGAGCGCTTGTCAATACCATAAAGCCTACCGACACCAAACTCACAGTCGTCGACGCTCAGCTTGACGTGGGGACGAATTTCGATATCGATGGCGAGCGCATGACCGTAGTACCACCGGCCCCGATAGTGTCGGGCGCCGGTACGACGCTACACGTCCAGAGGGCGTCGTCACAAGCAACACACGAGGCAGGAGCGGCGCTAGAACTGGACGTCGCAATCGCTAATGCCGACCCGTCGTGGAGTCATCCTTTCGGGACTGACCACAACGCCAAAGACGTCCTGAGCAGAGTCATATTCGGCGCGCGCATATCGCTGCTCATAGGTCTCACCGCAATCATTACCGGAGTGACCGCAGGCGCGTTCTTCGGGGTCATTTCCGGCTATTTCGGTAAGATTGTCGATACCATCATCCAGCGCTGTGTCGACATTCTCCTGGCCTTTCCCGCGGTTGTTCTGCTGTTGGCAATCATAACGGTGGTTGGTGACGAAGACTCTTCAGTCCGCAGATTCCTTGCGAACAACACACCTCTGCCCAAGGGGGAATTCATAGGTATCCCTACCTTCCTTGACGTCTTCATCGTTGCGCTCGTGATTGGACTCGCGGTGGCCGTGTTTACGACTCGAGTGGTGCGTGGAGCTGTGCTATCCATCAAGGAGAACGTCTATGTTGAAGCTGCGCGTGCGATGGGTGCCAGCGACGCACGCATCATGTGGCGACACATCTTCCCCAATGTCGCGGCGCTGGTCGTAATCCTTGGTAGTGTTCTGCTTCCTGTAGCGATCCTCGCCGAGGCCGCCATCAGCTTTCTTGGCGTTGGCGTTCCTCTTGGCACGCCGTCCTGGGGAGCAGATCTGAGTGATGAGAAGAGCCGTCAGCTAATGCTCGAGGGCTATTGGTGGCCGGTGTTCTTCCCCGGGCTTGCTCTGAGCTTAGTCGTGCTTGGCTTCAACATGGTCGGCGATGCCTTCCGCGATCTATCGGACCCTCGCCTCCGGGGCAGCGGTCTCGGTGGCGGTGGCGGCGGCGGGGCCGGGCGCGGACCTATATAGCGGTTCGATAGCGCAGGGACTGCGGGCCTCGAATGGCCAGTAGTGACGCCGTGGACGACGATGCGTGACTACATCCTGAGGCGCCTGATCCTTCTCATTCCCATCATGTTTGGTGTGACGTTCCTGACTTTCCTTGCATACAGAGTCATCCCGGGAAATGCGGCCGTCCTTACTTGTGGGCTCGACTGTTCACCGCAGGTAATCAAGGACCTTGAACACGAGTACGGGCTGGACCGCCCTTGGTACGAGCAATATGTCGGATGGCTCTGGGATGTCGCCCACGGTGACTTGGGTAGGTCTTTCGCATATAAGATCCCAGTGACCACGGAGCTCGGCCGTCGGGTGCCAATCACTGTGGAGCTTCTGGTGTTGACCTTGGTCCTGGCTCTGGGGCTCGGTCTATCAATCGGAGTGCTTTCCGCCATTCGGCCTGCTACCTCGATTGACTGGTTCTCGCGTTTGATAAGCGTACTGTTCCTCTCGGTCCCGTCCTTTTATCTCGGCATATTGCTGATCACATTTGGCCTGCTTTGGTTCGGTTGGTCTCCCCCGCAGTTTGGCAAGGGGTACGTGCCTTTCTACCAAGATCCGTGGACGAACATCCAGGAATTCTTCTTCCCAGCCCTGGTGCTTGCGTTAGGGGAAGCAGCAGTGCTCATGCGCCTAACACGTTCCGCCATGCTCGAGGTGTTGCGCAACGACTATATTCGAACGGCATGGTCGAAGGGATTGCGAGAGCGGTCGGTTGTCTGGCGGCATGCACTCAAGAACGCGATCATCCCGATTGTGACTGTGATCGGGCTTCAAATCGGGGGCCTTCTGGGCGGCGCGGTCATCGTAGAGTCGCTTTACAACCTCAATGGCATGGGGAAGTATATTCTCGAGGCGATCATCCGGCGCGATATCTTTGTCGTTCAGAGCGTGACTCTGCTCTTCGCAGTCAGCTACGTCATGGCGAACCTTTTGGTTGATCTGACCTACGCCTGGCTGGACCCGCGGATTCGTTACGCTTAATGCTCGTTAACGAACAGTTCGATCCGCTTCCGGAGCTCATCACGGGCGATGCGAAATGCGCCTGCCAAGGGGATTCCACGCGCTTCAATGTCTGACGGGTCTTCGATGTCCCAGTGAAGGCGCTCGCCTTCGCCGGGAAATACAGGACACACTTGCCGCGCGGAATCGCACACGGTGATCACGTGATCGAACTCCTGCCCCGCGAACTCGTCCACTGACTTTGAGCGCTGCCCAGAAATGTCGATTCCGATCTCTCGCATCGCCTCTATGGTGTACTCGGATATGCCGCTGGGTATCGTACCGGCGCTATATACCTCGAAGCGGTCCCCCGCGAGATCACGGAGAAGCCCCTCGGCCATCTGACTACGTGCCCGGTTGCCCGTACAGACGAAGAGCACCCGCCTTCGGCTATTCATGTAATGTCGTGGCGAAGCTCCTGCGCGACGATGTCCATATCCTTGTCGCCGCGGCCGGATAGGCAGATGAGAATGACCTGTTCGTTGGAAAGCTTCCTCGCGATCGTCGCAGCATGGAAGATGGCGTGAGCAGGCTCCAGGGCAGGGATTATCCCCTCCGTTTCGCATAGCAGCGTCAGGCCCTGTAGTGCTTCGCGGTCGGTGACGCTGACGTATTCCGCCCGGCCGGAATCCCTGTAAAAAGCATGCTCGGGTCCTACGCCTGGGTAATCCAGGCCGGCCGATATAGAATGCGCCTCCTGGACTTGCCCGGCGCTATCTTGGAGGAGGTACGACATAGACCCGTGGAGAACGCCCGGGCGACCCGCGCTAAGAGTTGCCGCGTGCTTCCCCGAAGCCACACCTGTCCCGGCCGCTTCAACACCGACCAGGTGAACAGATTCGTCGGCATAGAACGGGTGGAACATGCCCATCGCGTTCGATCCCCCACCGACGCAGGCCACGGCGTAGTCGGGCAGGCGGCCTTCCTCCTCCAATATCTGCCCGCGAGCTTCCCTGCCGATCACCGACTGGAAATCGCGAACCATCATCGGATAGGGATGCGGCCCGACGACTGAGCCTAGCAGATAGTGGGTCGTTTCCACGTTCGTCACCCAGTCGCGGATCGCCTCGTTGATGGCGTCCTTAAGGGTGCGAGACCCAGACCCCACAGAACGCACTTCGGCGCCCAAGAGCTTCATTCGGAAGACGTTCAGCGCTTGGCGGCGGACATCTTCATCGCCCATGTAGACGACACATTCCAGTCCCAGCATCGCGCAGACAGTGGCGGCAGCGACGCCGTGTTGGCCGGCGCCTGTTTCGGCCACTACGCGTGGCTTGCTCATTCGCTTTACCAGCAATCCCTGCCCAACGGCGTTGTTAATCTTATGGGCGCCCGTGTGAGCCAAGTCTTCGCGCTTCAAGTAAACCTTCCCGCCCTCCAGGCGGTCTGTCAGGCGCCTTGCGAAGTAGAGGGGCGTGGGGCGGCCGACGTAGTCCGCCAGCAGCGCGTTTAGCTCTGCGCGGAATGAGACGTCGGCTTGGGCAGCGGCGTACTCGCGCTCGAGCTCGCCGAGCGCGGCCATTAGCGTCTCGGGCACGTATTGCCCGCCGTACGGCCCAAAACGCCCGCGCTCGTCGGGAAGGGAATTTGGGGCGGCCGGGTTCACTGTTCGGAGCCTTTCGCCGCCGCAATGAAGCCTCGAATCTTGTCGACGTCCTTCACGCCGTCGGTTTCCACGCCCGAAGAAACGTCGACCGCCCACGGGCTGACAATGCGAACCGCCTTGCCGATGTTCTGGGGCGTTAGTCCTCCCGCTAGCACGGTGGGAGTCTGTTTGGCGATTTCAGAGGCGACGCGCCAGTCGAGCGTCTTACCCGTCCCACCGTAGGTCCCCTCGACGTAGGGGTCCAAGAGGACGATGGCACTGGCGTGGACATGTACCATGAGCTGCTCGGCCGTCTCGCCATCACGAACCTTCATGCATTTGAAAATCGGGCGCCGAATATGCGCGCATACTTCCCAAGGTTCTGAACCGGATAGTTGGACAAGGTCGAGGCCGACGTCGTCGCAAATCGCGTTTATCGTGTCAGCGTCTTGGTCGGCAAAGACGCCGACGAGGAGGGGCCGACGGTGGGTCAACTCTTCTTCCAGGGCATCGGCGTCGCCTGCGTCGGGGGCTGGCTCGCCGTCCTTCCGCAGGCCGCTTGCGATCCGTTTCGCCTGGCCGAGGGTGACTTGACGGCGGGAAGGAGCGAACACCATTCCGACGAAGTCCGCGCCCAGCGCTGCGGCCGCCCGCGCGTGCGCGACTTCCGAGACGCCGCAGATCTTCACGAGGGTCATGGCTTCTCGCCGATGTAGAGAAGGTGCCAGGCGGAACCGATGATCGTCGGGTCGTTGGCGAGCTCGACCAGCTCGTCAAGCACCCATTTGTAGAGCTCCGGTTGCCTTTCAGCGAACAGCGCAAGATGCGCCTGCACGTCACCGGCCAGGCTCTGCGAAGATACGAGCTCGACAGTGCGAAAGCCCCGGCGTTCCATGAGGGGCGGCACGTCTCGCGGGTGCACCACCCAGGCTGGCGAGAAGATGCCGGCCACCGGGAAGTCCATCACGTGGTCATAGTGCCACCGCTTGACGATATCAAAGGTGTACGGGGTGAAGAACGGGATATCCTGATTGACGGCGGCTCGCAAGGCTTGCAGATGATTCAAGAAGGCGACGAAGGCATGGCCGCCGGGCTTAAG
Organism: Chloroflexota bacterium; assembly: GCA_005882985.1. Lineage (GTDB taxonomy): Bacteria > Chloroflexota > Dehalococcoidia > SM23-28-2 > RBG-16-64-32 > CF-163. The sequence goes on from VBEJ01000038.1 coordinate 7,246, forward strand.
GACACGGATCAGCTCGCCCGCAACAGCCTGTCGGTCGGACTCCTCGAGCAGGTGGTACATGGGCCCGAGACAGAGAACGGCATCGAAGCTGTTGTCAGTGAAGATCGATAGGTCGACCGCATTCGCCTCTACCAACTGTTCGAGTTCGACTTCCTGCTCGTCGGTTTTTTCTCGCGCGATCGCCAATAGGTCCGGCGAAAGATCGCCCAGCGTAACGCAATAGCCCTGTGCGGCAAGCCAAATCGAGTATCTTCCCGGCCCGCCGCCGATATCGAGGATTCGTGAACCGGATCCCGGAAGGAACTTCTTTATCCACGCTTTGTTGATCGCAAACTCCAGCGCTCCCTGCGTTGGGTGCTCAAGGCGCTCCCACTCCCGCTGCGCGGAGATCTCGTAGAACCGCCGAACGCGGCGAATCGATTTTTCACGCTCACTCGCTGCTTCCGTCATCCGAAGAGCTCTCGAATCTTTGCGCCGGGATCGCTCGCCATTACCAGGGCTTCGCCGATTAGCACGGCGCGCACACCGCAAGCGTTTAGCCGGCGGATGTCGGCGGGCGTAAAGATTCCGCTCTCTGCGACAAGAGTGGCGCCGGCAGTTACAAGCGGGGCCAGGTGCTCGGTAGTCGCAAGATCCACTTCGAAGCTGCGAAGGTCACGGTTATTGATGCCGATCAGATCGGCTCCCACTGAGACGGCCACCTGAAGCTCTTTCTCTTCGTGGACTTCGACCAGTGCGCCCATTCCCAGAGACTGGGCGCAAGTCATCAGTTCACGCAACAGTTCGGGTTCGAGTATCGCGCATATCAGGAGGACGGCGTCCGCACCCGTGCAGCGAGCTTCGTAAACCTGATATTTGTCGATCAGGAAATCCTTCCGCAAGAGGGGCGGGCCATCGGGAAGCGCTTTGCGAATCGCGGCGAGATCGGCTAGCGAGCCCTGGAAGTATTTTTCGTCCGTGAGGACGGAGATCGCCGCCGCTCCCGCGGTCGCATACGCTGTCGCGAGAGCGGCTGGGTCGAAGTCTGCTCGTAAGAGGCCCCGCGAAGGTGACGCCTTCTTCACCTCGGCGATGAGTGCTACTCGCGCACCGCGGAGCGCCGGTGCAAACTGCCGCACCGGGGGCGCATTTCGCGCGCGGATCTGGAGTTCTGCCAACGGCAGATCGGATGTTGCTGCAGCAAGCTCGCCGCGCTTGTCAGCGACGATGCGGTCGAGGATCGTGTCTGTCTTCTGCGTCATGGCCAAGAATCGCGGTGCTCAGGCGAAGCTTTGCGTTAGCTGCACCCACTCCTCCAACCGTCGCTTCGCGGCCCCGGAATCGACGGCATCCTCTGCTATGCGGGCACCCTCCTTTAGGCCGGTGGCTATATCCCCGGCTTGAAGAGCAGCGGCGGCGTTCAAGACGACTACGTCGCGAATGGGTCCGCGCTCGCCGTTCAACACATTCAGAAGAACAGCCGCGTTCTCTTGCGAAGTACCACCCCTAATAGCGTGCGCCACTGCCCGGGGAAGTCCCGCGTCTTCCGGCGAGATTGTGTACTCGCGCACTCCTTCGCCGCGGACTTCGCAGATCAGCGAGGGGCTGCTAATGGACAGTTCATCGACCCCGTCATCTCCATGAACCACTAACGTGTGCCGGCCGTCCAGCCGCTGGAGCGCCGTAGCCATCTTCGACGCGATTTCCGGACTGGTGACCCCCAGCAGCTGGTGCTGCGCTCGCGCCGGGTTCGTCAGTGGCCCGAGGATGTTGAATACCGTGCGAACGCCGAGCTCCCGGCGCGGTCCGGCGGCGTACTTCATCGCCGGGTGGAACGCCTGCGCAAACATAAATCCGAAGCTGGTGCGCTCGATGCATTCCGCCACTTGCTGAGGAGAGAGGTCGATCCTCGCCCCAAGCGCTTCGAGAAGATCAGCCGAACCGCAACCGCTCGTCATCGCCCGGTTACCGTGCTTGGCGATGCGCGCCCCCGCTCCGGCTGCTACGAATGCTGCCGCCGTCGATACGTTGAACGTGCCCTGATTGTCTCCGCCTGTCCCGCAAGTATCGAGCAGAGGCCCCTCAACCTCGACGCGCAGGGAATGCTCCCGCATAGCTTTTGCCAAGCCGGTGATCTCATCTACCGACTCGCCCTTCATCCGCAGCGCAATCAGGAAAGCACCCAGTTGAGCGGGCGTGGCTTTGCCGTTGAACACCTCGTGGATGGCAGAGGACGCCTCTTCTTCCTTTAGGTCGCGGCGGTCGTTAACGATCGCGGCGAGAGCTTCGCGAATACTCATCTGGCGCTGCTCTTAGCCCTCGAGGAAGTTCCGCAGAATGTCTTTGCCCACGGTAGTAAGAATCGATTCCGGATGGAATTGAACACCCTCGACTGGATAGCGCTTGTGGCGGACGCCCATGATCACTCCGCTGTCTGATTCGGCCGTCACTTCAAGCTCGTCTGAAGGGAAGCCCTCTTTCTGGATCGCGAGGGAATGATAACGTATCGCCTCGAACGGCTCAGGCAGCCCGCGCAAGACGCCCTCACCGCTATGCTTAATCTGAGAAGTCTTGCCGTGCAGGATTTCGCCGGCGCCGGCCACTACTCCGCCGAACGCTTCTCCGATCGACTGGTGTCCCAGACAAACGCCGAGGACAGGTGTCTTTCCGGCGAAGTGCCGGACGACCGGCACGCTTATTCCTGCGTCACTCGGCGTACCTGGGCCGGGTGAGATGACGATCTTGTCAGGCGCCATCACATCGATGTCTTCGACCGTCGCTTCGTCGTTTCGCACGACTTCAACGACCGCTCCAAGCTCGCTCAGGTACTGATAGAGGTTGTACGTGAAGCTGTCGTAGTTGTCGATGAGCAGAATCATGACTCGCCTCGGGTAACGAACAGCTCGCGGTCGAAGACCATGCCCGTATGCACGCCGCCTGAATCACTACAGAGAAAAGACACAAGCGGGACGAAGTCCTCGGGCCGGCCAACACGGCCCGACTTGAGAGCGGCTTCAATCTCCTCCTCGGACCGACCGAAACGCCAGAAGGCCGTATCGGTTGGGCCTGGTGCGATCGCGTTGACGGTGATGCCGTAAGGGGCCACTTCCTGGGCGAGCGCGCGGGTAAGGTTCATGACCGCCGCCTTGGAAGCACCGTAGACAGCGCCGCCGGGAGAGCCGCGCAAGCCGCGCCCGGAGGCGTTGTTGATGATGCGTCCCCAGCGTTGCGGGACCATGTGGCGGAGGGCGGCGCGCGAGCAGAGGAAGGTGCCACGAAGGTTAACGGCGATGATGCCGTCCCACTGCTCGTCGCTCATGTCTACGACGAGGTTGCGGGCGTACTTGCCGGCATTGTTGACCATGATGTCGAGGCGGCCAAGCTTTCCAACGGTCTGATCGACCATTGCGTCGACTCCGGCGGTCTGCGACACATCAGTGGTCAGCGCGATCGACTGGGCGCCGGTGCTCTTCAGCTCCGCCGCAACGTCCTCGGCCTTCGTACCGTCAATGTCCGCGATTGCTACTGCGCAACCCTCCGCAGCGAATCCACGAGCGATCGCGCGGCCGATGCCGCTTCCAGCGCCTGTTACGACCGCGACTTTTCCTTCTAGCTGCATAGGATCAGTTCGTCCCGCTCAGTAACCGCGGCTGCCTACCACGACTAGCCCCTCTTCCATCTCCTCCGCTGCTTCGATCGCTTTGAGCATCGCGCGCGCCTTATTGCCGCTTTCCATGTACTCGAGTTCGGGTACGCTATCGTACACGATTCCGCCTGCCGCTTGTGCGTTAGCGACGCCGTCTTTCATTACGATCGTGCGGATGGTGAGCGCGGAATCGAGGTTACCGGAGAAATCGAAGTAGCCGACAGTACCACCGTACGGTCCCCGCCGGTCGGACTCCATCTCGGCGATGATTTCCATCGCCCGGATCTTGGGAGCGCCGGTGACAGTCCCGGCTGGGAAGTTCGCGCGAAGAGCATCAAACGAAGTCAGTCCCGGCCGGAGCCGTCCTTCAACGTGAGATACGAGGTGCATGACGTGCGAGTACTTTTCGACCGCGAGCAGCTCGGTGACCTTAACTGTCCCCGACTGTGCGATGCGCCCGATGTCGTTGCGCGCGAGGTCGACGAGCATGATGTGCTCGGCGCGCTCCTTCTCGTCGTTCCTTAGCTCCTCCTCCATACGCCGCTCGTCTTCCTCGTCGCGACCGCGTCTGCGCGTGCCTGCAATGGGATGCGTCTCGACCAGCCCATCCTCGACGCGAACGAGCATTTCGGGCGACGCGCCGACGATGTACGAGTCTCCCATCGCCAGGTAGTACATGTAGGGCGAGGGATTCACCACGCGAAGGGCCCGATACACCGAAAACGGGTGCGCCGCGGTGCGCCGCTGGAATCGCTGAGAGATCTGTACCTGGTAGATGTCGCCGGCGACGATATGTTCCCGCGAGCGCTCCACGTTCTTGAGGAAGCGTTCCTTGGCGACGTTGGATTGCACGCGCTCGTCGCTGGGGATTTCGGCGCTTATCGGGTACGGGCTCGCCGGTAGCGTCTGGTTCAGCCGCTTGGCCAGCTCGTCAATACGCCAGCAGGCCTGCCGGTACGAGGCCTGAACATCGCCGTCGAGCCTGCAGTGGGCGACTACCTTTATGGTGTGCTGCAGGTGATCGAACACGAGAAGCGAATCGACGAACATAAAGAGGGCTTCGGGGAGGCCCTGTGGGTCCGGCACCGGGACCGGAACACGCGGCTCGAAGTGGCGCGCGACATCATACGACAGGAAACCGACCGCGCCGCCAGTGAAGCGCGGCAACGCGCTGCGAGCGTCCTTTGCTTTCGGGTGCGAGATCTCGTAGCGCGATAGCTCCTGCTCTACGTCCCGGAGGGGATCCGATCCTTGTGCCGGGTCAGCATAGGGGCCCGACCGCAGTACCCGGTAAGGCTCGGTTCCGATGAAGCTGTAGCGCGCGAGCCTTTCGCCACCCTCAACAGATTCGAGGAGGAAGGAGTGCTCGCCGCGAGCGACCTTCAAGAAGGCGGACACCGGCGTTTCCAGGTCGGCCGGTATGTCCCTGAACACAGGCGCCAGGTTATTCTCGCCCTGTTTCGCGAGCGCAAGCACCGACTGAAGGTCAGGCTTGTAGCTCACTTCAACACCTGGATCGCTTCTCGGTCACGGAAGTACGTCAGCCCCATGGCGTCGCGTGCTTCGGATAGCGTCTGCAGGCACTCTTGACGCGCCCGCGCCGTACCCCGGCTCAGGATCTCCTCGACCAGCCCTTTCTCGGCCGCGAAACGAGCGCGCCGCTCTCGAATTGGTTCGAGGAATCGATTGAGACCGGCGATCAGCTTCTGCTTCACTTCGACGTCACCGACCTTGCCCTTGTGGTAGCGCGCCTTGAGGTCCTCGACCTCGGCCTTATCATCGTTGAAGGCATCGTGATAGATGAAGACGGGATTGCCCTGAACGCGGCCGGGTATGTCAGCGCGGATACGTTTGGGGTCCGTGTACATCGACATCACTTTTCGCTTCACTGTCTCCGCATCGTCGCGCAGGAAGATAGCGTTCCCGAGTGACTTGCCCATCTTCGCTTTACCGTCCGTGCCAGGCAGCGTCGGGACGTTGCCAACGAGCCCCTCCGGCGCCGGAAACACAGGCGCAAACGTATCGTTAAAGCGTCGAGCGATTTCACGCGTGAGCTCGATGTGCGAGAGCTGGTCCTTCCCTACGGGCACGAGGTTGCCCTTCACCATCAGGATATCGGCGGCTTGAAGGACGGGGTATGAGAGGAGCGCCATCGAAGCGGTGTCGAGCTTGAGGTCACGCACCACTTCCTTCAGGGTCGGAATGCGCTGGGCTCTTGGCACGCTGACGAGGGACATAAAGATCCAGGCGAGCTCGAGGACCTCCGGGACGAGCGACTGCAAGTAGATCGTCGTCTTTTCGTGGTCGATGCCGACGCTCAGGTAGTCGAGCACGAGCTCGTGGATGTTGTGCCCAACTTCCTCGAGATCGCTTGTCCGGGTGGTGAGGAGGTGAAGGTCGGCGAGCAGCAGGAACGTCTCGTACTCGTCCTGCAGCCGGACCCGATTGGCGAGCGTGCCAACGTAGTTGCCGAGGTGGAAGGCATCGCTCGTCGGCCGGTCACCTGTGAGTATTCGTTTGCGTCTGTGGCTGTCTCTCAACTGTCTCCCCAAAATTGAAAAACCCCTGCGCCCAAGGGGCGAGGGGTTCTCGCGGTGCCACCCTAATTGTCGCTTGAAGCGACATCTTTTCCAGGCACGCTCCGATGAAAAGCGGCTTCTCGAAGGATGCCCTGGGCGTGTAACGGTGCCCTCCCCGGCCTCGCCTACTGATCCACCTTCGTGGGATGTTGGGCGGGCGGCTCACAGGCCCATTCACCTGCTGCGCCGACGCCGGGCTCTCACCCTCCTCCCGGCTCTCTTGGCCTACGCCTTGCAGGCTACTATTCCCGTTCTCAGCCGCTGTCTGTTCGTTTGTGATGCGGAGTGTAACAGGCGATATGCGATCCGTCAATCACGGGAAACGTGCACGGCCCTTCGCCTTACCAAGAGCATTCTCGCTAGACGATTATCTCGGCTCGATCCGGCCGGGAGCGCTCTTCGGACATGATCTGCTGGATTTCGTTCGCGCATTCCTCCAGATCGTCGTTGATTACGTGATAGTCGAACTGGGGTGCCGCCGCCATTTCTTGCGTTGCCGTCTCCTCCCGGACTTGGACCTGCTCCTGGGTGTCAGCGCCGCGCTCGCGGACGCGCCTTCGCAGTTCGGGTTCGGAGGGTGGCGAGACGAAGATAGTGGTGGTGCCGGGGACCAGTCGCTTGATCGTGCGGGCCCCCTGGATGTCTGTGCGGAGAAGGACGTCCCGCCCGCTCGCAAGCGCCTCCCGGATCGGCCCGCGAGGGACGCCTTTGTCCTGACCGTAAACGACCGCGTGTTCCAGCAATTCACTATCGCGGCGAAGCCGCTCGAACTCCGCTTTCGACACGAAATGGTAGTCGACGCCTTCTTGCTCGCCGGCGCGCGGCGGGCGTGTTGTGACGTTAGCGACGACGTACGACGAAGGATCTTGGGCTTTAACTTGGGTCAGGAGGGAGTCCTTTCCCGCCCCCGAAGGCCCGGTCAAGACGACGAGCAAGGGATCGCGCGCGTTCGTCACCTCGCCGATGGGCTGCGCTGGAAGTCTGCCAAGTCGACCAGAAGGCCCCGTGCTCTCAACTTTTTGGGCTGCGCAGAAACGAGCACGAGCTGGCCAGTATCCAGCGGGACAACAGCGGTCGTCCGCCGGCCGTTCGTCAGGTCAATCACCGCGCCGTTGGCCTTCTGCTCGCGGACAAGCTTTTGCACCTTCGCGGACTGAGGGGAGAGCACGCGATGCGTATGTTCCAGGGAGATAAAGCTACCAAAGCCAGCGTGCGCGAGTTTGATCGCCATTACTCACCCTCTGCGAGGGATTCGCGGGCAGTCCTTCCACTGACGCGACCGGCGACTGCCTCCGGGGTGATCGCCAGGAGCACGATGTGGCCGGACTGCGTAATCACAGCAGTTTTTGTCTTGCGCCCCGTCGTCATATCGACAATGTTGCCTCGTTTCTTCGCATCACGAACCAGCCGCTGGATGGGTGCGGTGCCTTTGCTCATATTGGCGAGTGCCAGAATCTTATCGACTGCGAGGAAATGACCGAAACCGACGTGCACTAGCTCGCTAGCGCCGTTGTGAGACTGCGCCACTACCACTCCTCCTTCATCATCGTTCGCGGTGGTGTTATGCCAGGCAGAGTCGCTCTAAGTCCAGCCAAAAGCGCGGATATGATACCGAAACACTTTCCGCCTGGCGGACCACCGTTTCTCCTTGTGAGAGCGCTCCCGCCACGGCCAGCATCATAGCCAACCGATGGTCCCCATGTGAGGATACCACAGCACCACGTAGCTTTTGGGGGCCCCAGATGCGGAAACCGTCCTGTCTTTCTTCCAGGTTCGCCCCCAGCGCCCGTAGACCTTCTACAGTCGTTCGAATACGATTCGATTCCTTGACGGCAAGCTCTGCTGCGTCCTTGATGATAGTCTCTCCCTGCGCCAAGCAACCCGCGAGGGCGAGAAGAGGTAGTTCATCAATCGAGCGTGCGATGAGATCGCCGTCAATGGTGATCCCGCGCAGCTGCGACGAACGGACGAAGATGTTCGCCACGGGTTCCGCTCCCCAGAACTCCCCACCTTCTAGACGGATGTCTGCTCCCATCAAGGTCAAACAGTCGAGGATGCCAGTGCGTGTCTGATTCACGCCAACGCCGGCAATTTGAATTTCGGCATCAGGGTGAGCGGACGCCAGCACCAACCACGGTGCCGCTGACGAGATGTCACCGGGCACTCGCAGTGATATCGCCGTGAGTTCCCCAGCGAGCGGCCGAATTCGGACGGCGGGCCCTTCGCCGAACTGTAAGTCCGCGCCCATGTTGGCCAGCATCCGCTCAGTGTGGTCGCGAGTCGGCGCTGGCTCCTCGATGACCGTTTCACCGTCGGCGTAGAGGCCCGCGAGCAGTAGGGCGGACTTTACCTGCGCGGAAGCGGCGGGCATCCGATAGTGGATGCCGCGCAACGACCCTCCTCGTATGACGAGTGGAGCGAGGCGCCCGCCGTCGCGGCCGCTTATGTCGGCGCCCATCTGGGTTAACGGCTCAACGATTCTTGCCATCGGCCGCGCGTTGAGCGAGGCATCACCGGAGATCACCGATAGAAACGGTTGCGCCGAGAGGAGGCCCGCCAGCAGGCGTATGGTAGTGCCTGAGTTCCGGGCGTCGAGCACCGACGCGGGCTCGTGGAGACCCCGGCTGCCCAAGCCCTTGACGGCGAGTTCGGACTCGCCGCGCCACCGGAATGAACCGCCAAGCCGGCGCAGGCAACTGATTGTTGCCAGGCAATCGGCCCCGCGCTGGAAGTCTTCGATGATCGCTTCGCCCTGAGCGATAGCGTTTAGGATTACCGCTCGGTGTGAAATCGATTTATTGGCGGAGACGCCTAAGGTTCCGCGGAAAGCCTTCGCGGTCGTGACGGTCTGCTGCATTGCGGTTAAGTCTCATTATCGGGCTTGTCTTCCGTCTCTATCTGCTTCTCGGCCCGCTTCTGCTCCAGCTTCTCCAGGTCCCGCCGCACGTCCTCAGCGATTCGCTCAGCGAGAGTCGGCCGGCGTTTGCCGTCCTTCTCCTCGGCTTCTTGCGTTTGGCGCATCAGCTCCGGCAGCTGCTTTGCTCGCTGAATATTCTTGGCCAGCGCTCCACCCACGAGCATGCTCAGGAGCGCCTGGCCGGAGTCCACCTTGGCTGTGGCCGTTTCCATCTGCCTGCGGGGAGGCTGGCGCTGAAAAGCCTCGCGCTCTATCTGGGCTTTAAGGAACGTCTCCAGGAGGACCTCATCTTGCGCGTCCTTGAGCATGTCCCGGTAGCGTCGAAGTTCCTCCGCCATCCGCTCCAACCAGTGGATCAAAGCATCGCGGTTGGTTGCCCAAATGCCGTGGCTCATCGCAGGGTCGCTCGCCGCCAGGCGCGTGACATCGCTGAAGCCGGACGAGGCCATCATTCCCATGTCGTTCCAGGCGGGACTCGAACGCAGCATCGAGAAGAGGGCAGTCGACATCATCAGTGGCAGGTGGCTTACGGCGCCGGCGTAGATGTCGTGCTCTTCAGGATCGACAAAAAGGGGCTCCGAGCCGGCAAGCCGTACGAGCCCAAGGACCGTCTTCACGGCTGTGTCGGAAGCATCGACGGCGGGGCAGATGCAGTACGCCTTCCCTCGAAACAGCGAGGCCTCGGCAGACGCGATGCCGGCCGTTTCTTTGCCAGCCATAGGATGGCCGCCGACGAAGTTAACGTATTCGGGCAACGCCTCCTTTGCCCAACGCATAACGTGGGCCTTGGTGCTCGTTGTGTCGGTGACGACCGTCCCCTCAGCGAGATCAGGAGCCATTTGCTGCATTACCTCGCGCACGCTAAGAACGGGAACGGCAATGATAACCATACCCGCTCCGGAGACAGCTCGGGGCAGGTTGTGCTCCGTGCGATCGATCGCTCCGGACTTCTCGGCTTGCGTCGCGTTAGCCCGATCCCGATCGTGGCCTATGACCTCGAGGCCCGGTAGCCGGGCGCCCTTAAGCGCCATTCCCAGCGACCCGCCAATCAGGCCGGTGCCGATGATGGTGATGCGCTTCTTGCCGTTAGATCTGTCCATCTCGCATTACGAGCTTATCAGGCTGTCTATGTGCTTACAATTTAAGACATGCGGTCTTCGCTAGCGTCCGATCAGCAGGAATCGTCGGCCATACGGAGCAGGCGTTGACGCTCGTCGGGCATATCGATGTCTTCGTGTCCGCGGATGAGTTCCACGACGGCAATCGGGGCGCCGAGCGCCTCGGCTACCAGGGCGCCACGTTCGGCGTGCTGACTCAGCGCCGCCAGCCCGCTGCGCCCTCTCGCTAACCTGCGCAAGGCCCACGGCGCGCCGGTTTCCAGCAAAACATACGCGATCCGGTGCCATAGCCTCACCTTAACTCCCGCCAGTGGTGCTTTCCCGGAGTCGTGCAGAAGCGACGCGACCAGCAAATCGGGGTCTGTGTGGCCTTGGTCTTTGAGCGTCCAATATACGTCCAAACTGTGCCGCTGGTCCCGCTTGCTCATCGACTCAAAGAGGGGCGATAACTTGGGACCGAGCAGTTGCTCGGCATCTGATCGCTCGCTCCTGTCGATTCTCGGCTTGAGAGCGCCGATCAGCTGCCGCGTTCGGTAGGCCGGTCGCTCAAACAAAGGGGTCGCCCGTTGTCCCGGCAAACAACCGTGCGAGCACCCTTATGACCGGCGACATAATCTCGAAGAGGAGAAACGTCCCCGTGAAGAACGGCAGGAGGAAGAGCGTTATCAGGATGATTGGACCATAGGGTTCGAGGCGTGCGAAGGAAAGAGACAGGTCGCGCGGCAAGAAACCCACCGCCACCTTGAACCCGTCCAGCGGTGCGATCGGAATGAGGTTGAAGACTCCGAGAATAAGACTGAAGAGGACTATCGCGCTCAGATAGACGCTAAGGTATTCGCCGGCCGTCCACCCATTGAGCGCAAGGATTTCTGCCCTGACCTTATCGAATGGGGACACCCATTCCACGAGGTCCAGTTTCATCGGCAGACCGGCGACCGCCGCAACAACGAAGTTTGAAAGCGGCCCGGCAGCGGCGGTGAAACCCAGCGCCGCCTTTGGGTTCCGCGTCGCGTTGGGGTTTACCGGCACGGGCCGGCCCCAGCCGAAGCCAACCATCAGCATAAGCAGCGTCCCGACGGGCTCCAGGTGTGCCAGAGGATTCAAGGTGAGACGCCCCATTCTTCTCGGCAGGCCATCGCCGAGCCGGTCAGCTACGAGAGCGTGCGAGAACTCGTGAAATGAGATGCCGAGGACCAACGCGGTGATGATTGCCCCGACGAAAACGACTGCTGCGAAGAAGTTGATCGAGAGGAAGTCGAGGAAGATAAAGATCATTCGCTCGTAAATGATAGCACGGGTCTCCCTCGCACCTTCCGCGCGCTGTCCTTTCGAGGGCGCCCTGCCTGACGTATAATCGGTTCGCGAATCTCTCGAATTACGGAGGTGCTCCCAATGGTTCTTACAAGAATGCCTGTGACCGAACCCGTCGTGTCTATCGAGCCGGCTCAGCGCGCGTGGAATTACCCCCTCTTCGACGCGATCTTCCAGCGCCGGGCCCGCCGTTTCCCCCTCGGCGCCGAAATGCCGGGAGACCTCGCTCCGTTCAAGTCTACGAAGGAGCCCGTGCCGCTGGACGAGATCGAGGAAGCGATGTTGGTGATGGCGGGCACGGGCATCAGCGGCGTAAACCTCGCGGACCTGCCGTTCAACGACCAGGCAGGCAGCAACTGGTGCGGCAACACCATGCTCCAGTTCGTCGGCCGCGTGTACGCGAGCGCCTGCGGCTCGCACGGCACAGAGCTCTTCTATACGAACGATGAGGGCACCTACATGGTGAAGCTCCGCGAGAAGCACGCATCCGCGATGCAGGAGTTTGAGTCGCTCGACGATCGCGAAAAGATCGTCCAGGCCTTCCGCGCGAATACCGTGCAGATTGGTAACGGGCGGCTTCAGGTACCGATGATCGCCGGCATCACTCAGCCCTTCAACTGGTGGAACGTCAACCAGCCCGGTAGCACGCTCTTCATGCCGATCAGCGACGTCACCTGGGAGTACATCAACGTGCTGATGCTCCTCATGGACGAGCCAAACTCCTACTACGTCTACGACGACCTAAACGGCAACGCCGAGCCCCTAAAGGAATGGGCCGACAAAGGCTATCTTGATCGCTCGCGCGGTTATCCGCTCTCCGGCCTCGAGAGCTCGATGCAGATGATCATCCCGGGCACCGAGCAGGCAATCATGCTCCAGAACATGTACCTGGCGCTGCAGGCGATGGGCCTCGGAGGTTGGATCTTTACGTCGTCCGTGAGCGCTTTCATCTTTCCGATGATGGGCTTCCGCTTTCACATCCCCTCAAAGTTCGGGCCAATCAAGACGCTGAACCAGGAGGCGGGTCCGCGACCGGTGCCGGTAGGCCTCGACAGCCACTTCCAGGCTTACTGTCCGCCGTACTACCCGGACATGGACGCGGCTGTCCAGGCGATCTTCGATGCGAAGTGGGGTGGCAGCGGCGTCTATAAAGAGGAAGGCGGCCCCGTGGGGCTCAAGGACAGGCAGTCGCTTGACAAGCTGGTCCAGAAGACGCCTGGCTGGTGTCTGGACGCCACGAAAGCGCTTTGCTCTTACATCTGGGAGACGTATGGCCGCTTTCCTGCAACGATCGATCCGATGATGATGAACATCTGGTTCCAGGCACACCACTTGGAGACCGAGTTCTACGATCGCTATTACCAGCCCGGCGCCTACCACGAAACGATCCGGCAGCACATGGGGGTCTGGCACGGAGCCCGATAGTTTTCCCGCGCGGCCGTAGCTCAGACCACAAGGAAAAATCGATGGCGCGATGCTAGCGGTGGTTAGCCCCGGTCCTGCCCTATGTTAGCCGGCGTCGCCGGGCGCGTATGTTGACGCACCGTCACTTCGGGACTACCTTAATTTCCGAACCGGTGCACGCAGGGCTTCGCTGGTAAGCGAAAGGAGACAGCCATGCCGCATTTGTCACGGCGCTATCGGTGGCTCGTTGCTGCCGCCATTTTCTCAGGCTTGATTCTTACCTTGGCCTGCGGCGACGACGAGAAGGAGACGGGTGGAGGCTCGGCGGCAACATCGCCAGCCCAGAGCGCTCCCCTAAAAATAGGCGGGCTGATGTCGTTCACGGGCGACCTCTCCAAGTTTGGGCAACCCATTTTCAACGGCGCGGAACTCGCCGTCAGCGAGATCAATGAATCTGGAGGCGTGCTTGGCAATCCTGTTCAGCTCGTGCAAGCCGACGACGGCACATCGCCGCAACTGGGTGTAAACGAAGCGCGCCGGCTCGTCGATGTGGAGAAGGTGCAGGCGATCATCGGTGGCCTCAGCAGCGGCGTCTCCCTTCAGGTTGCGGAGACTGTCACTGGGCCCGACTCCATCTTACAGATCTCGCCCGCGTCGACTTCGCCAGGCCTTACCGATGCGAATGATAAGGACTTTCTTTTCAGAACGACTATCTCGGACGCTGCTCAGGGTCTCGTCCTCGCTCAACTGGCAAACGATTCGGCGATCACAGAAGTGTGCACCATGTACATCAACAACGCCTACGGTAAGGGGCTCAGCAATGCGTTCACGACCGAATTCCAAGCGCTCGGCGGAACCGTAACAGACCAAGTCCCGCACGAATCGGCGCAGGCGACATACGCTAGTGAGCTGGACCGCTGTCAGGGCGCACAGGCGCTGGCGGCAATCGCCTACCCGGAGAGCGCCGGCGTCTTCTTGCGGGAAGCGATTGAGAAATCGACGACGGACGAATTCTTGTTCGTGGACGGCACGAAGTCCGACAAGATGCTCGACCAACTGGGCTGGGACAACTTCGATGGAGTTAAGGGAACCTCGCCCGGGAATCTCCCGACCCAATCCTCAGGCAGTTTCGCGGACCGTTACAAAGCCAAGTATGGTCCGCTGCCGGCACTACCTTACATCAAGGAAGCATACGACGCCGTTTACCTCATCGCCCTCTCGGCCGAGGCCGCTGGCAGCACCGACCCGACGGCGATGCGCAATAAACTACGTGGTGTGGCGAACGCTCCCGGCAAGCAGTTCGGGCCCGGCAGCGCCAACTTCAAAGACGCGGTGGCAGCGCTCAAGAAAGGCGATGACATCGACTATGAGGGTGTCGTGGGGCCCTTCGAGTTCGATGACAAAGGTGACCCGCAAATAGGCGCAATCGAGTGGTTCCATGTGGATGCAGCCGATAAAAAACTGGTTACTGACAAGGTATTCCGTGTGCACATCGTGAAGAAGGAAGTTACAGATATCACCGAAGTAGCACTCGCGACCCCCACCCCGGCAGTTGGCGGCGGAGAGAGCCCGAGTTCGACGTCGACGGGATCCTCCTCGTACTAGTGCGTGAGATAAGGGGAGCTCCCTAGCTCGGCGGTGTTATCGGTTACTGGACGCACCTTCGGTTGGTGAACCGGCGGGTGCGGCTGGCCTTCGCCTTAACTGCCGCTCTACCCAGATTGATACCTGCCGCCTTTGGGGGAGCAATCCGGCGGGCCGGAGGAGAAGCACCGCCACTATCAGTCCACCGAGGACGAGCTCGCGAATGTACGGCATGCGGGTCTGGAGTAGGTCCGGCAAGTCGTAACTCTGAAACTGAAGAGTGATCGTCCAGAAGCCCCAAAGCACATAGGCACCGACGATCGCGCCCCGATTATTGCCGCTTCCCCCAAGAATGAGCATCGCCCAGAAAAGGAACGTGGCAAAGAAGTGAGTGAAGACCTCCGGGGTGAGCGAGCTGCTCGCGTAGGCGTAAATCGCCCCTCCGGCGCCCATGATCGCGGCGCCCATCACGAAGCTCTGCATCTTGAAGGCGAAGACATTTTTGCCGCTCGCCTCCGTTGCCATCTCATCCTCGCGCAGGGCCATGAGCACGCGCCCCCACGGCGAGCGAATCGCACGCTCGATCAAGAAGTAGGTGAGGACGAGAAAGCCGCCGCAAATCGCGAGCAGGAGATACTTGTAGTCAGTGGAACCGACCAGGCCCCCCAGTGGTCTGGGAATGCCGGTTAGGCCCCGCGTCCCGTTGACGAGCCACGTCTCTTCGATAACCACGCGTCTCAGGACTTCAGCCACGCCGATCGTCGCGATCGCGAGGTAATCATCACGCAGGCGGAGCGCTGTAACGGAAAGCAGCAGGGCGACAAGCCCCGCCACTCCGGCAGCGGCAGCGAGACCGACCAGGTGAGGCAACCACTGCTCGCTGCTGAGCCAAGGCAGCAGGTTCAGGTCGCCGCCGAAGCCGCCGATGTAGTCGGTGAAGCTACCGCTTGCCGGCTCCTTCGTGACGATAGCTGCGGTGTATGCGCCAAGCATGAAGAAGCCCAGCACGCCGAAATTGAAGACGCCGCTGTAACCCCACTGGACGTTCAGACCAAGGGTAAATATCGCGTATATTGCGACGAACGTCAGGAAAGAGACAAGGAAGCTGATCACCCCGCTGGTGTCGCCGTTAGACCGCTCGAACGGGATCGCGATCAGGAGAGCCGTCACCAGGGCAACGGTTGCAGGAGCGATGAAGGAGCTTGGTTTCGCGCGGAAACGCGGCATGGCGAATCTCACAGCCGGGCTCCAAACAGACCGCGCGGACGAATGAGCAGAATAAGTATAAGAATGACAAAAGCCACGGAGAACTTATAGCCGGGGCTGAGGAAATCGAACGTAACAACAACAGCCTGAACAATGCCGACGATCATGCCGCCGAAGAAGGCGCCCTGCGGATTGCCGACGCCACCGAGAATCGCCGCCGCGAACAGCGGCAGAAGAAGGACGAAGCCCAGCTGCGGGTCGAGCTGTGCCTGGAGGGCGAGCAAGACTCCTGCGACCGCGACTAACCCTCCGGCCAGTGCCCAGGTCAGCGCGATCACCAGTTCCGTCCTGATCCCGCTGATAAGCGCCAGCTCGGGGTTATCGGCCATCGCTCGCATCGCCTTGCCTAGCTTGGTCCGGAACAGCAGGATGTAAGCCAGGACTGTCACCGTAATGGCGGCTGCGAGGATAAAAAGCTGGTCGGCGAGGATCGTGATATCGAACGGCAAGTCGATATTCTCTCGCACCGTGGTCGTGTATTTCCGAGGGGTCGGTCCCCACACCATCAGCACGAGACTGCGGATCGCAATCGCTAGCCCCAGTGAGGCGATCGAAAATATGACGATCCCACTCTTGCGCTGCCTCAGGCGCCGGTAGACAAGCCGGTCCAGAACCACCAGAATGCCTGAAGTGACCAGCGCCGAGAGGGCCATCGCCACGAGTAATCCGTATCCGAAAGAGAACTTCCAGACTTCGGTCGTCGCTCCTGGAAGGTCAGAGACCGTAATGGGTAGGACCTCGGCATCGACGCCGGGCCGGCTGCCGGAAACGACGCCTGAGAGTAGCAAGAAAGCGCAATAGGCGGAGAGCATCATGCTGTCGCCGTGGGCGAAATGGGCGAACTTGAGGACGCCGTAGACGAGTGTCAAGCCGACGGCGCCCAGCGCAAGAATGCTTCCCTCGACTACTCCGATGACGACCGCGTCTCGCCGGTCGATCACTGCCCATATGAGGAAAAGGAGGATCAAGAGAAGCAGTCCTCCGCCGCTCAGGAAATCATCGGTGGCGCGCCGCGCGTCAACGAAGCGGTCTCGCCAGGTCCTCGGCCTCGCTTCTACTATCGCCAATGCTCAGGCGCCCAGGTACAATCTGCCAACTTCTTCGTTATTCAGCAGGTTCGAGGCTTCACCCTCCAGACGGTTTCGGCCCATCGCGAGTACGTAGCCGCGTCGGCAAAGGCTCAGCGCCTCGCGCGCATTCTGTTCGACGAGCAGCACGGCCGTTCCCGCCTTGTTGACGACGTTGATACGTTCGAAAATGGCGCTCACCAACTTGGGCGAAAGACCCGCCGAAGGCTCATCGAGGAGGAGTATCTTCGGGTCAAGCATCAGGCCCCTCGCAAGCGCCAGCATCTGCCGCTGCCCGCCGGAGAGCTTGCCCGTGTTTTCGCCCTTGCGCTTCGCTAGATCGGGGAACAGGCGGAACACCTCGTCTATTCGTTCGCGGACCCCGTTTCGTCGAATGAACGCGCCCATCTCTAGGTTCTCCTGGATCGTCAGGCTGGGAAACACGTTTTCGACCTGCGGGACATACGAGAGACCATTTTGAACGAGGCGATCGGGAGGCTTGCCTGTGACGTCGGCACCCCCGAGCAATACAGCGCCGGATTGCACCGGCAGCAAGCCGAAGATGCCTTTGAGGAGAGTCGATTTCCCGGCTCCGTTGGGTCCAATCACCGCCACCATCTCGCCGCTGCACACCGAGACCGAGACGCCGTGAAGTATTTCTAGTTCGCCGTACCCAGTCACGAGCTCTCGCGTCTCCAGGACGACTGTGCTATCTACCGACATCCGTCACCTGGCCGTCTCATCGGTACTGACCTCCGAGGTACGCCTGGAGCACACGATCATCTCGCTTGATCTCGTCGAGGGTGCCTTGAGCTAGAGTTTTCCCTTCACTCATTACGATGACCGTATCGCACAGCTGGGCGACCAGGTCCATGTCATGCTCGATCACGAAGAAAGTGATGCCTATTTCCCGGCGCAAGCGCTCGATGTCCGCCACAAGCTTCTTCATCAGTACCCGATTGACGCCGGCGCCTGGCTCGTCGAGCAAGATGAGCCTGGCGTCGCACATAAGCGTTCGTGCCAGTTCAAGCAGCTTCTTCTGCCCGCCCGATAGCGTCGCCGCATACTCGTCGCGAAGGTGACCGAGCTCAACGAACTCCAGCACTTCAAGAGCCTTCACAAAATTCGCCTCTTCTTGGCGGGCGACACGACTGCGGAAGAACCACGGATTCCACACCGTTTCCCCTGCCTGCCCCGGCGGAACCAGCATCAAGTTCTCGAGGACAGTCATGCCCTTTAGCTCGCGGGGGATTTGGAAGGTACGGAGGACGCCCTGGCGGAATATTTGATGTGGTGGCAAGGGGTCGATTCGATCGTCACGAAACAGTATGCGGCCGGAGTCCGGCTTCAGAAATCCGGTCACAATATTGAAGAGCGTGGTCTTGCCGGCGCCGTTGGGACCGATTAGTCCGGTGATGCTACCTTCGCTGACGGTGAGAGAGCAACCATCGACCGCGCGCAAACCGCCAAAAGACTTCGTGACGTTATCGACCGCGAGAATTGCAGCAGTGCCGTCTCCGGTCATACTCAGCGCGTCACGTCCTCGAACGCCAGTATACTAAGAGCCAATTTGGGCGTCTTTGGCACCCCTACCGCGGGGCCGTCTAGCTAATGGACTGGCTGGAGGTGTTCGGGTTGCTGACCGCCGCAGCCCTGGGGGGCGCGGTCAATGCGGTGGCCGGCGGCGGTTCGCTGATTAGCTTTCCGGCTCTCCTCGCCGCCGGCTATCCGGCGAAGACAGCCAACGTGACGAACACCGTCGCCCTGTGGCCGGGCTATCTCGGCGGCTCGCTTGGTTATCGGGAGGAGCTACGATACCAGCGGTGTCGCATCGCGCGCCTCGTCGTCCCAAGCGTTCTCGGAGCTTTCGCGGGGTCCGCCATTCTTCTCGCGACTTCTGACGGCGCGTTCGAGTACATTGTCCCTTTTCTGATTATCTTCGCGACCGGGCTTACGGCATTCCAGCGCCGCCTTACGGAGCTAGCCGAGACGCATCGACTGGCCGCACGGAGCGCGGAGGACACGCCGGCGCTGCTCGTGGCGGCCGTTTTCCTCTTCGCTGTTTACGGCGCCTACTTCGGCGCGGGATTGAGCATCATGGTATTCGCGGTGCTCAGCGTGTTAGTGCCGGACGACTTGCAACGGCTTAACGCACTCAAGGGATTGCTCTCGCTAATCATCAATGCGGTCGCTGTCATTTATTTCGCCGCGTTCGGTCCTGTGGAGTGGGGACCCGCGGCGGTGATGGCGGTCGGAGCTCTCGCCGGCGGCTACCTGGGCGCCGGACTTGCCCGCCGCCTCGGCCAGGAGAGGCTAAGGTCAGCAGTCGTGCTGTTTGGCGCGGCGATGGCGGTCGTCCTCTCCTTGCGGTTGTTGTAGGGCCGTCGGGAGAACCGTGCCCTGGTCGAATCTATCTTGCGATCTGAGAAGGATGCGGAGATATAATGTTCGCGCACATGAAGTACCGGACTCTCGGCGATACCTCGATCCAAGTATCGGCTGTCGGCTTCGGGCTGTGGACGATCAGCACCGGCTGGTGGGGCATTGAGGACGATCTGCGCGGCGTCGAGCTACTGAGGAGGGCTTTCGACTCCGGCGTCACGTTCTTCGATACGGCCGACGCGTACGGGCAGGGTAAAGGGGAAACGATTCTCGCAGACGCGCTCGGAGAAGTGCGCGATCGCATCGTCATTGGGACCAAGTTCGGGTACGACTTCTATAACTATACGGGCGAACGGGACGGCCACAAGGAACTACCTCAGGATTTCTCGCCGAAGCACATCACCTTCGCCGTTGAGCAAAGCTTGAGGCGCCTGCGTACGGATTACATCGACATCTACCAGATTCACAACCCGCGGATGTGGGCTGTCCGTAGCGATGAGCTTTTTGAGACGCTCGACAAGCTAAAGGCGGACGGTAAGATCCGCTGCTACGGCGCCGCGCTCGGCCCTGCTAACGGCTGGGAGGCTGAAGGGCTGGCGCTGCTGCGGGAGCGTGAGATCACGACTCTCCAGATCATCTACAACATGCTCGAGCAAGACCCGGGCCGCAGCCTTATCGCGGTTGCTGAAGACAACGGCGTGAGCGTGTTCGTGCGCGTGCCGCATTCGTCCGGGCTGCTGGAAGGAAGGTACACTCTCGAAACGACTTTCCCTGCGAGCGATCATCGCAGCCACCGGCCTCGCGAATGGCTCACCAAAGGGCTCCAGAAGCTCGAAAAGCTCGCGTTCTTGGCCGACGGCACAGGCAGAACGATCGGACAAGCGGCGATTCAGTTCGTGCTCGCTTCGCCCTCCGTCGCCTCCGTCCTGCCGAATATCTACGATGCGGAGCAACTCGCGGAGTTCGTCGCCGCCGCGGATACGGCTCCGCTAACGGAGGACGAGATGTCGTCCATCGCCGAGCTTTACGAACGAAACTTCGACCTGTCGACAGTGGTGGCCGCCCAAGGGTGAACGGGAAGAATCGCCGGTTTGGCCGGCCATGAGCGAAAGTCCGCAGGAGACCAAAGGCCGACGGCAGGTCGTGAAGTTCTCGTTCTATCACGTTGACCCCGCCTGGCGTGGGTTGCCCGAGGAGGAGCGAGAACGCGGCAAGCGAGCACTCGGGGACGTTGTGCGGGCGTTCTCTGACCGTGTACAAATCCGGAGCTACAGCCTCGTCGGCACGCGTGGAGACGCCGATTTGCTGCTCTGGCAGATCTGTGACCGGCTTGATGATATTCATCAGCTTGCCGGCTTCATCAATGGCACGCCAATGGGTCCCTATCTGACGATGCCCTATTCGTACGTGGCGATGACGCGTCCTTCGGTCTATGTAGGTCGCAATGAGGCCCGAGCGGAACGAATGGTGCTGCATCCCCGAGATTCGAAGTACTTATTCGTCTATCCATTCGTGAAGACCCGCGAGTGGTACCGGCTGCCGCTTGACCACCGTCAGACGATGATGGACGAACACATCCGCATCGGCCGTAAATACCCCTCGGTCAAGTTGAATACGACATACTCGTTCGGTCTCGATGATCAGGAATTCGTCGTCTCATTCGAAACCGACGAACCGGCGGACTTCCTCGATCTCGTAATGGAGCTTCGCGAAGCCAGGACCAGCCTCTACACCCTGCGTGACACGCCCATTTTCAGCTGCCTCGCTATGGGCCTCGACGAGGCGCTGGATTCACTGGCCCGCGCGGGCGAGAATGGGAGCGTACCGGCGGCGAAAGTCACGTGGCAGAAAGTAGCTGACGCTTCGGACATCCCGCCAGGTTCCAGCCGAGTCGTGTACTATGCGGGCGACCAAGTCGCGATATTCAACGTGAGTGGAGAGCTTCACGCCGTCAGCAATCGATGTCCACATGCCAACGGCGCGCTGGGCGACGGCGTTGCGGCGGATGGCTCGGTGACGTGTCCTTCCCACGGGTCTCGCTTCGACCTCGCCACTGGCCAGCCCCTCGAAGGCCCGGCAGCGCGTCCAGTGCGCACATATGGCCTTCGCGTCGAGCAGAACGGTGTATTATTGGGGCCGTCCAAGGGCTGAACCGCAGCCAACATAATCGCCTCCCAGCCCATCTACCTAAACGTATTGCAGATGAGACTTACGTTTGCGCCGATACTTGCCGCTCTGGCGGTTCTGCTTCTCTCGGCTTGCGGCGGCAGCGACGCAGAACCTGCAAGTTCGCCTACGTCCTCGCCGCGCCCTCTTCGACCTCTGACAGTCGAGATGAAGGTTGTCGAGACCCCCGCTCCGCCCGCTGCTGAGACGCCGCCACCGGAGGTGTTTGTCGAAGCGTACCACCACCACGAGGGGCCGCCTGCCATCGTCTCTTCCGAACCCGAGGCAGGACCAGCCGCTCCGGCTGCTCCTAATACCCCTCCCTTGCCGGACAGGCCAATCGCCGAACTCCTTCATCCACCTCCGTACACCATTTTCGTTGACGCCGGTCACGGCGCGCTCGACTCCGGGGCCGGAAACGGCGACCTCGCGGAGAAAGACGTCAACGTCGATGTCGCTACTCGCCTCGCGCCGCTTCTCGGCGCCTCCGGATACAACGTGTACTTGTCCCGCTGGGGCGACTACACGCTCACGCCGTTCCCGGCAAACACGTACGAGAACCGGCGCGATGAGATCCAGGCCCGCGTCGATGTGGCAAACAGTGTTCACGCGGACATACTGGTCTCGATCCATCACAACGGCGGACCGAAGAGCGCGCGTGGCCTCGAGGTTTACTACAACCCGAACCGCTCCTTCGGCCAGTACAACTGGACGCTGGCGGACCTCACGCGCCAGGGTGTGGTGAACCACATACGAAGCGCCGGTTACGATGTGCCCGACCGCGGGGTCAAGAACGATGCTGGCGTTTGCTGCAACCCGGCCAACCCACACTCCTGGATCCTCGGAACTAACGATGGCTTCCGGCCGAGCACGATGCCCGGAATCATCGGCGAGGCGATGTTCGTTTCGAACGATTTCGAGGCGCAGCAGCTATGGCGGCCGGAAATGCGTCAAGCCATTGCCGAGGGCTACAAAGCCGGCGTCGACGCCTACTTCGGGTGGCTTTTGCCCCAAGTGCCGCCGCCTCCACCGCCAACGCCGGAACCGACACCGCCGCCCACTCCTGCGCCGACGGCGGCCCCGACGGACACCCCTGCGCCGACTCCTCCACCTCCGTCTTCGACGCCCAGTCCAGCGCCATCAACCACTCCATCGCCGGCCGGCGGGACGTCGACACCGAGCGCGCGGCGCTTGCCCGGGCCCTCGCCCGGCTCGAACTAACGCGCTGCTGCGACGGGGGACTTCTTAACCTTAAGAAGCGGCGTAACCTTCCCAAGGTCCGCGATAAACGCCGCCATGGCCGATTGGCGCGATTCGTCGTCCGGCGCTCGCAGAATCGACGAGGGATGGACGGTCGCGATCACGTGCTGCGCGAGCGAGTTTTGGATCAGCTTTCCACGGTTCTTCATAATCGAGAAGCCCGGCCCGAGGAGTTGCTGGGCAGCGGTTGCTCCAAGTAGGACGATAACCGTCGGCCGGAGCAGCTGAATCTCCGCTTCCAGCCAGGGCTTGCACGCTGCCATTTGTCGTGCGTTCGGCTTCTTGTGAATGCGCTTCTTGCCTCGCGTCTCGCTCCAGTTAAAATGCTTCACCGCGTTGGTCACGTAGGCCTGCCTGCGGTCGATGCCTGCCTCCTGGAGCGCGCGGTCCAGAATCCGCCCCGCTGGGCCGACGAACGGCTTGCCTTCAATGTCTTCGGCGTCGCCCGGCTGCTCGCCGACAAGCATTACGCTCGCCTTCTCGTCGCCTTCGCCGAAAACTGTCTGAGTGGCGCGCGCCCAAAGATCGCACGCCTTGCAGTCCGCGGCGGCGAAGCGCAGCCGTTCTAATGTGGGTTCCTCGGGAATGAGCTCAGCCGCCGTGCCGGTTGTCTTTGCCATTCCACCACCTCCCTAGCCGCTATCTCTCGGTACTAACGCCTGGCGCCCCCGGCAGGACTCGAACCCGCAACCTCCTGATCCGAAGTCAGGCGCTCTGTCCAATTGAGCTACAGGGGCATCTCCATTTCGAGTATAGCATCGCCCTAAGAGCGGTCGGGTTTCGCTTCGAAACGCGCGCCTCTATGCTCTAATCGAGGCTCGAACACGAGAGAACCATGGTAACAAGGATCGAACCCGGCGACGCCGACCCGGCTGCTCGCATTGAAGAGCTCCTCACCGGCGACAACGTCGAGGCCGCCGCCGAGCTACTCGCGGACATGCATCCGGCTGACCAGGCGGACCTCTATGACCGCCTCGACGATGCTGAGCGCGAGACGATGCTCGCGCTGCTGTCCACCGAGGCACGGGCCCAACTGCTCGAGCACCTCGACGAAGAAACGCTCGAGGAGATCGCTCAGCGACTGCCCCGCGTGGAGCTTCCTAGAGTGCTTGATATCACTAAGAACGACATTGCTGCCGACGTGCTGCGAATGCTTCCGCCCGCGGAGGCCGCCCGTGCGCTGGCGCAGATGCAAACAGCATCCGATGTAACACCGCTGCTCATCCACCCGGACGAGAGCGCCGGCGGCCTGATGACGCGCGGGTTTGTGGCGCTCCATAAAGACATGACTGTCGGGGAGGCGATCACCTTACTGCGGGCGCGCAAGCCACTCGCCGAAGAGGCCTATTACCTGTACGTCCTCGACGCGCGAAACCGCCTCGAAGGCATCGTAAACCTGCGGCAACTTGTCGTCGCCGACCGGGACGTCAGGATAGAAGAGGTAATGACCCGCGACGTGGTGTCAGTGCGGCCCGATACCGACCAGGAGGAAGCGGCCAACCTCCTCCAGCATTACCGTCTGCGCGCGCTCCCCGTCGTCGACGCATCCGGCGTGCTCAGCGGGATCATCACCGCGGATGACATCATCGACGTGATCGCCGAAGAAGCCACTGAAGACATGTACCGCATGGCGGGCCTCCCTGGGGACGAGAGCATCTTCGCGCCGGTCCGGGTTTCGGCCCAGCGGAGAATTCCCTGGCTGATGGTCAATCTCGCCACCGCGTTTCTGGCAGGCGGCATGGTCCTCATTTTCGAGGGGACGATCGCTAGGGCCGCCGGCCTCGCCGTCTTCATGCCGATCATCGCCGGTCAGGGCGGCAATGCGGGCATTCAGACGATTACCATCGTCGTACGCAGCCTCGCTCTCGGCGAAATAGAGCCGCGCGACGCGAACCGCATCCTGAACAAGGAGATAATGCTCGGTGTGATACGCGGCGTTCTCTTCGGGCTGATCGTCGGTATCGCCGCCTTCCTCTGGAAGGGCGAATGGGGGTGGGGGTTCGTGGTTGGTACAGCCATGCTTCTCAACATGCTGGTCGCGGGCCTGTTGGGAACGGTCATACCGCTCGGCATGAAGGCGTTTCGCCTGGACCCGGCGATCGCCTCCGGGGTTTTCCTCACCACCTTCACCGACATGCTCGGTTTCCTGTTCCTGCTCGGCCTCGCCACGCTGCTGATTGACCAACTGACGTAGCCAACCGCCGTTCAGTTCCTTGACCGCCTCGGGGTCTCGTGCTACGCTTCCGATTGGCCCCGGAGACGGGGCTGTTTTTCCCGCTGGCGGCGGGAGCGCGACGTGGTGGGCGTAGCGTAGCGGTTAACGCGCCAGGTTGTGGCCCTGGAGATCACGGGTTCAAATCCCGTCGTCCACCCCAAACATTCTTTCTGCTTCAGGCCTCTCCGCCTTACACTTACTCTTATGGCTGTATCAGCACTCGCTTGCCAGCGATGCGGCGCCCAGGTCCTGGCCGGTGCTGCTTTCTGTCAGAATTGCGGCGCCACGCTGGATGTCACCAGGGCGCAGACGGACAGAATGCCTTGGACGCCGGCCGACGTTCTTAAAGCGATCGGCATCGTTGTCGCCGTCCTGATCGGCACCTCGATTCCGGCCAGCATCAGCGCGCTCGTTATCGCGGGAAATGAGGACATTGAAAAGGATTCTCTGGCTCTCACGGTAGCGCTCGCTGCAAGCGTATTCCTCGAAATTGGCCTTCTTGCGGCGGCGATTTACTTCAGCATTCGCAAGTATCGACTTCCTTGGTCGGCTCTCGGGCTCCGCTGGCCGCAGCAGGGCGGCGTCTGGACGACTGCCGGATTGGTGTTCGGTCTTCTGATCGCGGGACTCGTTGTGAGCTTTGCGTACTTCGGGGCTCTCGCCGTGGTCGGAATTGAGCCGGACACCGAGATTAAGGAGACATATCAGAGCGCGGGGCCGCTCATCGTTCTTGCGATGCTTTCGCTTTTCTTCGCGCCGTTTGCTGAAGAGGTCTTCTTCCGCGGCTTCGTGTTTGGCGGTCTGCGCGGCCGGTGGGGGACCGCGTGGGCAGCAGTTGCGAGCGGGGCGTTGTTCGCGCTTGCGCACATCGGCAATCCGGGGACGATCTACCTTCTCCCTCCTGTGGCCGCTATCGGTGCTCTATTCGCTCTCGGCTATGCCTACTCAGGCTCAATCTTGACCAGTCTGCTCGCTCACTTCCTGTTCAACTTGTTTGCCCTCGGCGCCGGCATCGCCGAGTATTCATGAGCGCGGACGGGGCGCATAACCTGCCGCCCGGCCGAATCGAATCAGCGTTCGCCCGCATGAAGGCCGAAGGCCGAACGGGGTTCGTCGCCTTCCTTACAGTGGGCTATCCAGACGTTGAGTCGACGCTGCGCTTATTGCCCGCGCTGGTTGAAGGCGGCGCCGATATCATCGAGCTCGGCATACCGTTCTCAGATCCGCTAGCCGAAGGGCCGACTATCCAGCACTCGTCCTATCGTGCGCTTCAGCAGGGTGTGACCCCCCGGCTGTGCCTGGACGTGGCTGCGAAGCTTCGCCAGTTGGGCGTTGAGACACCGCTTGTGCCGATGGGCTACTACAACCCGATACTCGCCTACGGGATCGAGGCATTTGTGAGCGATGCTGCTTCTGCTGGCGTCGACGGTCTAGTCGTGGTAGACCTGCCGCCTGAGGAATCCGCACCCGTGCGCGAAGCCTGCCTGGCTAAAAATCTCCGCCTGATCTACCTCCTTGCGCCCACGAGCACCGATGAGCGGATTAAGCTCGTCGCGTCGATGGCGTCGGGCTTCATCTATTGCGTGAGCATCACCGGTGTCACGGGCGCGCGCGATGAGCTTCATCCGGGACTTGAAGAGTTCGTCAAGCGAGTCCGAAGCAATACACACTTGCCAATCGCGGTAGGATTTGGTATATCTCAGCCTAAGCACTTTCAGGCAGTGGGGCAGATCGCCGACGCTGCCGTCATCGGAAGCGCGATCATCGACGAGATCGGCAAGAGCGATCCGTCACAGCAAGCAGCGAGGTTGAGAGAATATGCGGAGGTGGTCACCGGCCAGCGGAGGGCAGCCACTTAGGGCCGCTCGGATTCTCGCCTACGGCGAGAATTCCGTCGGCCGTGTCTATCGTGGCGGCTCCCGGGCCGGCGTTTTTGGCTCGCGCTAACCGTCCGGTCCGGCCGGAGGGTTCAGCATGCTGACCAGGGGCGTGAGAGGGGCCACGACCATAGAGGCAAACTCCCCCGAGTCCATCCTCGACGCGACCAGAGAGCTCCTCGCCGCGATGCTGAAGGCCAATGACCTGGACGTGGAATACGTCGCCTCGGCCTTCTTCACCGTCACACCCGATCTAAACGCTGAATTCCCAGCCATCGCGGCAAGGAACATGGGCTGGAATACCGTTGCGCTCCTCTGTGGGCACGAGATGAACAAGCCTGGGGCTCTGCCGATGACGCTGAGGGTGCTCCTCCACGTCAATACCGAAAAGGCGGCGCGTGAAATCAAGCACGTCTACCTGAGAGGCGCGCGGGTCCTTCGGCCGGACATCGATACCGAGATACGTTAGAGCGCAGGGCGCGTCTTATCTAGGGCAAGGAGAAAAACATCATGATCGTCGTCATGAAGACCAATGCAACGGAAAATCAGGTCGTTGGGGTACAAAAGGCGATACGGGAACTCGGCTTCAAAGACCACCGCATTCATGGTGAAGAGCGCAATGTTGTGGCCGTCCTTGGGCACGTCTACCCGGAGCTCGTCGACGAACTCGGCGTCCTCGAGGGTGTCGACACGGTCGTCCGCATCAGCAAGCCCTTCAAACTGGCGAGCCGCGAGGTCAACCCATACGACACGATCGTTCGCGTCGGCCCTGTGAAGATTGGGGGCGGCAGCATCGTGGTTATGGGCGGGCCGTGTTCCGTCGATACAGAAGAGAACGTCCTCGAAGCAGCGAGGGCCGTGAAGGCCGCGGGTGGGCACATCCTTCGGGGTGGCGCCTTCAAGCCGCGCACCAGTCCATACGCGTTCCGGGGCCACGGCGAGAAGGGACTGCACATCCTCGCGGCGGCCCGTGCCGAAACGGGGCTGCCGGTAGTCACAGAGGTGATGGATGCTAGGGATGTCCAGCTCGTCGCCAAGCATGCCGACATCCTTCAGATAGGCGCCCGCAATTCGCAGAACTACACGCTGCTCGATGAAGTCGGCCGCTCCGGCAAGCCGGTCCTCCTGAAGCGCGGAATGTCTTCCACAATTGAAGAGTGGTTGCTCGCCGCGGAGTACATCCTATCTCACGGCAACCGCGATGTGATCCTCTGCGAACGCGGCATCCGCACCTTCGAGACGGCGACGCGCTTCACCTTCGATGTCAACGCCATCCCCCTTGTTAAGAAGCTCTCTCACCTCCCCCTGATCGGCGACCCTAGCCACGCGACCGGTAAGTGGGACCTAGTGGAACCGGTCGCGCTGGCCGCGATCGCTGCCGGAGCCGATGGTCTTGAGGTGGAGGTGCACCCGAATCCAGACCACGCGTTGTCGGACGGAGCGCAGTCGCTGACGCCGAAGAACTTCGCCAAGCTCATGGACAGGGCACGCACCCTCGGCGACGCCATTGGCAGGCCGGTCGCTCCCGCATACAACGAGCCGGTCGCCGCTCGGAAGGCCTCCTGATCCGCATTTCCACGGGAGGGTCGAGGTACCTCTCGCCCCTCGAAGTGCCTTGACCGGTGATTCCCTATCCCGCACCCTAATCGCATGACTCCGTTTGTTCCGCAGAGGGACCCCTGGCGATGACACCTCGCAACCGCCAGGCTAAGCGGAGCCCGCGTTCCGGCACGCGAGACCGCCCGACCGCGAAAGGATCAGTTGCCAAAGAAACGTCTGCCCTCAGACGCCGGGCCCCTCGACGGAGCGACAAGGCTGGTTCGACAGCGCTTGATTCTAGCCTCGTGCGAAATCTCGTCGCCGCTGCTCTAAGCGAAGATCGCGTGGCGGACGACGTTACTACGAGCGCTCTCGCGCCGAGTGACCAGACTGGTCGGGCGATAATCACCGCGCAGGCCGAAGGCATTCTCGCCGGCCTCCCGATCGCTCAAGCAGCGTTTCTTCAGGTCGACCCGGAGTTCGGGTGGACTGGCGAGAAGACGGATGGCGACCGCATTTCGCCCGGGGACAGGATCGCGACGCTCGATGGCTCCTTGGCGTCGATCCTGCGCGCCGAGCGAGTCGCTCTCAATTTCGTCACGCACCTGAGCGGCGTGGCGAGTATGGCTGCTACGGTCGTTGCCCTATTGGCGGGTAGCAATTGTCGCCTGCGCGACACGCGTAAGACGACCCCTGGACTTCGCACCCTCGAGAAGTATGCCGTTCGGATCGGCGGCGGCGCGAACCATCGCTTTGACCTGTCAGACGGCGTGCTCATCAAAGACAACCACCTCGCCGCGCTCCGCGCCCGTTTGCCGGCAGCAACCGACCCTATTCAAGAAGCGATTCGCCTCGCCCGCAAGGACAATCCGAACATTCCGATTGAGATCGAGGTCACCAGCCTGGACGAAGCTCAGAGGGCAATTCAGGCCAGCGCCGACGAGCTCCTGCTGGACAATATGTCGCTGCGTGACATGAAGGACGCCGTGCGCCTAGCCGCCAGGCGGAAGCCGCGGGCTCTACTCGAGGCCTCCGGTGGAATCACCTTAACCAGCGCGCGTGCCGTCGCCGACGTCGGCGTCGACTTCATCTCGATGGGCGCAATCACGCATTCAGCGCCGGCTTTGGATTTGAGCCTGGAAATCGAGGCTTAGCCGGAGTGATGACAAATTCGAAAAAGAGGTCCGCCGAGGCGGCCCTCGGGCGATCTGCTTTGACTGATCGGTCGTCTACTGGGCTACGACTGAGGGAACACGATCGCGATAACCGGCTGTATCAACCAGCCGACTGCGTAGCCCACGACCATCGTCATCAGAACCGTAAACGCCGCCTCTCCGGTCGGGAGTGGTTCCCCGAACTCAGAAGCGACGCTGACCACGCACAAAAGCCCGAAGATGAAACCGATGTACCCGGTTATCGTCCCTGCACTGTGCCTCTGGGCTCGTCTCATTGTCGGCTCCCGGTTTTCCATTCTACACCCCGCTCATACAAAATTCATATACCATTCTTATAATTTCCATAACACTTAATAGCGGCCTAGTGTCGGCATCTTGAAAGATGCGCTGCGGCGCCGGTGCGTTACGGCCCTAGTCTGTGAGAAGTTTGGTCAGCGCCGATCGCACACGAGAAGGCCGTTCGAACAGGAGGAACACGAGCGAGGCAATCCCGGTGGGACGTCGCACACGACGGGAGGCGAATGCCTAGGTCCGCCGCGGCCGCTGTAACTCTTCGCTGTCGATCACAATCGTGACCGGTCCATCGTTCACGAGTTCGACCGCCATCTTCCCGCCGAAGCGGCCGGTTTGGACGCGGATTCCTGCGTGTCGCATTTCAGCGGCGAATGCCTCTACCAGAGGTTCAGCTGTTTTGGGTTCGGCAGCTTCGATGAAATTGGGCCGCCGTCCCCGCCGCGTGTCAGCTAGTAGAGTGAACTGGCTTACTACGAGCGCCTCGCTCGCAACATCAAGTAGCGACAAATTGAACCGTCCGGCCTCGTCCGCGAAGATGCGGATTTCGGCAAATTTCCGCGCCAGCCGCCGCGCCTCCTCCTCGCTATCCGTGCGCGCCACGCCGACAAGGAGCAAGAGACCCTTTCCGATAGATGCGACCGTTTTGCCGTCCACGGCCACGGCCGCCCGGGTCACTCGCTGCAATACGACCCGCATGCGCCAATCATATCTGTCGTCTCGGGTGTGGTTGAGCGCTGATGACCGCGAATGGAAAGGGCGGGCCGTTTTTGGCGACCCGCCCAAGCTCGTTTGACGCGCTCGCTAGCTGCTAGTCCGCTGCCGTGGCCTCCGCCTTCGGCGTCGTCTCGCCGCTGCCAGACCCCACGCCACCGCCGTGATCTTCGCTCGACGTACTTCCCGAGTCCTTGTCCGCCGACTTGCCGTTACCCCCGCGTGAACTACTGCGATTGTCCGTGCTGTAAAAGCCCGGTCCTTTGAAGATCACGGCGGGCAGGCTGATTTGTCGCCGCGCGAGTTTCCCGCATATTAGGCATTGCTGTTCGCGGGGCGCGTCGAAACCCTCCGTCTTGTCGTAATGATGGCCGTCGGCGCATCGATATTCGTAAACCGGCACTCCTGGCTTGAACCTCCTCGGTAGGAAAAGCCGCCCCGCCTCAGCGGGACAGCCTCTTGTCTAATATAGCAAACGCTCAGCTACGTCGACAATAGATAGCAACGGCCGCGGCTCGCGCCGATAGGCTTCTGCTATACTTCTCCTTCGGAATAGCACAGTAAGGAGCGCCTATTGTCAACACCCGTATCCATGAAGGCTTTGCTCGAAGCCGGGGTCCATTTCGGGCATCAGACCCGCCGATGGAACCCCAAAATGCGCAAATTCATCTTCTCCGAGCGCAACGGCATCCACATCATTGATCTCCAGCAGACTGTAGACCGCCTCGAAGCGGCATGTGACTTCGTCAGCGACATGGTATCGAACGGCGGGACGATCCTGTTCGTCGGCACCAAGCGCCAAGCTCAGGAGACGATCGAGGCTGAGGCCAAGCGCTGCGGAATGCCCTATGTAACTACACGATGGCTGGGCGGCACCCTCACGAACTTCGCCACGATACAGGGGCGTATCGACTACCTCGTTCGCACCGAAGATGCCAAGGCCCGTGGCGAGATGGACTATCTCGCAAAGAAAGAGCGACTGAAGCAGGAAGAGGAGCTGGCGCGCCTGAACCGCTATCTAGGAGGCATCAAGGCGATGACCGCTCTGCCGGGAGCGATTTACATCGTAGATACCACGAAAGAAGACATCGCAGTCGCCGAGGCAGTGCGCATCGGAATTCCGATCGTCGCCCTCGTCGATACCAACTGCAACCCGGACGTAATCGACTATCCGATCCCGTCGAATGACGATGCGATCCGGGCGATCAAGTTAATAACCGCGCGGATCGCTGATGTCGTTCTCGAAGGCCTCACGGCTCGAGAGTACGTTCAGCAGGCCGCGCTCGAAGCCGAGGACGTCGATGTGAAGGCCTACAGCGAGACCGGCTATATTGCGTCGCCGGACGAACCGTATCCCAGCGAAGTAGAAGCGCAGGCTGAAGCGGAGCCGGAAGACATGGCTGGCGCCGATCGCGCCGAGCCGCCGGCCAGCTCGAACGAGGCTGAGCCAGGCGCTGCCGAGCCGGTCGCCGAGCCCGCTGAAACGACCACTCCGGGTGAGCCCGGGTAGACGTACGGAACCTTCGAGATGACCTTTTCCACCGAAGAAGTTAAGCGACTGCGCGATCTTACCGGTGCCGGAATGCTGGACTGCAAGAACGCACTTCAAGAAGCCGAGGGTGATCTAGAAAAGGCAAAGGATGTCCTCAGGCAGAGGGGCTTCGAGGCCGCCGCGAAGCGTTCGGAACGCGAGACCGCGGAGGGCGTCGTCCATTCGTACATCCATCACAACCGCCGCCTGGGAGCCCTCGTCGAAGTTAATTGCGAATCTGACTTCGTGGCCCGCACAGACGATTTCCAGAGGCTTGCGCAGCAGATTGCACTCCAGGTAGCTGCCGCAAACCCGCTATACATCTCCAAGGATGAAGTCACGAGCGGCACTGAAGGCGACCCAAAGGAGCTGTGCCTGCTCGAGCAACCGTTCGTTCAGGACGAATCGCGAACCATTCAGGACCTTCTAAGCGACGTCATCAGCAAGACGGGTGAAAATATTCGTGTCCGCCGCTTCGCACGCTTCGAGCTCGGACGGTACGGCGAAAGGGCCACCCCATGACAGAGGAGCGTCCCTACAAGCGGATCCTGCTTAAGCTCAGCGGCGAAGCACTCCAGGGTGATCTCCCTTATGGCATCGACGCGGCGATGCTAGATACGATCGCTCAGCAGCTTAAGACAGTCCAAGAGATGGGCATCGAGGTCGCCATCGTCGTTGGAGGTGGAAACATCTTTCGCGGCGCCGCCGCCTCCGACGCGGGGATGGACCGGGCCACCGGCGACTACGCTGGCATGCTCGCAACGATTATCAACGGGCTCGCCCTTCAGGACGCTCTTGAGCGCAACGGCGTTACCGTTCGCACGCAATCAGCCATTACGGTGACAGCCGTGGCGGAACCGTACATTCGGCGTCGAGCCATGCGACACCTTGAGAAAGGCCGCGTCGTCCTCTTCGCAGCTGGGACTGGTAATCCCTACATGACGACAGACACCGCTGCGGCCCTTCGCGCCATCGAAATCGACGCTGATGTCCTGCTCATGGCGAAAAAGAACGTGGACGGCGTCTACGAGGCGGATCCCTTCCAGGACGAGACGGCACGTAAATTTGAAACGCTGTCTTATCTGGAGGCTCTCAACCGCCGGCTTCAGGTTATGGACTCCACCGCCTTAACGCTCTGCATGGAGAACTCCCTTCCACTGGTCGTCTTTGATCTGCGCCTGCCGGAGAGTATCGTGCGCGTTGCCGCGGGCGAGCACGCCGGGACAAGAGTCGGCGACCTGCCGACCGAATTCGCGAAGGCGCCGGCACCGGCCAGATAGACGAGGAGCGATTGAGTGGTCCAAGAGCAGATCGACGATTCCAGAACAAGAATGCACAAGGCGGTCGAGTCTCTTCGCCAGGAACTCGGCAGCGTACGAACGGGACGCGCGAGCGCCGGGCTCGTCGAGCACCTTCGGGTGGAATACTACGGCACACCCACCCCTCTAAATCAGCTCGCCACAATTTCTACGCCGGATGCGCGGCTTATCGTCATTCAGCCCTACGACCGAGGCTCCATGGGGGCAATCGAGAAGTCCATTCTGAGGTCGGACCTGGGATTGACGCCCTCGAACGACGGTACGGTCATTCGGCTCTCGATTCCGCCCCTGACTGACGAGCGTAGGCGCGAACTGGCCAAGCACGTACGAAAACGTGTGGAAGAAGCACGCGTTGCCGTCCGCAACGTTCGGCGCGACTGTCACGACCACATCCGTAAGTTGGAGCACGACCATACGATCTCCCAGGACGACCTTCACCGCTCCGAGACTGAACTCCAGAAACTGACCGATGAGCAGGTCAAGGAAATCGACAAGGTCGGCGAAGTCAAGGAACAGGAACTGCTTGCCATTTGAAAACTGCTCTGTTAGCGGCGGCAAATGGTTCGCTCAACCGCTCTAGTCACTCCTGCGCGTGACCCCACCCGCCCCCAAACGTTCTATACTGATGGAAACCATGCGCAGTGCTACGCGCGCAAAGCCTGAAGCCGCACCTCCGCTCGACGTCGCTGCCGTACCTGTTCACGTCGCGATAATCATGGACGGCAACGGGCGGTGGGCTAAACAGCGAGGCCGTCCACGTTTATTCGGCCATCGGGCGGGTACCGAAAACGTTCGCCGGGTGATAGAGCGCTTCGGTGATTACGGCGTGAAGTATCTCACGCTCTTCGCCTTCTCTACGGAGAACTGGGACCGGCCCCGCTACGAAGTGCGGGGTCTGATGTCGCTGCTCTCGCGTTTCCTCAAGCGGGAGACTCAGCACCTGCATAAGAACGGCATCCGTCTTCGCCACCTCGGAGACCTGAGCCCGCTTAGTCCGCGGCTTCAAGAGGAGGTCCGAGAGGCGATTGAACTAACTCGCGACAACCGAAGAATGACGTTGTCAATAGCGTTCAACTACGGGGGCCGCGCGGAAATCGTAGAGGCGGTACGCCGGATAGTGGACGAGGGTGTTCCGGCGGACGAAATCGACGAGCAAGCGATCTCCAGTCGTCTCCTGACTGATGGACTACCTGACCCCGACCTCATCATCCGAACCGCGGGTGAAATGCGGCTTTCCAACTTTCTTCTGTGGCAGGGCGCCTACGCGGAGTTCTGCTTCACGCCCGTCTACTGGCCGGACTTTGACATCAAGCACATAGACGAAGCGCTACTTACGTTCAGCCGTCGCACACGTCGCTTTGGCGGCCTGCCGCCGCACGAGGTGGATGCACCCGTGGTCAACGGTCACACGAATGGGCGAGACTCTGCCGAGCGTTCGGCTGTAAGTAGCGGACATCGCGCTTAACGCGCGACATGCTCCTTCGGCGGGTCCTATCCGCAGCCGTAGGCATACCCGTCATCGTGGCGCTGATTCTCATCGGAGGCGTACCGTACACGGTTGCTGTCGCGATTATTCTTGCTCTCGGAGTCCTCGAATTTTACGCGGCAACCGACCCCGAGACTTCCGCGACCAGCGCAGCGTACCCTCGCTTGCGCCGCGCGGCCCCGACCCTTTTCGGGCAGCGCATGCCCGCCTTTGCGGGGTGTGGAGGCGTCGTTCTACTCGTCGCTGCGGCATACGGTGGCTTGGATGAACTTACAGGCGCCCTTGCCGGATTGATCGCCGGTGTCTTCCTCATTCTCATTCTCCGACAAGACGCCCAAACCGGGCTTAGTGATTGGCTCTGGATTGTCGGTGGCCTGGCATATGTGGGTTTCCTCGGCGCGCACCTCCTGCTCCTGCGCGATTTGGACGACGGCCGCGAATGGGTGTTCGTGGCGGTGTTCTCGACATTTGTCGCCGATACAGCAGCCTACTTTGTGGGCCGGGCGCTCGGGAGGCGCCAGATCGCGCCTGCCGTTAGTCCCGGGAAGACTGTGGAGGGTGGGATCGCCGGACTCGTGGCTGGGTTCGGTGCTGTCTTCATAATCGTGTGGGTGGTGGGCCTCGACGTCGATGAGCTGAAGCTGCTACCGCTGGCACTCCTACTCCCCGCTGTTGCCGTGGTAGGCGACCTCGGGGAATCCCTGATTAAACGCGGGGCGGGAGTCAAGGATACGAGCGATTTAGTCCCGGGACATGGCGGTTTCCTGGACCGCCTGGACAGCGTCCTCTTCACAACGCCGTTGGTATACTACTTTGTGATATGGGTGGTGTTGTAATGGGGGATGGGGAATGCGAAATGGGGCCGGCATCGCCAGGCTTAAGTACCCATTCTCCTTCCCGATTTCCGTCGTGAAGCCGATTCGACTCGCCGTACTCGGCTCCACCGGCTCCATTGGGCGCCAGACGCTCGACGTCGTCCGCTCACTGCCGCGGCGATTTAACGTTATCGCTCTCGCGGCTGGGAATAACGTCACCCTCCTCGAGGAACAGGTCCGCGAGTTTCGCCCGCGGTTCATCTACGCTGGCCGCGAAGCCGACTACTTGATGGCGCGCGGTTCTAGTGGTGGCGTTCCGGTCCGCTGGGCGGAGATGGAGGAAATGGCCGCGCATCCAGACGTTGATCTCGTCATCGTCGCTACGGTTGGCTCGGCCGGTCTCGGCCCGACACTTGCAGCTATTCGCGCGGGCAAATCGGTGGCCCTTGCGAACAAAGAAGTGCTGGTGATGGCTGGCCATATCATCACCGCCGAGGCCCGGCGGTACAACGTGGAGCTACGGCCAATCGATTCCGAACACTCCGCGATCTGGCAGTGCCTTTGGGGAGAGGGCCGCGAATCCGTAGAACGGATCACGGTCACTGCTTCCGGAGGGCCTTTTCGGGACACGCCGCTGCATGATCTGTCGCGGGTGACGGCGGATGAGGCACTTCGGCACCCGAATTGGCAGATGGGCCAGAAGATCACGGTCGATACCGCCACGTTGTTGAATAAGGGTCTCGAATGCATCGAAGCTCGCTGGCTCTTCGACGTGCCACTCGAAAAGATCGACGTCTTGCTTCACCGCGAGAGCATCGTGCATTCGCTGGTCGAGTTCTGCGACGGGTCCGTCAAGGCGCAACTGGGAATGCCGGACATGCGTCTACCTATTCAGTGCGCGCTCACGTACCCCGAGCGCCTGCGCGGTACATCAGTGCCGAGACTGGACCTGAGACTGATTGGAACGTTGAACTTCGGACGGCCGGACACGAAGCAATACCCATGCCTCACCCTCGCGCTCGAGGCCGGCCGGCGCGGCGGCAGCTGCCCCGCCGTTCTCGCGGCCGCCGATGAGATCGCCGTTCAGTACTTCCTCGCCGGGCACATCCGGTTCACGGATATCGCTCGTATCGTCTCGGATGCCCTCAATGCACATGACCAGCTCGCCAACCCCAGCCTTGATGAAGTCCTTCAGGCCGACGACTGGGCGCGCTCCTACACCGAGGACTGGGTGAAGGCCAAGGCATGACAGTCCTCTATTCGGTCCTTCCGTTCCTCGGTATGCTCGTGGCGCTGATCGTCGCTCATGAGCTGGGCCACTACTTCACGGCGAAGCTCTTCGGCGTAAAGGTCCTCGAGGCTGGTCTCGGCTACCCGCCTCGCATCTGGGGCTTCGAGTGGCGCGGGACGATTTATTCTGTCAACTGGCTTCCGCTCGGCGGCTTCGTCCGGCTCCTCGGCGAAGAGGACCCCTCGGACCCCGAGAGTCTGGCAGCGCAGCCCGCCTGGAAGCGCCTCATCGTTCTCTTCGCGGGCTCCGGCATGAACCTCGTTCTGCCGGTACTGCTGTTCGCGCTCGCGTTCATGATCCCGCGCGATGTGCCTCTTGGCCCTGCCGTCATTCAGGTCGTTGAGCCCGGTTCACCGGCGGCCCAGGCCAGCCTACAACCAGGCGACCAGATCAAAGAGCTGGAAGGGCGCGAGGTGAAAAACACGGCCGACGCGGGCCGCATCATTCGGCTGAACATGGGCAAGACGATTGACTTCAAAGTGGTACGCAGCGCCACCGGCGGCGGCGAGCAAGTCCTGGACTTGCCGGTAAAAGCGCGCTGGGATCCGCCTTCAAATCAAGGCCCGACGGGCATACGCATCGCTAATCTAGCGGCAACAATCCCGCAATGCACGACATTCACAAACCCACCGCCCGAATGTAAACCGACGGAGAGGCAAAGCTACAATCCGCTAAAAGCGCTCGGTAAAGGTTGGACATCGACCTGGGACTCATTGACGCTCGCCCGGAACCAGATTATCGCCATCTTCCACGGCGGCTCAGGCCCCGATGTTGCGGGACCCGTCGGAATCGCGCAAGCGACAGGAGAGGTCGTCAAGGAGTCGGGCTGGCAGACGTTGCTCGACTTCGCTGCGTTGCTCTCGATAAACCTCGCTATCATCAATGTTCTGCCGTTGCCTATGCTGGACGGCGGCCGCATGGCGTTCGTAATCCTTGAGGTGATCCGCGGCGGCCGGCGCATCGCTCCGGAGAAAGAAGCGATCGTCCATCTGATCGGCCTGGCGCTCATCATTACGATGGCCGTCATCGTGACCTACTTTGACATCCTGCGCATCATCGGCGGCGGGAGCCTGTTCGAGTAGGGGATCGCTCGCAATAAACCTGGCGGTCTGCTGCTGCGCTTGCCGCCGCACCTCGGGGCCACCACAATGGAAGCGGAATGACAGACGAACCGTTCACACTCGCTCCTCGCCGAACATCCCGCCCGGTCTACGTCGGTGACGTTCAGGTCGGCGGCGATGCGCCAGTCGTCGTGCAGACGATGACCAATACGGACACTGCCGATGCGAGATCGACCGTCGAGCAAGTTGTCCGCCTGGCCGACGCCGGCGCGGAGATCGTGCGCGTCGCCGTCCCCGACAAACGCGCGGCAGAGGCGTTGCCTGATATCGTCGGACGCACCCCTGTCCCTCTTATCGCGGACATCCACTTCGATCATCGTCTTGCGCTTGCTTCTATCGAGGCCGGTATCCACGGTCTGCGCCTGAACCCGGGCAACATCAGGGACGCCACCAAGGTGCGGCAAGTCGTCCAGGCGGCAAAGGAGCGCGGCATTTCGATCCGGATCGGTGTAAACGAGGGGTCACTTCCTCCGATTCCCGCTCTCGCCGACGGCGAACTGCCCCCGCCTAAGACGCAGCGCATGGTAGACGCCGCGCTGTGGGAGATCGGCATCCTTGAGGAGATGGGATTCGAGGATATAAAGCTGTCGCTCAAGGCGTTCGACGTGCCAACAATGGTGACGGCGTATCGCGAAATCGCCAGTCGCGTGCCCTATCCGTTGCACCTCGGCGTAACCGAGGCCGGGACTCCCGGCTCGGGCACGGTGCGCTCAGCAGTCGGCATCGGTGTCCTCCTGGCCGAGGGCATCGGCGATACGATCCGCGTCTCGCTTGCCGCCGATCCGGTCGAGGAACTGCCCGTCTGCTGGGATATCCTCAAGTCGCTCAACCTGCGGCAGCGCGGAGCGACAATTGTCGCCTGCCCGACGTGCGGCCGCATCGAAGTAGATCTGATCCCTCTCGCTAATCAGGTCGAGGAGCATTTCAAGGCTTTGGGTAAACCGATCACGGTCGCCGTGATGGGCTGCGTTGTCAACGGCCCGGGCGAATCGCGCGACGCTGACGTCGGCCTTGCAGCGGGCAAAGGGAAGGGCGCTATCTTCCGCAAGGGCGAAGTCGTCCGCACAGTGCGCGAGGATGAGTTCTTCAGCGCCCTGCTCGAAGAAGGGCGCAAAGTAATCGCGGAGCGCTTTGGCGAGGACGCCGCAACTAATGGCGAGGCATCGACGGTCGGCGAAGAGGTGATCGCGCTCACGCCGGCCGCGTCGCGGACGCTTCCCGGGCGGGCCGCGCGGCGGGGCTGACCTCTCCCGCGCTAACGCTAACACCTAACACCTAACGACGCCTCCCTGTAACCTCTAGGCCATGACCACCGAGGCGCGCACCGCCTTCGTTCTCTTCTTCTTCGCCGTTTGGTGTTGCGTGGGCTTGGTCCCCTGGGCCATCGCCGCGGTTATCGCACGGGGCCGGGGCGCATTGGCAGCCCTGCCAGTCGCGCTGGCGGCGGCCTGCGCTGCTGGCGTTGCGGTTCCTCTCATCGGCCTCGATAACTTCCGAGGATTCCTTCTCAGCCTTGTCGTCGCCGTCGTCGCCGCGGCTTTCGGCTCTGTTGCCGGAATCCGCATCTTCCAGCGGCTATGGCCTATGCGACCGGCCAATGAGCATCGTCATCGCTGAGGAGCGAGAGCGGCAGCGGAACGCCGCATCTGACCCGTGGCCCTGACACCTGATAGACTCCACTACGTGACCCCGCCCCGATTGCCGACTCCAGTGCATGCCCTCTCGACGATGTGGTCCCAGGGCCGCTTTCGGCGCAATGGCAATAAGGCGGACGACATGCTCGCCTTCGCCGAAACTGCGGCCCGCCTCGGCTTCCCGGCGATCGAGATTAACTATGTGATCCCGCCGGAAGGCGTCGAGGAGCTTCTCTCCAACGATCACGTTGGCATTGTCTCGCTGCATTCCCCGACACCCCGCGTTACAACGGCCGGTGGCAAGTCATCGGATGCTCTCAATCTTGCCTCCACCAACGAGGAGGAACGCGCCCTCGCAGTTCAACGCGCCCGCGTTACGGTCGATCATGCCTCCCGCTGCGGCGCGCGCTACATGGTCGTCCACCTCGGAGGGATCGATGGTGGCATCTTCGGTGAGGAGCGGGAGCTTCGAAAGCGCTACGACGCGGGCGAAAGGGATGGCGCTGAAATCGATGTGCTTCGCCGCGGCGCGGTGGAGCGTCGTGGCGAAGCGGCTCCTTCCCATCTCCCGCTGGCGAGGCGTTCCCTGACGGAAATTGCTGAGTACGCGGCTTCCCGGAATGTGTCGGTGGGGCTCGAGAACCGTTACCACTACCACGAATTTCCCGGCCCGGGCGAGATGCGGGAGTTGCTCGACGAGTACCCGCCGGAGGTCGCGGGGTTCTGGCTTGACGTTGGTCACGCGGAAGTCCTCGACCGTCTTGGCCTCGAGCGGCATGACCGCTGGCTCAACGAGCTGGGCGACCGCTGCATCGGCGCCCATGTGCATGATGTCGACGGCCTCGCCGACCACCGGGCGCCGGGCTACGGCACGGCTGACTGGCCGCACTACGCTGAGAAGCTGCCGCCCGGCGTGCCCCGCGTCTTCGAGATAAATCAGAAGATCGATGAGCAGCAGGTCGCGGCTGCGATACCGTTCCTGCGGGAGCGGGGCATTCTGCCTCCATCCAGCTAATTAGCCTGTTGTCCGTTGACAGCCCATGAGCCGCGCTGCTACTATCCGCGTACGATGAATCGCCGGGCCTACCCACCGAAAGCCGAAAACATCGCGCCGATGTTCGGGATGGACACCGGCTTGCTCATTACGTTCATCGGCGTGGCCCGGGTATCGCAAACACACTGACAAGGCATAGAACGCGAGAACCGAGCCCGCCGAACCGGCGGGCTTTTGTTTTTCGGGAAGGAGGATGAAATGTTAGAGGGACGATTAGTCCGCTTGCGGGCGCTGGAACCGTCGGATGTGGAACGCGCGTACACATGGGTCAATGACCGCGAGGTGACGCAGTTCCTGCTGCTGCGGTACCCGATGTCGCGAACGCAGGAGGAGAAGTATTTGGCGGAGGCCGCGGAGCAGGGAAACGCCTACGCGGGCGTCCGTCTGGCTATGGAAACCAAGGACGGCCTTCATATCGGCATGTGCGGCCTGCATCACACTTCGCCCGAGAACAGGCACGCGTCGTTGGGCATCATGGTCGGCGATAAGTCGTACTGGTCAAACGGCTACGGCTCTGATGCCGTGATGACTCTCCTTCGCTTCGCCTTCGAAGAGATGAATCTAAATAGGGTCGAGCTCGGTGTGTTCGAGTTCAACGAGCGAGCGATCGCCTGCTACCTAAAATGCGGTTTCGTCGAAGAAGGCCGGCGGCGGGAGCATTACTTCCAGGAGGGTCGCTACTGGGACATCATCGACATGTCGGTTTTGCGGCGCGAATTCGAAGCGCCGCAGCAAAACCGGGTGCAGGCCGAGACGGCAAGTCTGGAAGCATAGCACCACCGACAACCGAGGGGCGTTGTTATGAACCATGCCTTTTGCCTTGACGGTTGTGGGCCTGCATGCGACCTTAGGCGCCGGAGGTGCTCGCATGAACGACGTCGCCCTACTGGACGCGACTGCTCAGGCCGAGCTCGTACGCAAGAAGGAAGTCAAGCCAATCGAATTTCTCGAGGCGGCGATCGAGAGGATCGAGCGGACTAACCCGCAGATCAACGCCGTCGTGACGTCGATGTACGATATCGCGCGCAAAACAGCCGAAGGCCCGCTCCCCAATGGTCCCTTCGCGGGCGTGCCGTTCTTGATGAAGGACCTCGGCGCCGGGTATGCGGGCGTCCGCCAGACGCAGGGCTCCGAATTCCTCAAAGACTTCGTATCGCCATTCGACACCGAACTGACGGCGCGCTACAAGCGCGCCGGTCTCGTCATCACCGGAAAGACGAACACGCCTGAGTTCGGTCTCGTTCCGACGACCGAGCCGCGACTCTTCGGCCCAACGCGCAATCCCTGGGCACCGGAGCACTCGGTGGGCGGCTCGAGCGGCGGCTCTGCTGCGGCGGTCGCCGCTGGAATCGTACCGATGGCGCACGCGAATGACGGCGGCGGTTCGATTCGCATCCCGGCCTCGTGCTGCGGTCTGTTTGGCATCAAGCCGAGCCGGGCGCGCGTCCCTCTCGGCCCGCTCCTCGGCGATATGATGGGCGGCCTTGTCTGCGAGCACGCCGTGACGCACTCGGTGCGGGACAGCGCGGCACTGCTGGACGCGACCGCAGGGCCGGAGCTGGGCGATCCCTATTACGCGCCGCCTCAAAAGCGGCCGTACGCCGAGGAAGTGGGTGCAGACGCGGGAAAGTTGCGCATCGCGTTCCTGACGCGGACGGCCACGGGCACCCCGTTGCATGCCGACTGCATCGCGGCGGTGAAGGACGCCGCAGCGCTCTGCGAGGACCTGGGGCACGAGGTCGAGGAGGCGGCGCCACCTCCCATCAACACAGAGATGCTGGAGGAGGCGTTCCTGACGATCTGGGCGGCCGGTGTACCGTGGGGGATCGACGGCATCGGGCGGCTCACCGGCCGGCAGCCGTCGCGGGATAAATTCGAGCCGCTCACTTGGTCCTTATACGAGCAGGGCAAGGAGACGACCGGTGGCGACTATCTAATCGCCGTGACGGCCCTTCAGCAGATGTCGAGGACCGTTGCGCAGTACTCCGAGCGCTACGATGTCTGGCTGATGCCGACGCTGGGCGCGCCACCGCCGAAGCTCGGTCACTTCGACGCCACGCGGGAGAATCCCAGGGCGGGCCTCGAACGAGCGATTGAGTTCGTGCCGTTCACGCCTCTCCAGAACGTAACCGGACAGCCAGCGATGTCAGTGCCGCTCTACTGGAACAGCGAAGGCCTTCCCGTGGGCGTACACTTCGCGGCGCGCTTCGGCGAGGAAGATGTGCTCTTTCGACTAGCCGCACAGCTTGAAGAAGCGCGTCCGTGGGCGAACAAGCGCCCGCCGATCAGCGCTGTGTAGATGTGGCCCTTGAGGCGCAGGCTGCTCTACTGCAAGGCGCTTGACCCGGCCAGGCTCGATATCGCCGTTACCCGCCGGCCGACCGTAAGCCAGTCGGTGAAGCCGTTCGTACAATAGCCCAGCGAGATTCCGGTCATAGGATCGCCCCAGGCGATCTGCCCGCCGGCGCCTCCGTGCCCGAACGCGAGCGGTGAGCAGGTCCGCCCGAAACCGCGCATGAAGGCGTTTCCGTCGTCCCCCGCAATCACCATACTTAGGCCGCGGTTGGGCGGGATCTTCCATACCGGATCGAGCAGAGTTTCCAGCGTTCGTACTTTCGTGCCCAACTCAATAGTCTCTGTCTTGAGGATCCGCCCGCCGTTGGCCGTCTCGCCGCCGTTGATCAGCGGTTGGTAGAACATCGCCAGTTCGGCGGCGCCGGCTATCCCGCCCGCGCCGGGCAGCCCCGAGCGCCGCGCCTCAACACCGTTGAAGCGTAGAACGGCCTCCGGCGTTACCTCCCCCCAACCGCCGGGCGGCTCTACCGCCTCGCTTACCCAGCGTACTTCGGCCACACGCGCATCCTGCGCGGGCGGCAGCCCGACGAACAACTCGTTGAGGCCCATCGGTTCTGTCACTCGCTTGCGGATGAACTCGCGAAAGTCGACGCCGGCGCGGCGGTTAATGATCTCCGACAGCACCCAGTGGGCTGAGGTTGGGTGGTACTCGTATCGGGTCCCCGGCTCCCAGTTCAAGCGCCAGCGGGCAAAGGCCTGGAGGAGCTTCTCGCGGTCGCCCCAGTATTCCGGGCGCAGGGGCGCGTAGGGAAAGCCACCGATATGCAGTAGAACTTGCTCGACAGTTACGACTTCTTTCCCGTTCGTCCCGAACTCGGGGATGATATCCGCCACCCGCTCATCGAGCTTCAGCAGGCCGTCTTCAAAGAGTAGCCAGACGGCAACGCCGACAACGGCCTTCGTTGATGAGAAAATGCTGTACAGCGTCTCGTTTGTGGCCTGGCGCTCTTCACCTCCCTGAATGGCAGAGCCGAACGTCCGCATTCCGGCCACCTTTCCATTCCTGGCGATGGCGACCTGGGCGCTTGGGAGTACACCGTCATCCACGTCCCGTCG
Organism: Chloroflexota bacterium; assembly: GCA_005882985.1. Lineage (GTDB taxonomy): Bacteria > Chloroflexota > Dehalococcoidia > SM23-28-2 > RBG-16-64-32 > CF-163. The sequence continues at coordinate 51,398 of VBEJ01000038.1, forward strand.
TGCTCGGGCGAAGACCGTTTCCAGCTTTTCGCTGTCGATGCCAAGGTCTTCCGGTTTGGGCGCGATCAGTTCGGGATTTAGCATCCGGCACCTCCCTCTGGACGGGGCTCATTATAAGCCGACGATGGCTTGCGTTAAGCGCGAGGAGCCTGTTTCCTCCGAACGAGCATCAGGCCATCCCTGACCGTCAGGATGACGTTCGTGACCCGCTGATCTCGCGAGACGTGCTCGTTGAACGCGACGATAGCGCGGTCGCTCTCCTCTTTTGGGTCGAGGACGCGGCCGCTCCAGAGCACGTTGTCGACGGCGATCAGGCCACTCTGTGAGAGAAGCCGCAACGCTTCCTCGTAGTAGGGAATGTAACTCTCCTTGTCGGCATCGATGAAGATGAGATCGAACGGAGGTTCGAGCGAACGCATGGTTTCTAGCGCTGGGCCTTCCTGAAGCGAGATCTTGTGCCCGTGCGGGCTACGCTCGAAGAAGCGGCGCGCGACTTCGATGGCCTTAGGGTCGACGTCGCAGGTGATCAGCTCCCCATTGTCCGGCAAGGCCACCGCCATCATCTGCGCGGCGAATCCCGTGAAGGTGCCGATCTCGAGGACCCGGCGTGCCTGCATGGAGGCGATAAGCATCTGGAGGAGCGTTCCCTCCAGTTGTCCAGAAAGCATGCGCGCCTGCCGCCCGAACCGTTCATGGGTAACCGAGATCAGCTCTTCGAGCAGCGGCGGCAAGGGCGTTGTGCGGGCCATGGCGTAGCGCTCGATGGGCTCGGGGACAAGCGCCAGCAGCGGTTGCTCGCGGCCCTGAGATGCGGGTTGTTGATCGCGCCCGCGGTCACTAGTCATCGCGTGTCGCGTTCGCTTCGCCTAATTCGGCTCCGAGCATATCGAGACCCATTGGCCCGAGCGCGAGAGCCCGACTGTGGAAGTTTTTGAGGCTAAAAGAGACTCCGGCGCTTTGCCGAGCTGACTCTCGTGCTTCGAGCCATTTGCGCTCGCCTACCTTGTACGAAATGGCTTGCGCAGGCCAGCCGAGGTAGCGCAGGACCTCGCTTTCAAGGAACTCGCGCGGCCGCCGGGTGCGCTCAACGGCGAACTCCAGCATCAGGTCGTGGTTCCACTTCTCGCCCGGATGGAAGCTTTCGGTCGCCGGAATCGCGAGTTCAAGATGCATTCCGATATCGATGATTACGCGGACACAGCGCAACGCCTGCGCGCTGAGCATCCCGAGGTAATAGTCCGGGTTCTCCAGATAGCCCAGTTCGCCCATCAGGCGCTCCGCGTACAGCGCCCAGCCTTCGCCGTGACCGGAAATGAAGGTCAGCGTTCGCTGGAAGCGCGACAACTCCTCGGCGAGCAGGCGTACACCCGCGACCTGAATGTGGTGGCCCGGCACGCCCTCGTGGTAGGCGATGCTCACCTCGCCCCATTTCGGGAAGCGCGTCCCGCCGTCCACCGGCCACCAGGTCCGGCCCGGGCGCGAGAAATCCTCCGAGGGGCCGGTGTAGTAAGGGATGAGGGCGCCGCCGGTGGGCGGGATCATGACCTCGATGCGGCGTATCTTATCGTCGATCTCGAAGTGCACGCCGTCCAGCGAGGCGATTGTCTCATCGTGCAGCTGCTGCAGCCAGTCGCGGTAGGCGTCGACTCCTTCGACAGCGCGGGCGGGGTCCGTCTGGAGCAGCTGTTTCGCCTCGTCGAGAGTAGCGCCGGGGGAAATCCGCCGCGCAGTCTCTGCCATCTCGCGCTCGACTCGATGCAGCTCTTCCCAGCCCCAGCGGTAGGTCTCCGGCAAATCGAGCGTCGCGCCTAAAAATAGGCGCGACAGCAGCTGGTAGCGCTCCTCGCCGCAGGCTTCGCGCTCTGTTGCTTTGGGCGCATACTCTTCGCGCAGCCAGCGGGACATTTCTGCATAGCCTTCGCGGGCGAGGCGCACCCCACGGCCCAGGTCGGTGCGGAGGGTTTCGGGCCCCGCTTCGGCTGCGTCGAACCGTGCCGCCAGTCCCGCGAAGAAGCCCCCTTCGCCGCTCCACACCTCTGCCTGCCGGACGCCTTCAAGGGCCTGACGGCGCGCTGCCGGCGTCGCGCGCTGCACGCCTTCCGAAAGCGCCTGCCGGTAGCCGGCGAGGGCGTCCGGCACCAGTTGAAGCCGTGCCGCCACGTTCGACCACTCCTCTTCTGTGGTGTACGGCATCTGGTCGAACACCTGGCGAATGTTCTGGAGCGGGCTCGCGATATTGTTCAAGTCCCGGAAGTGCTCACCCGCTGCGAAGAGGTCGAGGTGGACGCCGAGCCGCTCGAGCATGACGCTACGCGCGATTCGATCTGCCCTTACTGACCCATTTGGATCGTCGGCGAGTGGTGCCGCTTCGAGATCTGCGACATAGCGGCGGTTGAAAGCGGCTATGGCAGCAACGCCGTCGGGCGAGAAGTCCGTCATCTCCCGTTCGTGGCCGGGGACGCCGATGTCCGTCGCGAGGATGGGGTCGAGCGCGGCGATCTCGTCGACGTAGCGGTGGGCGATATCGAAGACGTGGGACATGCGCCAATGGTGCGGCGAGCGGCCGAGCGCTGTCAACGCAGCGACCCAGCGCTCCGCGCGTATGATCGTGCGTCGTTGTTCGCTGCTGTCGGCGTCAAATGAGCAGGCAATTCGCGTTGCTATCTGCGTTGAAATCGGTTACAACGTTGGCACCATGGGCGATCCGGAGCCGCAAGAAAATTCTCAACTGCCTCGGCAGCCGGAGCCGCAATCAGGTGCAGAGCATGTGCCCGAGCGGCAACCCAGCGTGCCGTTCCCCCTCCAGCAGGGCGAGCGCGTGCTCCGCATCATCCGGCGGCACTGGTGGTTCCTCTGGCCGTACACTCTTTGGCTCGTCATCGTCGCCGTCGCGCCGGTCGTCGCCATCGCCTTGCTTTTCGACGCAATCGGCATCTTGGGCGACCTCGGCTGGTTCTTCTGGGTTCCGGCGTTGCTCTGGGTCCTCTACTGGGGGATTCGCGCTCTGTTCAACTGGTACCGCTATCACAACGACATCTGGGTGGTGACCAACCAGCGGCTAATCGACGTCTTCCGGAGCAACCCCCTCAACAAGCGGGTCTCAACGGCGGACTTGGTAAACATTCAGGACATGAGGGTAGAGAGGCACGGCGTCACTGCCACGGTCCTTGGGTACTCGGACCTGCTCTGCAGCACAGCAGGAACCGAGGGCGGTACTTTCACAATTAACGGCGTGCCTCAGGCGGAAGAGCTCCAACTCCTCATCGACCGCGAGCGCGACCGAGAGCGAATGAGGCGCGACTAGGGCCACCGGCCGTCGCCGCTACTCGCCTGTAATCCAGTCGGCTACTTCGTCGCCCCCGGGGCTGTTCGTGAGGCGCCGCTGGTCGCTGCCGTCAGCGTTCATGACGTAGAGTTCCTGGTCGCCGTCGCGGTCGGAAGAAAACGACAGGCGCGTCCCGTCCGGCGACCACTGTGGGCATTCCTCTTTGCCGTCGGTTGAAGTCAATTGACGGAGGTCCGAGCCGTCGGAGTCGACGACATAGACTTCGAAGTCGCCGTCGCGGTCAGAAATGAAGGCGATGTGGCGCCCGTCAGGTGACTGCTTAGCTTCTGAGTCTGTGCCGTCGCTTCCCGTCACCCGTACAGCTCCGCCCCCGTCGATCGGTTGGCGGTAGACGTCGAAGCTGCCGGCCTGGTTGCTCTCGTAGAGGACGGACTTACCGTCTGCGGTGAAGCTAGGGGTGCTATCCCAGATGTTTGTTGTATTAGTCAGGGCCGACTCTTGGCCGGTCTGCGGGTCGATTAGCCAGATGTCTGCGTACACATGCTTCTTGTCTTCCGAAATCACGGTCCGCTGAAAGACGATGCGAGTTCCATCGGGAGACCATTCGGGGTAATCATCGAGCACGGTGCCCGGGCCGCCCGCGCTAAACGTTAGCCGTCTGACGTTCGAGCCGTCGATGTCCATCAAGTGAAGCTGCGCGCTCTCGCCGCTGGCACGCTGCGAGGCAAAGGCAATGGTCTTACCATCGGGGCTCGCGTCGGGCTCGTAATCGCGGCCGGCCTCGTTTGTGAGTTGGCGGACGTCCGTCCCATCTGCGGCGATGGTGTAGATGTCGGCATCGCCATCGCGTTCGGAATCGAATACGAGCCTTTGGGTGGCGTCACCGTTCGTTCCGCATGCGGTGGTTAGAAAAAAAAGAAAGAGGGCGAGCGGGAGGCTCGCCCTCCGGTAGACTAGTGATGCGCCCGGCTTTAGCGGACGCGGCTGAGTACAAAGCGGCCACCGACGAACGCGGCTGCGCTGACAGCGGACACCGCCACGATCACCCAAGGAAAGCCGGAGCTGCCGTTGGAGCCACCGCCTGTCACCGGCAACTGAGCCGGCGCGTTGAAGGTGGGCGTGGGGCTGGCGGTTGTCGCCGCCACGGTCGCTGCCGTGGTTGGCGATGCCGTTGCTGTCGCCGACGCCGTTGGGGAGGCGCTGATCCAATCCTTGGTCACGTTATCACAGGCGAGCGGCACGCCCAACAGCACCCGGGCCGCGGGCAGCGTGAAGATACAGGCGCTGATCGCGTCGGTGCCGACGCCGCCGGCGCCTGTGTAAGTGAAGGTGGCCTGCCCGTTCACATCGGTTGTGGGGGACGCGGTCTGGCCCGCGTTGGGCCCGCTCGTTACGTTGAAGACGACCGTGGCCCCCGAGAGAGGCGAGCCGTTGAATGTTACCGTCGCGGTTACGGTGTGATCCGTGTTGATGACGTTCGTTGCCGTATTGGGGGTCGCATCAACGACGACGACCTGCCCGGCGCTCGCTCCATGCGGCCCCGCCGTCGCGGTTGAGACCGCCGCCGCGAGCAGCGCTGTGCATATCCCAACGACTGCGATGAGTCTAGTCATGATGATTGCCTCCTATTGGCCGCGACCTAGAGGTGGCCAGACGGCTTCACTGGAGACATAAACGCGGGCCGCGGCCCGGCGGTTAACACGGCTGGCCCGCAGCACCAGCCAGCCGTTTATCAGTTGTCAGCTATCAGTTGTTGGTTCTCAATTGAGACTAGCGGACGAACTCCCGTACCTGGCCGTAGACCGTGAGGTCGGTGCGGAGGGCTGAGTGGCCCATGCACGACGTCTGCGTGTTGCTGGCGCCGCTGAGGATGACGCTGGTATCGGGGTTAATCAGCTCGTCGCAGGGGGACCACCAGGTGCCGTAGTTGACGGCGCCGGGGG
>VBEJ01000106.1 GCA_005882985.1 Chloroflexota bacterium
CTCGTCTCATTCTGATTATCTTTAAACGTCTAAGCAGTCTTGGTGGTAACTGTAGAGCCGATGGCTGTTGGCGATTGTATGAGGGACTAGTTACGGGCGGCAAGGCTACGCCCCGCCGTCATCACTTCTAACGGTTGACGCGGCTTAAAAGTTCGGGACCGGCCCGCAGCGATCGGAGTCAATCAGGGACAGGGCGGCGAGGACAGATCCGGGCCCCGCGGGAGGGCGAATATAGTGCTATCTGCAAGGCGGTCGACATTGCCAGGGAGATAGCCACAAGCGCCAAACATAGCGGGACTCGCCACCCAGCGCCGCTGGCCGGACTGGACAGCCCATATCCCACCATCTGAAGTCCACAGGAGCGTCCCGTTGGTAAAAGAGGGTTTTGGGCAGGGCGGCGTGCTCAGTGGAAGGCCATCGGGAATTGCGGCGATGGTGGCGGCCGAGTAGGTGACAACGGCGTCCCAGCCATAGCCACAGGAGTCCATCACTGCCGGACTGGGAACGTGTCGCTTGGCCCCGGACTGCATGACATATACCGCTCCCTCCGGAGACCGGACCAGCATCCCCGTTCCGAGCGCATCGATCAGCGGCCTCCCTTCCCAGAGCCGGCCGTCGGCCATCGGCGCCAGGGAGCCCCATGACAATCCGTTTGCTTCCAGCGTTGCCGGATTCGGCACCCAGCGTCTCAAACCAGAACGAACCACCGATACCCTGCCGTCTCGGGTAAGCACAAGCGAGCGTTCCGTCGTACATCCCTGCACAGCGCCTATTGCCGGCATTGCGGCAAGGAGACCGTCCGGGACAAACTGGACGTTACCGCCATTGTAGCCGCAGTCGGCGATAGCCTCAGGGCTCATCACCCACTTGCGATTCGGCCCCAGCGTCGTCCAGACCGCAGTGTCTGACCCGCGCAATAACGTGCCGATGGGCAACGTAAGCGCCGGACAGGGCGGCGACTGAAGCGGCGGCCCCTCAGGCACCGTAGAGAGCGTCCCTGCTGAGATGTTGCTTATGGCGCCCCAGTTGTAACCACAGGCGTTGAAGACGGCGGCGCTCGCAACCCACCGCCTGACGCCTCCATCCATCACATAAACCTTACCGCTCGCATGGAGGAGCCGGCCGTTCATCAGCACGTCCAGGAGCGGGTCGCCGACGGGCAGCCAGAATCCGTCGACCGGGGTCGCCCGCGTCCAATCCAGTCCGTTCGCCTCGAAGGTCGGCCCGTTGGGGACGTGGTGATTGAGTCCGCCACGAACGAGATACACGGACCCATCCGCGCGGCGAAGAATCGAACCTTCATTCTTGCAGCTCTCAACATTGGGGAAGATCGGACGTTGGGTCACGAGGCTATCACCCAGACCGTTCACGTTGCCCCACTGATAGAAGCAGTCCCACATCGCCTGGCCGCTCGTTACCCACCTGCGTCCGTTACCGACCGTCACCCAGATCCCACCATCGGATGTTCGGAGCAGCGTCCCGTCCGGGAAAGAAGGCTGCGGACACGGGGCACCGCCAAGGAACGCGCCATTTGGAATTTGCCCAACAGTCGGGCCGGACACTGACGAAACGGAATCCCAGCCGTATCCGCAGGCGGCGAATGCGGCAGGTCCCGTTATCCAACGTTTCCTGCCCGCCTGCATCGCGTAAGTCCCGCCGTCTGGGCCGCGGATCAACCTGCCGTCCGCTAGAACGGACGGCAGGTCCTGCCCACGTGTCTTGCCTGTCAGCCAGTCCTGGGGCACAGCGAGGACGCTCGCCCAGCTAAACCCGTACGCCTCAAACGTCGCACCGTCAGGAACATGGCGGGCAAGTCCGCTTTGAAGCACATACACGGAGCCGTCAGGTAGCCGCATAACGGCGCCGTCGCCAAAATTAAGCGTTACATTAATCCTGGCGGGCACCCCCGTGGCATATCCGGATTCCAGGACTACCTGAGCAGTGTAAGTTCCGGGTAAGAGCGACGCCGTATCGGCCTGAATCGCAAAGCTGCCGTTATACGGGCCCAGATCGGCGCCCAGCGCTACTCCCTGGTAGGGCGATACCTTGAGCCAGGCGGCCGTGCTTGTCGCGCGCCAGCTTAGCAAGCCGCTGCCACGGTTCAACACATCAATACGGGCCGGCGGGCTTTGGCTGCCCGGGACCGCAGAGAGCACCACGTTCGATGTCGATAGGCCGAGCGATGGCGAGCCGAGAACCTGGCCTCGATTCAAATCAGTGCCGCTTGGGTCTTGATGCGCTGGGTTGGGCGTAGGAATGTCCATGGCGGCACATTGGAGATTGGACGAGCAGGGATTCCAGTTCTCAAGCTTCAGGTGATCGTAGAAGGCCGGATCAGACAAGTTCGGGAGAGTTACGGGCTGCGAGTTCCACAGCTGCGAACCGCCCCGCGCCGGCGGATTCTGCGCGCACCCGAGGATGAGCTCCTGGTAGGGATATGAGCGGGCCGAACCACAATCGTAAGCCGGGCGCGGCCAGGCGTAGTCAGGGTTGAGTGGATGATTCTTGAATGCGAACCCGTTGTAGCCCCACAGGGCGTAGTACCAATCCTCGATGACCGTAGGGTTGCGCGTCCCAACAATGGGCCGGTACTCGGGCGCCCCATTCCACTTCTCTGCGAGGATGCGCGCGCCCCGTGCGATATTGAAGGCGTAATGGCCGCCGATCATCGCCTGGTCAAGCGTGGGGACACCGGAAACGTTCTGCATTCCGGACGTCACCTGCATGATTCCGTAGCCGCAGTCGTGTGAAGAAAGCACCGGCCCTATCTGGCCATACTGGACGGGGGGATCGTAGCTGGCTTGTGCCCAGCCGCTCTCGATCCACGCGATCGACTTCAGAAGCACTGGTGGGATGTAAGGCCCCATAAGCGATCCCGAGCCTGCCCCACGGTCCCCTGTCTCCATGGCGGGAGGGGCAAACGTGGGGTACTCGGGGAACAGCCGGTTCCAGCCCGCCAGCTCCATCGTCCGCGCGTAGACGTTGCGATAGTCAGCAGCCTCATAAGTTTGGATATCGAACGCTCCGTACGGGCTGCCTGTATTGCCGCATAAGTGATGCGCGTAAGTCGGCTGCGATCCACCAGTCACGGCCAGGGCGAATGCGACGAGAGACAGGAGCGGCAGCGCTGTTGTGTATCTGTTGAAGAACTTTGACATGGCGGGGAAAGTAGTATACAAGGCCGTGGCTCGGGGAAGATAAGTCGTAGCCCGGCAATATTCAGAGACGCGCCGGGCTGGGATTCTGTGACAGTCCCGCCGTCAGCTGAGTGACGTCAGCGCCCGGAGCTAACTTGTATTGCTTATCGGATCGTTAGGCGCGGACGCGCGGCGTATGCATCGCGCCGCTGGATATTGGCTCGTCGATGTAAAGGTCGCCGTTACGAATTTTGATGTTGAAACCACAAGTCGGATTGGTGCAGGCCCACGCCTTGAAGTAGATCGCCGCCCCCTGGCTGCCGAAGTCAGACAGTGGCACGAGGTCACCGAGTTCGCATTTCTGACACTTCGGGAAATTGTTCACCACGACCACATTTACCTCCGCCGATAGGTTGTCTTGTCGCGCAAGTATAGCAGCGGCTGAAACGCACTGACAAGTAAAAAAGTGAAGGT
>VBEJ01000188.1 GCA_005882985.1 Chloroflexota bacterium
GGAACATCGTGAACACTCTTGACCCGGCATCCGAGGTCATTAACTACACTCTGGACAGGATCCGGGAGGTCGATGTCTGCAACCGGCCAGACTACTCGACGGCGAAGGCGACGCTTACCACCTGGGCTAAAGCTCGTGAGAGGATCAATCGAGCGACATACCCTTCTGGCGGACAGGTGTTTATCGGCGCCGTGGCCGACACCGCGCCTGTCTGGCTCGTAGAGGTACGAGGAGTGTTCGTGCCATTGCGTTCGAGGTTTCGTCCAGATGTGCCGTCGCCAACGCCCACGGAAGGGACGTGGCTCTCCGTCGCCTCGGATGGTATCTGCTGTCCCTACTACGTCGTTCCCGATAGGCGTTAACTGGTTGGCCTGCTGGGCGTCGGCCCCGCCCATCAAGCAAGACGTCTTCCGCCGGACGGTCCCGAGCGACAAGACCGCCGCCCGGTTGATGGTGCGGACCCACCAGACCGGGCGGCGTCTCAGGGATGCTCTCGGGTCAGGCCGTAGCGGCCGCTGGCATCACGCCCAGCTGGCGCATCATGTGCGCCATGTCCATGTACTCTCGCTCGCTCACGATCCTGCCACCGCGAACGGTGAGCACGGTAATGACGGGTATGCTTATGTGGCGCCCCGTCGGCGCAATGCCCATCAGGTCGCCGCTGTGCGTGCCACGGCCGGTGAACTCCACGATAGCGGTGTCGCCGGCGGTGTGAATTTGCCGGAGGTCTATGCGGCCGTCCGGAAACGCGGTGGCGAACATCTGACCGACCGCCATGCCCGCCTCGGGGCCACGCTGCGTTTGTCCGTCTCCGCCTGTATAGGTGTACTGGTCGTCGAGTAACTCGCGGTACGCCTTCCAATCGCGGCGGTTCCAGTTCTCGACATACTCCCGTGCGATATCAGCTGGACTGACCATGGGACGACTCCTTTCCGGCTACTTGGCTGTTTGGCGACACCATGATCCTGTCATGATGCTGCCTCACGGGGCATGAACATGCTTCGAAAAGCCGGTGAGATTTCAATGAAGAACGGACGGCCCTGTCTGTGGCTGCGTGGTCTCATTCAGTGGACAGTCGATGCGGCGGTCGGCTTTCGCCGGGGGCGGCCTTCTCGCCGGCGGCTTGAACCTCGCGCCGAACGCGCGTCGAGGAACGCCGCACCGTCGGCGTTCAGTGAGAGTTCGACGGTCACCTGTCCCTGATTGGCGCGCAGGCTGGAGGGGGCATGGTGGCTCCGCTCGATCCTTCGATACGCTCAGGATGAGCGGGAAGGCGCGTGGTGGCCGCGGCGTGCGGGCAGCTTGCGCGTAGGCGCACTCGCTGCGCGAGAAAGCTGCCCGCCTACGTTTCGGTCTTTCTCCTGCCGCTGTCTTTGTTTGAAGGCGCCTGCGTTCCTACATAACATTTGCGGGATTCATATGCCCGGGTGTCGAAAGTGAACGGGCGGGCTCGCTAACATAACGAGCGGGGGTCAGATGAGACTGAGGTCCGGGTTGGGTTGTCTGAAAGCGAGTGCGCCGGCGGCGCTGAAGGCCGCACTCGCGCTGTTTATCATCGTCGTCGCGCTGCAGGTGCGCGGGGCGTCGGCATCGGACTCGGTGAGCACGTATGCGGACCGGGAGGCATCGGCCGTCCTCCTGTCGAGCGAGGACGGGCTGTACACTTCGGTCGATATCGTGGTCGCCGATAGCGAGCGGACTACGGCCGCGGGCGTCGAGCGCCACCTGAACGCGAGCATCGAGATATTGCAGTCGGACTCGAAGCGGCCGAACGCGCAGCAGATCGACGTGGCGGGCAGCGTGGAAGGGGAGCCGGGCGCGCTCCAGATGAACGGCGACGTGACGGAGGCGTCGGTGGAGCTGACGATCCCGGTGTGCGGGGCGAAGGTGCTGCACAACGGGCGCTTGAAGCTGCGGCCGTTCGATGACTGCTTCGATGTGGAAGTCAACCTGCGCTGGACGGGCACGGGCGAGCTGGTGATCGAGGGCGGGCCGGGCGACCTGCCGGTCGACGGCTGCACCGTGCACCTCGCAGCAACGTCGCAGCGGCGTGAGGCATCGGCCGAGGGCGGCGTGTTCGCAGGGGGTGTGAACCTGACGCCGGACGGGTCGAGCTACGCTGCGCTGTCGGCGTTCGGCGAGACTTCGACGCTCACGTGCCCCGATTAGCAGTCCCTCACGGAGCGCCACTTCCCCCCTTGGAGATCGCTCCGCGAAGCCTTACCCTGAAGCCATGCCAAACCAGACCGGATCCAGGATCGCAGAAGGGAAGGGCGTCACCCGCTACAATGCTGCCAGCCACGGCATCTACTCCGTCACTCCCGTACCCTCTAAGATCGAGCGTCAGGCCAAGAAAGGCGGCTCCTTCTGCGGTTCACACACTCCGGGCGCAGAAATATACATGCTGTATGTATAAAAAAGCAGCGAAACTACAAAACAATTTAATCTGTCAAGTAACAGCGACGCCTGCGCTCAATACAGGGCCTCGTACCTCGTACTTCGCGTCCGCCGCTACAGTTCCATATCAAACAGCACCGCCATGCATCGTGGGCCGTTGACTTTCCATAATGCACGTGGTCTTCTATACGGCGGTGCATCCGGCGGCTCTCGTTTCCGGCATGTGGGAGAGCACCCCGATGGGGGCGGTCCCATGAGCCGGAAGAGACGCGGAACCCAAAAGAGAGGGACCGCGCGAGGTAAGGTGCTCGCCCCGCGCTCTTTACACTGTCGGCACGACCGCCTTGCAAGTCGGTGCCGGGCGCAACGACTGGTCCGTGCTTTCGAGCGTGGACTGCCGGGCGCGCGTCATCCTCGACGCTCGACTGGTCCTCGGCTCTGCGCTAAACATAACGCGGGTGTCTGCCCCTGGGAGCTAGGCCGGCTGGACCGCGGCGAGATCCGGCCGGCCGCTTTCGTCACCCGCGCTCGCCGCTCCTCAAGAGAAGAAGTGCGACTCCCGCAGGTACGCCACCTCGTGCGGCAGCAGGCGGCACTCGGGCAGGCCGAAGAACCAGAAGCCGGCCATCGGGCTCAGCCAGGACTCCGGGCCGTGCTCCTCCTCCGTTGGGTGCTGGACGCCGAGGCAGTGCAGCATCTCGTGCAGCGTCGCTCCGCGCACCGTGCCCAGCGGCTGCGAAGGCGGCGCGACCTGCTCCCGGCAGTCGTCCTCGCTGATGCGGCCGGCGATCAGCTCCATCGCCCAGCCCGAGGGCCCGCCGGCGACTCCCGGTCCATACGGCTCCATCGGGTTCTCCGGCGCAGGGGGACACCCGAATGGCTGCCGGCCGGACATGTTCTCGAGCTTCGGATACCCGGTAGCGTAAAGCACGTAGAGCCGCCGCCAGTTGCAGAAGTCGGTCCGCTCGCCGCTTTCATCGAAGCGCGCCGGCTGAGTGCGAAGCTGCTCCGCGATGTCGGAGTAGATGTTTCCGGCCGCATGCTCCTCAGCGGTCTTTACGCTGTCGATGCGCACCGCCGGGATCGTTCGCCACGTCTTCCCGACCTGCCCCAGCAGCCACTCCTGGAGCACGGCCATATCTGCGTCCGCCCCGGAGATGTAGCGTGCGTCGAAATCCCAACCCGCCGTGATGATGACGAGCGGGCAGACGGCGTAGGCGTTCGTGCTCGCGGCCGCTTACCCTGGCCCGGCGCCGGCTTTCAGATGGTAGGTCATCGCCTGGAGCGCGAGGACGGGGTCGATATGGCGGACGTGGACGCCGTCGGGGACGCTGGGAAAGGCGGGAGCGTAGTTGAGGATGGCCCGGACGCCGCAGCGCACGAGCGAGTCGATCACCTCCTGCGCCGTCTCGGCCGGCGTCGCGACGATGCCGATGTCGGCGCCGCTGTCGCACAGCTCCTTCTCGAGGTCGGCGACGGGCTTGACGGTGAGGCCGTTGATGCGCGTGCCGATGAGCGAGGGGTCAGAGTCGAAGGCGGCGACGATCCGGAAGCCCTGCGGCGAGAAGCCTTCGTAGCCGAGGATCGCCTTGCCGAGCCGGCCGACGCCGACGAGCGCCATCTTCCACTGGCGGTTCAACCCTACGATGCGGCGGAGCTCGTCGAGGAGCATTTGGACGTTGTAGCCGCGGCCCTGTTTGCCGAAGCGCCCGAAGTAGCTGAGGTCCTTGCGGATCTGCGCGTGCGTGATGTTGAGCCGCACGCCCAGCTCCTGCGAGCTGACGACGTCGCGACCCTCCGCCTCCAACTGCCCGAGCGCGCGGGCGTACTTGGGCAGGCGGTCGATTACCCCTTCGGGAATATCCATAGTGCTATCTATGGGCGGTTATTAATCTGATTAATGCCCCTCCGCCCTATGTCGGTTTTTATACATCGGGAATTCGGACGGCGTCAAATGTCGCTCGTCAGTGTTAACCCACCGCTCGAATTCCCGGCGATGGCGGTAACGGTTGATTCGTGGGGCGCGTCTTAGCATTGAAGGCTCAAAGTGGGCCGATTATTAGACCGCTATCCCGCCTACAGCGAGGCAGCGGCCGTGAGGTTCATGCGATGACGGATCAGGCAGAGAAGGGGACCGACGAGCGCGGGAACAGGCACGGAGCGGACGGGCCGGAGCGCGACGCTCTTCGTCCAACGACGAGACCGCCGGGGACAAGCAGCGACCCGGAGTTCCGCGCGCCGCCACGGCCGCGAGACCCGGGTGAGCTCCAGGCGACCGGGCTGGTGGACCCCGCGGTGGAAGAGGAGGAGGAAGAGGAGCGGCATGGCGATTCGCTGTCCCGCTTCATCAGCCAGGGCGGGAAGAAGAAGGACCAGGACGACGAACTTCCTGAGGGTTCGATCCTGCCCCGGCAGCCGCGGACGCTCGTGGACCTGGGGCTGTCAAAGGCGTTCCTGATCGACCTGTCGCTGAAGATCATCCACTACTCGGGCACTCCATCAGTGGCTCAGCTGATCCGGCGTCTCGGCCTCGGGCCTAACATCGTGCAGCACCTGATCGCGGCCCTGAGTGAGGACCGCCTGATTGAGGTCTTGAGCCAGTCCGACCTATACACGGGGAACTATCGCTACCGTCTGTCTGAGCGCGGCCATGCGCGCGTGGCAGAGGCGCTGGAGCGCCAGCGCTACGCCGGGCCGGCGCCCGTAACCGCAGACCAGTACGGCGAGGTGATCCGCCGGGTGCGGGCGCAGAAGCAGAAGCAGGAGCAGGGCCGCGGCCGGATCAAGAACGTCCTGCAGGACCTGGTCCTTTCGAGCGAGACGGCTGACAGCGTTGCACGCGCGCTGTTCTCCGGCAAGGCCGGGATTTTCTACGGGCCCTCGGGCAACGGTAAGACGCGGATCCTGGAGCGCTTCGCCCACGATCTCGACGGTTTTGTGCTCGTGCCGTACGCGATCTATGCGTACGGGCAGGTGATCCGAGTTCTTGACCAGGCGATTCATGAGCCGGTCGAAGATTTCGACGAGTCGGTCAAAGACGACACGCGGTTCGACAGGCGCTGGGTGATGGTGAAGCGCCCGGCCGTGATCCTGGGCGCGGAACTCGGCGCTGAGTCGCTCGACCTTGCTTACGACCCGCTTTCGCGCTTCTACCAGGCGCCGCCGCACATTAAGGCGCAGGGAGGAGTGCTC
>VBEJ01000189.1 GCA_005882985.1 Chloroflexota bacterium
TTCGGTAACAGAGCCCTCGAGGCTGTTTTCGATCGGAACGATGCCGAGATCGGCCATTCCCGAATCGACGGCGCTCGCTACGGCGGTAATGCTGGCCATCGGTACCTGCTCGGCACCGGCGTCGTACTTGAGGGCCGCTTCCTCGCTGAAGGTACCGGCAGGGCCCAAGAAGGCTAATCGCGGACCTGCCCGCTGCTGCGGCGCGCCAGCTTGTCCGACGGAGCCGCCCATCCTAGTGGCCGGTTGCGTCTGGTGAGGAGGAATTGGTCAACACAGCGCGAAGGGCATCCTCGGTCTCGCGGCGCGTCACCGCGATTACCTGGTCCTCGGCGCGGATGACCGTGTCGTTGCTGGGAACCCGCGGAGTGCCGTCCGAGTCTATGATGAGCGTGATCAGCGACTGCTGCGGGAGCAGGAGTTCGCTAATGCGCTTTCCGACCACCGAGGCGCGCTGCGGGACCTTGACCTCGACGATCTCGAGGCCGCCGCCCTTCAAGCCGAGCAGCTGGATGAGCCCGTGGATCGGCAGCTCTTGCTCGATTTGGGCGAGGATAGCGGCAGTGGCGCTGACGGTAGTATCGATGCCGAGCTGCTTGAAGATCGTCTCGTTCTTCGGGTTGTTGATGCGCGCGACGGTCCGCGGCACGCTGAACTTTGCCTTGGCCACCTGGCAAACCACGAGGTTGTCTTCGTCGTCGCCTGTTACAGCGATCACCATGTCGGCGCGACCGTAGCCAGCCTTCTCCATGGTCGCCGCCTCGCAGCCGTCGCCGCGGAGGGCGATATCGCCGAGCTCCTGGGTGACGCGCTCGACCTTGGCCGCGTCGAGCTCGATGATGAGGACTTCGTGGCCTTCGGGCGCCTCGAGAAGCTCCTTGGCGAGGTAATAGCCGACCTTTCCGGCGCCGACGACGATGATGTACATCTACGCCTCGGTCTCCCCGTCCCCGGCAACCGGCTGTTTGTCGAGCAGGTCCATGAGGAGCTGCGCGCCCACTAGCGTCGGGCTAATCGTCTCGAGCCCGAGGTCACGGTAGATTTCCTCGCGAATTGGGTCGTAGATGCGGCAAAGGGTACGGCGAACGCCGAAGAGGTGCTTGGCCATCTGCGTCGCCATGACGTTGCGGTTGTCGCCCTGGGTGACCGCGACGAAGGCGTCCGCCTGCCTTAGACCGACGCGGGCGAGCACGTCCTGGTCGATGGCGTTGCCGGCGTGCCTGCGGCCTTTGAACTCCGCGGGCAGACGCTTGAACGCATCGGGCCGGATGTCGATCACGGTGACGTCGTGTCCGTCATTGTCGAGCCAGGTGGCCAGCGTGGCGCCGACTCGACCGCAGCCCATGATTACGACTTTCATCGGTTATTCCCGGACCGGCTCCCGGAAAATGATGACCTGGCAGGGCGCGTGCGTAAGGACGTATTGCGCGGCGGTGCCGACCTGGAAGTCGCCGAGAGTACGCTCGTAACCGATGCCCATGACGATGGCGTCGACCTGGCGGTCCGCGGCCTCATCAACGATGGCGTGGCCCCTATCCCGGGCCTGCAGCAATTCGCCGGAGATCTTGTAGTCCACCCGGTCTGCTACGCCTTCCGCTTCGGTGAGGACGTCTTCGCCGGAGGTCGCTTCATTGGACATTTCGGCGTCCAGGGGCAGGTTTCGAGCTACTTCGATCACGTAAACGGCGTAGACGGTGCCCTTGTTGCGCTTCGAGAGGTAACAGGCGAGAGCGAGAGCGTCGAACCCCGCCCTTGAGCCATCAACCGGCACCAGCACATTTTTAATCCTCAGCGAGTCGTAGTCCAAGGGCGTCTCGGGGTTAGGTTATCAAACCAAGCGATTATATGCGCGGCATAATGCCCAATCAACCGTATAGTTCGGCCGCGTTCGGCGGATAGGCGGCGGCTCGACCGCTCAGTCGCTTCTTGTCGGCGGCGCGCCGGGTTGGGCGATTCTACGGCCCCAATCGCCAATCCGGCGCCCAAAAAGCCGCCAGATGACGAGTGTAATCGCGGCAGGGACCGCGAGCCAGGCGAGGAATACGGCGCTG
Source organism: Chloroflexota bacterium (assembly GCA_005882985.1). Classification (GTDB taxonomy): domain Bacteria; phylum Chloroflexota; class Dehalococcoidia; order SM23-28-2; family RBG-16-64-32; genus CF-163. The sequence continues at coordinate 2,049 of VBEJ01000189.1, forward strand.
ACGATTGCGATGGTGCCGAGGACGACGATCGCATCCTGCGATGTCTCCCATGAAGCGATCCACGCCTTCTGCGCCCAGTTCTCGGTGCCGCCCTGTGCTATCGCAGGTAGCGGGCTCAACTGCACGGTAATTGACGCGAAGTCGGTGAGGTTGCTCAGGACGTTGATCCGACCCGTCACCTGCTCGATCTCTAGGCGGACGCCGTTGAGCCTGTCCTGAACGGTAAGAATCTCGTCTATCGAGGCAGCCTTGTTGAGCAGATCAAGATACCGCTGCTCCGTTGCCTGCAGGTTTCGCAGTCGCGCCTGGAGGTCCGTGAACTCCTCAGTCACCTCTGATGCAGTACTAGTTTCCGAGACCGTTTCCTTCGATATGCCGCGCAGACGGCTCATCACTGTGGGATAGGCATCGGCAGGCACGCGAACGGTGAGTGTCGCCGTCTGTGTGCGGCTGGCGGTGTCCTCACCGTCGCTTGCCGAATTTACGAAGACATTGGAAGCGGAAACGAATCCTCCGGCACCGGCCGCCACGTCGTCGATCTGCTGAACCGCAGTCGTAACGCTATCGACCCGCAACTCAAGATTCGCGTTGCGGACGATCTTGCGGTCCTGGATGTTTGGCTCAGGCAAAGCATTGTCGCCCGACGGCGCCGGGCCAGCTCCCGGGTCTTGTTGAGCGCGGGACTCCGTGCCTGATCCGCTCTGGTTCACCGTCCTGCCGCCGCAGGCGGCGAGCAGCATTGCACTTCCGATGACCCCGAGAGCGCCGAATCTCTTCCAGTTGCGCCACGATTTAGTCGTCATGGCTTCACCCCTCCGTGAGATGTCTCTACTCGATAAACGAGGAAAATCTCCGAAAAGTTCCACTTAAGCAAAACGGTGGCCGAGCGCCCCTTTTTTATCGAAGCGGGGCGGCGCCCAGCCCGAAGGCGGGCTTCGACACGCGCTACATAAGCTGCACGATTGACGGCTTGGCTACGCCGTCCTCGATCTCGAGAAAGCCGATCGTGCCCAGGCGCGTGCTTTGGTGGTTGGGAAAGGTCGGGCTGCCCGGATTTACGATGAGGACGCCCTTGAGTTCCGTGATTTCGGCGGCGTGGGTGCTACCGCGGACGATGACATCTACCGGCCCGCGAAAGTAGTGGTTCATCTGGCCGTCGAGCGTGCGCAGGGGTGGGTGCTCCGGAAGCTGGAGGTCGTGCACGAGGCCGATCCGGAGCTCGCCGACCGTTAGAACTTTGGCTTCGGACAAGCGCGGGTCGTCCGGGGGGACGGTGCGCTGCCAACCCCGGAAGTCGCCGTTGCCCCAGACGGCCATAACGGGCGCGACTTCTGCGAGCCAGTCGATCACCTCCGGGACCATGAGATCGCCGGCGTGCATGATGAGATCGACGCCTCTAAAGGCGTCGTAGACCTGCGGCCAAAGCTCCTTGGCGGCCGTCGGTATGTGCGTGTCGGAGATGAGGCCAATGCGCATTACTCGGCGTTCAACTTCTCAATCGCGAGCCTGATTACCTTCCGCGTTTCCCCATCAACCGGCGGATAACGCAGGTCAAGCTGCGCCAACTCCCTCCAGATCACGTGCGCGACGAGGCTGCGTAGCGCCCACTTCCGGTCGGCCGGCATTATCCACCAGGGGGCGTGAGGCGTAGACGTTTCGGTCAACAGCGCTTCGTAGGCGCTCTGATAGTCGTCCCACTGCTCGCGTGCGGCAATGTCGCTGGCGGAGGACTTCCGCTGCTTGCGCGGGTCTTCCAGTCGCTGGAGCAGGCGCTTTTTCTGCTCGACCTTGGAGAGGTGGAGGAAGAACTTGAGCACAATTGTCCCATTGCGCGTCATCTGCCTCTCAAACGAGTTGATGTCCTCGAACCGGTCGCGCCAAAACGTCTTGTCGATCGGCCGCTCGGACATCGGACGCTCGCGGAGCAGCTGAGGGTTCACGCGCACGACACACACCTCTTCGTAATACGAGCGGTTGAAGATTCCGATAACGCCCTGTTCCGGTAGCGCCCTGACGTAGCGCCAGAGGTAGTTGTGCCGAAGCTCCTCGCGCGACGGCTCTTTGAAGCTAATGACGGTGACGCCGGCGGGGTTCATGCCTGAGGTGACGTGCTTGATGATGCTGTCCTTGCCAGAAGCATCCGAGCCCTGGACTATCACGAGGAGCGAGTAGCGACCGTCGGCCCAGAAGACGTCCTGGAGTTCGGCGAGCTCCTGAACGCGCTGTTTGATGAACTCATCGGCCTCGCGTTTCAGCTCATCCTTGTTCAGTAGCTCGAGGCTGGCGGGGACGTTCCATTTTGTGTCCCAACGGTCGAGCCTCACTTTGGTGCCCGGCGCGACACGGAATCGGTCGACCATCTCGTCGGTGATTTCTACTTGGATGGCCTGGTTCTCAGTGGCTGTGCGCACGTCGCCATGATAGCGCGAGGTGGCGGGAGCAAGGAGCAAAGAGAGCAAGCGGTTCCTACCTACTTCATCCCGTCCCAAGCTATACTGAATTCACCCCCTGAAGGAGGAGTGGCAGAATGGCCATCGAGACAGCCACCGAAACAGTCAAGCGCGGGCTGGCACAGATGCTCAAGGGCGGCGTGATCATGGACGTCGTGACGCCCGAGCATGCGAAGATCGCCGAGGAGGCGGGGGCGTGTGCGGTCATGGCGCTGGAGCGCGTGCCGGCGGATATCCGCGCGGCCGGCGGGGTTGCGAGAATGTCGGACCCGGAAATCATCGTGCGGATCATGGAGGCGGTGTCGATTCCGGTGATGGCGAAGGTGCGCATTGGCCACTTCGTTGAGGCGCAGATCCTCGAGGCGCTCGGGGTCGATTACATCGACGAGTCGGAGGTGCTGACGCCTGCGGATGAGGTCCACCACATCGAAAAGCACGACTTCAAGGTGCCGTTCGTCTGCGGATGCCGGGACCTCGGCGAGGCACTCCGCCGGATCGGCGAGGGCGCGGCGATGATCCGCACGAAGGGCGAGGCGGGCACGGGCGACGTCGT
>VBEJ01000007.1 GCA_005882985.1 Chloroflexota bacterium
CGCCGTCCGCCGCAGCACCGCCGCTCGGTTCCGCGCCGGCGCGTTCGACCAGCCGCCGCTGTCAAACGCCTTCCGCGCCGCCTCGATCGCGGCGTCGACGTCCTCTTCGCTCGCCTTCGCGAACTTCGCGACCGTTACGTCGTTGTTGGCTGGATAGCGGCGCTCCATCATCTCTCCGGACTTGGGAGCAACCTGCTGGCCGTTGATGAGCAGTTGGTACTCCTTGCCGGTCACAGCCTGCGGGGCAGCAGGCGCAGTCTCAGTAGTCATGGGGCGTTCCTCCTTCGCATCCTCTGCGTGCTGTCTACTATATTACCGCCTGAATGCAAAAGGAGGCGGCCTTTCGACCGCCTCCTTTAACCTCTTACTTCGTACTTCTACGTCTATCCCGTGGCCCTCATCGCGAACATTTCTTCGCGCCAGGGAGCTCTTTCCTTCGCCTGCCTGATGATGTCCGCCGAGACGTCGAACTTCATCATTCCGCCCGGGCCTACTCCTTCTTCTCGAAGGCACGCCGGGAGGTCATCGTCTGCTTCAGTGAGCCCAGCGCGGTCGTTGAAGGCCCACTCGTCCTGAAGACACTGCCAGCCGACCTCCGCCATCTGCTCCGGCTTTACCGGCTCGCCATACAACAGGCTGTAGAATTCGGCGATGTCTTTCAAGCTCGGCTGGAGGAACTGACAGAAGCCGGAAGAGTCGCATACCGCGTTCACCAGCTGTGATTCGCGCGAAGCCTGCGCGTACTGGTCTTCCGGCATGCCGGGCTTGATCACCAGCCCGGCCGTGTGGTCCGCGCCCATGGGACTGCTGGCGTAAGTCACGCCGGTCGCCTTGAGCGGGCGCGGGTCCCAGGCGGGCACTGCCTGCCCCTTCACGACAGGCACCCGGGCGTGGTTGAAGCGCTTGCCCACACTCGCAGCGCCGTTACCAACGGTCGTGCCGAGGTCCGTCCCGCTGCCGACATCGGCGAGGAGCTTCTTCATAGCCTCCGCATCGCCCCATTCGAGCTGCCCGGCATCCATGAGCACAGCAATCGCCGCGCCTGCCTCGATCGTGTCAACGCCGATCTCATCGCAAAGCCGGTCAAGGTCTGCGACCTTCTCCCAGCTATCGACCCCGCAGTTCGAGCCGAGCAGGGCGAGCGTCTCGAACTCGAGCGCCGACGTTAGATAGTTTCCGTCCTCGCCATGTACGACGTTGCTGCACTGCACAATGCAGCCGGTCATACAGTTATGCATGCCACCCCCGCGGACCTCGAAGCTCTCGACGATCTTCATCCCGGCGAGATTCGCGGCGTCCGGCGATTGGCCCTCGGTGCGGTTCTTGTAGGGAAGCGTATTGAGCAAGTTGGCGGTCGGAAGGATCGCCGACGTCCCGTATTTGAAGATCTGCGGCCCGTCGCGGTAAGCCTTGCTGTAATTCTTTACGAGCGCATTGAAGCCGGCCGCATCCGCGGGCTGGCGCGGGCGCGCGCGCGCTGGGTCGACCAGCACCCACTTCAGCCCTTTGGATCCCATCACGGCGCCTAGGCCACCGCGTGCCGCCGCACGGGCCGGATGGCGCTGCTTCTCCTGGTCGGTGCAGTGGATAGACGCGCCGCGCAGTTGCAGCTCGCCCGCCGGCCCAATGCAGATCGCGGACGCGCTCGCGGGTTGGTTCGAGAAGAGCTTCTCGCACGCGGCGTAGTTCCACATGCCCTTGTACTCATCGGCCGACACGACCCTGGCGCCCTGCTCGTCGACTATGACCCCATAACGCCGCTCCGGGTCAGCCGGCATGCCCTTCACCACGACCGCTCGGATGTTCAGCTTCATGAGGTGCTGGCCGGGATTTCCGCCGGCGTTCGCTTCCTTGATGCCGTTGGTCAGCGGGCTCTTGCCTCCCATCGAGATACGTCCCGAAGTCGGCGCAGACGTGCCCGAAAGAACGCCGGGCGCCATCACGAGGACATTTTCCGGACCCAATGGATCGCATTTTGGATCGCATTCCTCGAGCAGGATCCGCGCGGACAAGGCGCGGCCACCCAAAATCTTCCAATCAGCCGGGAATGGATCGAACGACGTTGTTTGCGTTGTCATGTCCACGCGCAGGATCCGGTCGCCGTTGGATTCAGGCATCAAGGCACCTCCAATTCGTGAATCGCATTATGCCAACCTGCTCCCCCGCGGGTCAACGCGACCAAACGAGGCGCCCGTGCGCGTCTCGGCCGGAAACGTATCCAGCCCGCAACATTGCGGCGACTGCCTCCATCTGGTGGATCCGGTCAAGCAGGTCACAGAGCGACTGGCCGGGCGACTGGTTAACGATCCGCGCCGCCTCGAGCCAGGTATCGACCGGCAGGCCGCACTCAGCAGCTTTCTTCTGATTCCACGGCAGGCTGTACCGCAGCATCGCCTTCACAATCTGGGCGACCGTTACTCCCGATTCGGCGAGCAAGCCCTGGGCGCGCAACTCGCGCTGGTAAGAGGTAAGGGGCGCGTTAGCAACACCGTCGAGCTGCGAGAGTAGTTCGGACAGGGCCTCTTCGCTGAGCATTCTCCCTCTCGCTAGACGTCGCGCTTGCTCGTCGCCGCGTCGGCAAGCGCCGCCTGCGCCGCCGCCAGCCGCGCGGTCTCCACCCGAAACGGCGAACAGGAAACATAGTCGAGCCCGATCTCGTGGCAAAAGGCCACAGACGCCGGGTCGCCCCCGTGCTCCCCGCAGATTCCCAGGTGCAGGTTCTTGTTGGCCGCGCGGCCTTCTTCCGTCGCCATCCGCATCAGGCGTCCGACGCCGGGCCGGTCGATCGTGACAAACGGGTTGGCCGGCAACAGCCTGCGTTGTTCGTACATGCTCAGGAACTTGCCGATATCGTCTCTAGAAAAGCCGAAGCCCATCTGGGTGAGATCGTTGGTCCCGAAGGAAAAGAACTCCGCCACCTCGCTGATTTCCCGCGCCGTGACCGCCGCCCGCGGTACCTCGATCATGGTCCCCCACTCGAGGTGGGATAACGCCACTCCTTCTCGCTTCAGCACTTCGCGCGCCACCGGCTCGAGTTCTTCGCGCATCTGCCGGAGCTCCTCTCGGGTGGCCACCAGCGGGATCATGATCTCCACCTTGGGATCGCCGCCCTCTTTCCGGACCAGGCAGGCGGCCTCCAGGATCGCTCGCACCTGCATGGCGTAGAGGCCCGATTTCACTATGCCGAGACGCACCCCGCGAAGACCGAGCATCGGATTGGCCTCGTGAAGCTCACGTACCTTGGCGAGAACACGTTCCTGGTCGGCCACGTCCTCGCCTCGCTCCTTGCCAAGTGCCACTTCAACCGCGAGCGAGGTCAGGTCGGGGAGGAATTCGTGCAGCGGCGGGTCGAGCAGCCGGACGGTCACAGGCAGGCCGTCCATCGCCCGGAAGATCCCCACGAAGTCGTCGCGCTGCAGTGGCAGCAGTTGGGCGTACGCTTCCTCCTCTTCTTCGTGCGTCGAGGCGAAAATCATCTGGCGTACGGCCGCGACCCGTTCCTCGACGAGGAACATGTGCTCGGTCCGGCACAGTCCGATACCCTCAGCCCCGCGCTCCCGAGCGTTCCTCGCCTGGTCGGGCGTATCCGCGTTCGCCCGCACGCGCAGCCGCCGGGCGCTGTCGGCGTGACCCATGAACCGCTCGAACGCCTTCCAGATCTTCTCCTGTCTTGCGCTCTCGTCCCCTCTCCGCGCGCGCTCGAGCTTCGATTCTTCGAGCTCCAATTTTCCAACATAGACCGCACCGTCGAACCCATCGATTGTGACGAACTCCCCGTGGCCGACAGTAGTCCCATTGGCGCTGAACGACCGCGAGGTGGGATCGATCTTGATGCCATCCGCGCCGCAGACAGCGGGGATGCCTTCTCCTCGAGCAACAACCGCCGCGTGTGAGTTCGTCCCGCCGGCTGATGTCAGAATCCCCTGCGATCGAATCATTCCGTGATAATCGTCCGGCGTGGTCTCCCGACGGACGAGGATGACATGCTCTCCGCGCTGGCCCTGCTCCTCTGCCTCATCGGCTGAAAACACTACCTTGCCAACCGCAGCGCCGGGCGAGGCGTTCAGCCCTCTGGCAATCGAGTGAGCGCTTGCCTTGACATCGGCCTTGATGACCGGCTTGAATAGCTGCTCTAGCCGGTTCGCGTCCACCCGCAACAGCGCCTCGTCTTCTCTGATCAGCCGCTCCTCCAGCATGTCGTATGCCATCACCCATTCGGCAAACGCCGTACGCTTCCCGACGCGGGTCTGGAGAATCCAGAGCTTGCCCTTCTCGACCGTGAACTCGATGTCGCACATGTCCCGGTAATGCCGCTCGAGGGTATCCATCGCTTCGCGCAGTTCGCTGTACGACTTCGGGTCTAGATCCGCAAGCTCTTGCAGCCGAAGAGTGTTCCGGATCCCCGCGACGACATCCTCGCCCTGAGCGTTCGGCAGGTAATCGCCATACGCCACCCTCTCGCCCGTCGCCGGGTCCCGCGTGAACGCGACGCCGGTCCCCGAGTCCATCCCGCGGTTGCCGAACACCATGGCGACTACATTAACTGCAGTGCCGAGATCGTCCGCAATCTTGTTCTGCCGGCGGTAGTCGCGGGCCCGCTTGCCGTTCCAGGACTTGAACACCGCCTCGATGGCCAGTCTTAGCTGATCGCGCGGCTCCTGCGGGAAGTCCTCGCCGACATTCTCGCTGTAGATTGCCCGGAAGTCGTTGAGCAGCGCTTCGAGATCGCTCGCGTCCAGGTCCGTGTCCTGCGCGCCCGCGCCCTTTCGCTGCTTGTACTCGTCCAGTTTGTGCTCGAACTTCTCGGCAGGCACTTCCATGACAATCTTGCCGAACATCTGTACGAACCGCCGGTACGAATCGAGCGCGAAGCGCATATCTCCGCCGGACTGTTTGGCCAACCCATGGACCGATTCATCGTTCAACCCTAGATTCAGGACCGTGTCCATCATGCCCGGCATCGAGAACTTCGCGCCTGAACGCACCGACACGAGCAGCGGGTCATCCGCGTCACCCAGCCGCTTGGCCATCTCTGTTTCGAGGTCTCGGAGGTGCTCCTCGACTTCTTCTCCGAGGCCTTCGGGCCATGCACCGGACGCGAGGTAGGCCATGCAAGCTTCCGTGGTCACCGTGAAGCCGGGCGGCACGTGGAGACCCATGTTTGTCATCTCCGCCAGGTTGGCGCCTTTTCCGCCCAGCAACTCTCGCATCTGGGCGTTTCCCTCGGTGAAGCGGTAGATGTACTTCGGGCCGGCCTTCGGATCAACAGTTACCATGCGCTGTCTCCTTCTCGCGTGGCACAGCAGAGGCGGGATGCTGGCCGAATGGCACTTTACATTGTAGCGCGCACAATCGGCAACGTCGGTTACGGTTTTGTATGAAAACAGCGCGCGAAAATCGTGCCGTTTCAGAGCTGCGGTACGCTAGCGGGGCAGCGATTGTAATGTCATCGCTGGCCCGGTGCCGCACTGTAGCCGCGACGGAGCTAGCATTTGCCGTGGCCTCGGCGCTATGTTCGTTGTAGCACCTGCTAACTATCCCGAAGTTAGCAGCAAGTAGGAATTTGGTTTGAGTTTATGTCTCCTACGATGGATCAAACACGTTCCGCCCGTCCTCCGCTCGCACCCGCCCCCGCGACCCCACCCACTCTTCCTGCGTCATCGCGAACATCAGGTCGCGGTCCGCAGGCGTGTTGGCGAAGAAACGCCCGCTCGGGCCCTCGTCGAGGCGGCCGATCACAATCGCCTGCTCTGGTTCGCCCTCACGATTGAAGATCACAGTGTATGTCTCGATCCTCGACTCGCCCTCCGCCTGCTCGACGAACGGCGGGCTTTCCATCGCATCGACCTCCTTTTGGTCGACCGCGGGTGGCGTTCGCTTCCATACGCCTTCCGGCGGTTTCGCGCCGTACACCCCGGCCGAATGCTTCGTCGCGAACCAGCCGAGGCCCGTAACGAGCCCATACTCTCCGGGCGCCTCCCGTAGACGCTGCACCATGGTCGCGATCGAGTGCATGACGTAATTGTTTCCTGGGCCGCCGGCGTAGGGCAGCCCGCCTGTTACGGTCAGCGGTCGTGGATCATCAGGCTTCAGCCCAAGCGCGTCGAGCCCCATCTGCACCGCCGAAGGAAAACAAGAGTAGAGGTCGAATCTCGCCACATCATCGACGCCGATTCCCACCATGCCCAGTGCCCGCCCCGTGGCGGCACGAATGGCCGGCGACGAATGGTAATTCAGCCGCTCGCTGACAAACCATTTGTCGGTCGCATCTCCGCACCCGCGCAGGTATACCCGCCGGTCTTCGGGGATTCCGAGCTCGTCTGCTGTCTCAGACCCGGTCATTATCAGCGCTGCCGCCTGATCGGTCTCGATGATCGCGTTCATCAGCTTGGGGTACGGAAACCCGACCATCCGGTTGTCCGCTCGAACCGATGTTATTTCTTCGGGCGAATGCTCCACCGGAAACCAGGCGTACGGATTCCCCGCGGCGACGGCCGCGAAACGAGAGCCGAGCTCGCCCAGCCGGCGCTGGTGCTCCTCAATCGAGAGGCCGAGATTCGCGCGTATAGCGTTCTCGAACAGCGGGTAAACGCGCGTCGGCATCGTGGCCCCGTGGCGCGCCTCGACCTCGTTGAAGCCCGACCGGTTGTCACCGTCGATATGCTGCGGCGTCTCGCGCTGCGACCACGGAAGCTGCGCGCCCAGCTTTCGTGCGAGACGGCGCGACTCCAGCGCTTCGGCCCCGGCGAGCAGCGCGATCCCAATGCGGCCCTCTACAATCGCCTGAGCGGTCTCGTTGACCAGCCGCTGTGGCGTCTCGCCACCGATACTGGAGTACAGAGTATGTGACGGCGTCGCCCCGAGACGAGCGGCAAGCATACCCGGCACATCAGCGTACGACCAGGACATGAAGTTCACGACCTGCACCGAGTCCACCTTCTCGAGAAGCCCCGGCGCGCCCGCGTCGTTCTCTGCTTCCCGAGCCACCCGCTCCATCATCTCGAGTGGTTCAAGCGTCTGCTCGATCGCTTTCGGATGGTTTGTGACCTGGCCCGCGCCGACGATTAGGGGATAGTTAGTGCTCGGCATCGCGTCGCTTCACGTGCGTGTGAGAATCGCACTCTCTCACGGTGGTTAAGGCGCCGTCGCCACAATCGCTGATGCATGCGCTGTCGCCTCGACTTGTTCTCGATGGGTGATGTAATACAAGAAGCCGACGGCGACGCCGAACAGGCAGGCAGCGGCCAACATTCCGATGGTCACCTGCACACCCAACACTTCGGCCATGAAGCCCGTCAGCGACGCTCCGATAGGCGTGGACCCGGCAATAAGCAGCATATACAACGCCATGACTCGGCCACGCAGGTGGTCCGGCGTCGCGAGCTGCAGCGACGTGTTTGAAGTTGCCGCAAAGATGATGTTCGCCACTCCCGTGAGGAAGAGAAACAGCATCGATAAGTAGAACGACTCGCTAAGCGCAACCGCCCCGAGCAGCAGTGCAAACAACGCGCCGCCCACAAACAGCTGGGAACGCGTCGCCCGGCGCTGGCCCGCGATCACTAGAGCCGATAGAAATGCCCCCAGTCCGAGCGCAGCGGTCAGGAACCCAAGGTCGACCGAATCGCCCTGCAGCACGTAACGGGCGACGAGAGGCAGCACCGTGATGAAGTTGTAGCCGAATGTACCCAGGAATGCCGCGATGATAATGATCATCAGCGCCGCCGGCGTGCGTTTGACGAACGAGAGGCCTTCCCGCAGTTCCCGCAGCGGGTTCGCGCGCGCCGGCGCAACCCGATCGCTGATCTTCAGCTCGCTCAAGTCCATCATGGTCAGCGCGAGGATGCTCGGTATGAAGCTCACCGCATTGATCGCGAAGGCCGCCTCGGTTCCGGCGACGGCAATCAGCACTCCAGCGACTGACGGGCCGACCAGCCGCGCGCCGTTGAATAGACCGGAGTTGAGCGCCACGGCATTAATTAGATCGTCCTTCCCCACCATCTCGACAACCATCGCCTGCCGGGTCGGTTGCTCGAAGGCGTTGGACACGCCAAGCACCAGCGCCAGCACGTAGACATGCCACAGCTCGACGCTGCCGGCCGCTACGAGCACTGCCAGCAGCAACGCCTGCACCATAGCCAGGGCTCGCGTCGCAAGGATGAGGTCCCTCTTATTGACACGGTCCGCAATCACCCCGGCCGGGAGCACGAAGATCGTGATCGGCAGGAACTGGAGTGTCGTGACGATGCCCAGCGCTGCCTTCGAGTCCGTCAGCTCGATGACGAGCCACGACTGCGCGACCGTCTGCATCCATGTCCCTGTCAGCGAAATCGCCTGCCCCGTATAGAAGAGCCGGTAGTTGCGGTGCCGCAGTGCGCGGAACGTCTCGCTCAACCGCGTCGTACGGGCAACTTCGATCGAAGGCGCAGCTGGCTCCCCGATCTCGGGTGCCGCCAGCTCTGCGGTGGGGTCAACTTCGGCGTGCTGCCGGGGCAACCGCAAGCGGCGGGCACGCCATGGACGGGTCACGAGTGGGGCTCCATATACCTGATGTTGCGTTGTGATCGGACGTGTTGCAAGCGGACCCTAATGCGGTGCGAGCAGCATGAACGCCGCCCAGACGCGGTCAATCGGGTCGACGAAGAGGTCAACCTCTCTCGCGAGCCGCCAGTCGCCGTTCCGCTCGAACACCAGCAGCCGCTTCTCATCGATCAGCGCGGCTCGCCGGGCGTCGGCCTCCTGCGCTGCCCACAATAAGACTCCAAGCTCCCGGTTCGGCCCCTCACGGCGCGTGTCGTCCCAGTCACCGCGATTGATCCGGTCGAGGAAGGTATCGAGGTCGACGGCGAAGCGTCGCCACTTGTGCTTCGCTTCGATATGCAAGACCTGCACGGCACGAGACGATAGCACGTAGTCACGCTTTGTCTGCGCTGAAGGCAGGCCCCATAGATTGGCCATCTGCTGGGATATCGGCACCCACACCTGGGTGTTTGTCGCGTCGAGACGCCAACCGAGAGCGGTCAGGCAGAACTCGACCAGGCGGTTCTGTACGTCCTCCTTGTTTATGAAGACAGCCCGGGAAAGCCTTTCCAAAATGCCTTGGATCGCTTGCGGGGCGTCTTCACGGATGCGCGCCTGGGCGCTCGCGCCTGCCGGCGCGCTTACCTTGCGTATTGCCGTTGCCACGTCACCCAGATCATCTAGCGTCACCGTCGGGTGCACGAGCAGAGTGAAGAGCTCCCCGCTTAACCTTTCTGCCACCGGGCACGGTTGCTTGCCGTACCCCGCGTCTCGGAATACCGGCTGCTGCGGCAGAGGCGTCGGGTAGCGGCGAGACACCGGAATTCCTTCAGCCGCCAGGGCGTCGACAAACCGTTCGATGGCTGTGCCGGCCTGAGGTCCCAACCGGCAGATGTACTTGTAATAGCTATGTACACACTCATCGGCAGCGAAAGGAGTCTCAACCGCGACACTCTCCGTCAGGCGGTCGGTCAGGTAAGTCGCGTTCCGCCTCCGCGCCTCGAGGTATTCTTCGAGCCTCCCCAGCTGCACCAGGCCAGTCGCCGCCTGCAACGACGACATGCGGTAGTTGTAACCAAGCTCGGCGTGGTAATAGCTGCGCTCACGCTCGACCGCCCGTTCGCCGTGATGACGGATCCGCCGCATCCTCTCCGCTAAATCATCGTCGTTCGTGATCGCACAGCCGCCCTCGCCGCCCGTGGTGACGATCTTGTCCTCCCAGAAGCTGAAGCACCCGGCCAGGCCGACCGTCCCTACTTTCTGGCCTTTGTACAGCGCCCCGTGCGCCTGCGCTGCGTCCTCAATAACGGCGATACCTTGTGACTTGGCCAAGGTGAGGAGCGCGTCGAGGTCTGCTGGGTGACCGTTCAGGTGTACCGCGATGATCGCCTTCGTCCGCTCCGTAATCCGGTCGGCCACGCTGTCAGGCGATATACAGAACGTTCTAGGATCTACGTCGGCAAACACCGGCCTCGCGCGTTGGTGCAGAACCGGCGTTGCGGATGCTATGAACGTGTGTGCCGGCACAATTACTTCATCGCCCGGCCCAACGCCCAGAGCCACGAGCACCGTATGGATTGCGGTCGTACCAGAACTCGTCGCCACGCAATGGTTGACGCCCTGCCAGCTCGCGAATGCCTCCTCGAACGCCGCGACGTGGTGGCCAGTCAGTTGGGTCAGTTTGCCAGAGCGGAGGACGTCAGTGACTGCACCAACATCTTCATCTCCAAGAACCGGCCAAGGCGGGTACGGGCGCTCGCGCACCTTCGGGCCACCGTTGATCGCCAGTTCTTCGCCGCCCACGCCCAAATTATCGCACGGCGGTCGCCTTCCTTCTTCGTTCACACTCAAGATATGATGCGACCGGCAATGAGCGACGGGCCGGTACGCCAGGAGAAGGACTCGATGGGCCAAATGGACGTCCCCGCGGACGCTTACTACGGCGCCTCAACTCAGCGTGCTGTGGTCAACTTCCCCATCAGCAACCTTCGGCTCGACCGACCGTTCATCCACGCTCTCGGCCTTATCAAACTCGCCGCCGCCCGCGTCAACGCCGACCTTGGCCTGCTAGAACCACGCATCGAAGACGCGATAGTGACTGCGGCGACAGAAGTCGCAGATGGCAAGCTCGACAAGCACTTCGTGGTCGATGTCTTTCAGACCGGCTCCGGCACGTCGACGAACATGAACGCCAATGAGGTCATCGCGAATCGGGCGAGCGAAATTATAGGCGGTGAGCGCGGCCCCAGGACCGTCCATGCGAACGATCACGTCAACCTGGGTCAGTCCTCGAATGATGTCATCCCGACCGCCATCCATATCTCGGCTCTTATAGAGATAGAGGAACGCCTCATTCCCGCTCTGCGGCGGCTCCAAACGGCTCTTGAATCGAAGTCAAAGGAGTTCTGGGATGTCGTGAAGACCGGCCGCACTCACCTTCAAGACGCGACGCCGATCCGTCTGGGCCAGGAGTTCCTCGGCTATGCGGGCCAGATCGAACGCGGGATTAGGCGACTGCGAGACGCGCAGGAAGAGCTTTCAGAAGTGGCGCTTGGAGGCACAGCCGTTGGCACAGGTGTCAACACTCACCCGGAGTTCGCCTCGCGCATCTGTGCCCTCCTGTCGCAAGAGCTGGGCGTGGCCATCCATGAGACCGACAACCACTTCCAGGCGCAAAGTAACCTCGACGCCGTTCTCGAGACGAGCGGCTCTCTGCGTACCGTGGCTGTCAGCCTTCAGAAGATCGCCAACGACATCCGCTGGTTGGGCTCCGGGCCGCGCGCGGGCCTCGGCGAACTCTCCCTCCCCGAGGTGCAGCCTGGAAGCTCAATCATGCCCGGCAAAGTAAATCCCGTCATCGCGGAGTCGCTGATTCAAGTAAGTGCGCAGGTGATAGGCTGTGATGCTGCCGTCGCTCAGGCGGCGCAGGGCAGCTACTTCGAGCTGAACCTTATGATGCCCGTGGCCGCCTACAACCTGCTCGAGGCGATCGAACTCCTGGCTTCCGCAAGCCAAAATTTCAGCGAGCGCTGCGTCGTGGGCGTGACCGCTACCCAGCGAGGCCCCGAAATGGTCGAACGGGGGCTTATGCTCACGACCGGCCTTGTTCCGGCCATCGGCTACGACGCCGCCGCTGATATCGCCAAGGAAGCGGCGAAGACGGGCCGCACCATTCGTGAGGTGGCACGCGAAAAGACAGACCTGTCCGAAGATGACCTCAATCGGCTGCTCGACGCTGCGAAAATGACGGCGCCCGGCCTCGACGCCGGGCCCGTCTCGGGCTAGCGAGCCCGCGGGTCGAGAGCGTCCCTCAGCCCGTCGCCGAGGAATGTGAAGCAGAGCATCAGAAGGGCCAGAGTGCCCGCCGGGAACAGAACGAGATAGATGTTCGACCGGATATACGCGTAGCCGTCGTAGATGAGACGGCCAAGGCTGGCTGTTGGCGGCGGGAGGCCGATCCCAATATATGCCAGAACCGCTTCCGCGAAGATCGCCAGCGGGATTCCGAACACAATTGCCACGATTACGGGGCCGAGTGTATTCGGAAGCATATGCTTGAAGACGATTTGGAATGAAGAAGCGCCCATCGATCGCGCAGCGATCACGAAGTCCCGCTCTTTGAGTGAAAGCATCTGACCGCGCACGAGTCGAGCCACCGTCACCCAAGCCACGAATGAGATAGCGAAAATCACGAGCAAACGTTGGGATGCGTCGTGCCCTACGACAGGCAAATCACGATCGACAAAGGCAGCTCTCAGAAGGATGATCGCCAGAAGATCGGGAAAGGCGTAGAACAGGTCCGTTATTCGCATCATGATGTTGTCCAGCGTCCGTCCGCCCAGAGCAGCCGTACCGCCGACGAAGAGGCCGATCGCAAGCACGATGACCTGAACGCCGAGCCCGACCTGAAGCGAGATAAGCGTGCCTTCGAGGACCCGCGCCCAGGTATCACGCCCCAGATTATCGGTACCGAAGAAATTGTGACTCGAGGGGCTCTCCTGGACATGCGTGTAGTCCTGCGCTGACGGGCTGTAGCGCTGAACGCCACTCAATGTGTTGCCAGCAATCGCCACGACCAGGACAACAACCAAATTTGCCATCGCGATGATCGCGGCGTAGAAAAGCGTCGTCCCCATGATCAGCCCATAGTCCCGTTCCGAGACAGCCGCAACAAAGCGCCGGCCAACACCGTTAATTTGAAAGATCGTCTCAGTGATAAAGGAGCCGGTAACCAGGAACGCGAAGATTGGACCAATCACAGTCAGAACCGGGACCATCGCATTCTTGATGGTGTGCCGCAACACCACGATCCATTCGGCGAGGCCCTTGGCGCGGGCAGTACGGATGTAGTCCTGGTTCAGGACCTCCAGCATGCTCGCTCTTGTTATACGGGCAATGTAGGCGGCAGGGAGCACGCCTAGAGTCAAGACGGGAAGCACCATCTTACGGTAGTTGCCCAACTCCCAACCGAGCACATCGAACCACCCAAGCTTTACGGAAAAGACGATCACCAGGAAGCTGCCGATTACGAAGCTTGGCATCGCTGTTCCGGCCGTGGCGAAAAAGACGCCTAAGTAGTCTGGAAGCTTGTTGTGGTTCAAGGCGGAAACTGTGCCGAGAGTCATACCCAAGATCAGGGCGAAGATGAAGGTGATCAGACCCAGCTGCGCGGTAGTCTTCCAGCCGTCTTTGATCAGGTCGAGAACGGGCTGCTGGCTGCGAAACGACACGCCCAGATCACCGTGGGCGAGGTCCCAAAAGAACAGTCCATACTGCTGGTAGACAGGCTTGTCGAGGTTGTACTTAGCGTTTAGGTTCGCGACTACGGCGGGCGGTAGTTGCTTCTCCTGGTCGAAGGGCCCCCCAGGCACGACGTGCATGAGGATGAAAGTAATAGTGGCCACCGCCCACAAGACGGGAATGAGCCATAAAATGCGGCGTATGACGTAGGCCGTCATGGTAGTCGCATTATCGTGCTAACCAGCCGGAAAGGAAATACGGGAGCCCAACCGTGGGCTCCCGTATCCATTCACGAGTCCAGTCTCTTTACTTCGAGCGACCCCAGGCCTCTGCTATCCAGTCGCCCGGTAGCCTCGTGTCCTGCGCGGCCGAGTTCTCCTTCATGCCCACCACGTACGGCTTAACAATGTTGTTATTAGCCTCATGGTAGGTAGGTGCGTAGCCGCACAGCCTTGTAGTGACGAGTTCGTTTATTTTCTTGTACTGCTCCCGTCTTTCCGTATCGTTCGTGTTCGTCTGGGCCTTATCGGCCAAAGCATCGACCTCAGGGTCGCTGCACGCCGACGTGTTGTTACTGCCGCCCGTTGTGAAGAGTCCGGCTGCGTGGCCCATCCAGTCTTCCGGGTCCGGGTAGTCCTGGATCCAACCACTCCTCGGCGCCAGCTCGTAGTCGTGGCCGTTCAGGCGCTTCGAGCGCGTTGGAGAGTCTGCCTGCTGAATCTCAGTCTCGATCCCAAGCGTCGTCTTCCAGACGTTCTGCAAGAACTCCGCCTGAGCCTTCCCCTCGGGCGTATCCCGAACGAGAACAGTGAGTTTGGGGAATTCCTTCCCGAACTTCTCTCGGGCCTTTGCCAGGTTTTCCTTCGCCTTGTCCGGGTTGTAGCCGATCTGCTCC